>JBAQLU010000029.1:0-27827 GCA_049302065.1 Thermodesulfovibrionales bacterium
GAACAAAAATCTCAAGCAGCTTCTTCCGGTCAAGGTTATCCCTGAAAATATTTTTCCTGTCATTCCCCCTGCATGTAATATGATACACTGCACCCGGATATTGTATGCGAAGCGGCCTTGCCATGTGCTTTTATACTATTTTGTGTCTTGTTATGTCAAGAATGAAGATTTGACCCTGTGCCCCTTACAGTACCACCCCAAAATCCTTTAAAATCAATCATGCGAGAGTGGCGGAACTGGCAGACGCGCTGGACTTAGGATCCAGTGGGTAACTCCGTGGGGGTTCAAATCCCCCCCTCGCACCAGTTTAAAATCAAATAGTTATGAGATTGCCAGCGCATTTGTAAATTCCCCGTTGCAATTTCTATCATGGCATCATACAATTTCCCTTGAGTGTCCGCTATGCTGACTCCCGTTCATTTCGAGAAAGACCAGCGATGTTGCAAGGGCTGTGCTCTTATTGCCGTCAATAAACGGATGATTCTGCGATAGCTGTTTGCTCAAAATCTTAGGTGAGGATTAACGAAAGAACCCTATGCCAAACGCATAACCGCAAGCCTGACCCTCCGGAATTCTCTGTCCTGAGCGAACGAAGAAGATTTCTCGCTTCGCTCGAAATGACAGAAAGCGAAGGGTTCGAAATGACAAAAGACAAACCATGGGATAAGGGAGATTTTATAAAAAATTCCGGCTTGTATGGGTTAGGTTTAAAAGTCCTGATTCCCGATAAACCGGGTTGACTAAAAAATTAACGCAAAGAAGTGATGTAAAATAAGTTTTGGGGAAACAACAGTCCCCTTCCTACCGGAAGGGGACTGTTGTTAATATTAGCTTATTAGCTTTTTAGAATGGATTTTTGTTGTGTACTCCGTGACACAAGCGGCAATCCGGTTTTGCGTTATCAACACGTGTGTCATTCGTTTCATTGATATGCCCATGGCACCCTGCATTAGAGCAGTTCTGCCTCGCCAGCCATGGCCCACCGATTACTGCAGGTCTTGCATTCGGATCCGGCGCCGGAACATTAACATGCTTGTGTTCGGGTGAGATGAACCCCGCTACAGACGCCCACCTTACAAGATTGCCATCTGCATCCTTCGGGGTGTATCCGCCCTCTATGCCGTGACAGAATGTACATTCCACGGCCCTGCTTTTGGACTGGTCAACCCAGCAATCCCGGTATCCTGCTCCCCATGGGGCGCGTAATGCTACGCCATTTGTCCCTTGATGGCAGGGTGAACACGCAATATTCCCACACTGTTTATGAATAGTCATTTCATGATTCGCCAGGATATCTCCCGGGGTATGGGCCAGTTTCGAATCCTTGACAACCATATCAGTAAAGGCATTCGCTGCCGATCCGGTCCTGCCCAGGATGCCTCCCCAGCCGTGCGGACCGAAAAATCCTCCTGTTGGTCCGACCCAGCTATAAATATTCTTTGCGAGCCCGGCTTCTATGTGACAACGATCACAGCCCCAGCGTCCCACATATACTTTCTGCTCATTTATTACATTATTCTGGCTGTCCAGAATCTGCAAAGCGAGTTGCTTAGGCGTCTGCCCGGTAAAACTATTGCCTCCAAGATCGTAATCCGTTAACTGAAACTTGTCGCTGTAAACTCCAGGGGCAACAGTTGCAGCAACCAGTCCGTTTTTCAGAACAGAAGCGCCATCCAATACCTTGTAGGAAAGGCTGCCGAGATCCTGAACCTTTCCGGTAGCATCATAGGTCTTTACAGTAAAGTTTATATCATGCGGGTATCCTCCTATAGGCCAATACCCTGCATTAACATTTCCAGGACCCGGAAGTATACAGTATGCAGCGCTATACACCCAATAAAAAGGATCCATTAAATACATGGTCTTATCTGTTTTGACAAAAACAGTTGAACCTGAATAGGCTATGCCGGTTATAGCAAAAACACAGAGCAAGACCGTTAGAGTATACAATATTTTCTTCATAAGACTCTTACCCTCCTTTTTAGACGTTAATTAACTAAGAAAACCCCAATTAACTCAAGACACCTCCTTTCCTAATAATCTTTATTTCCCAACCTATCATAAAACAAATACAAAAAGAAGCAATATTATCAGAAAAATACCTATCGTATAATTTAAGCTTTAGCTCAATAAAAAAGTCAATAAAAGATTTCACTTTAATAATCATCGAATTATTTTTTCTGGTCATTATTGTTATTGTTCATGAAAAAGCTTAAATATTATTGATTTCGAGAATAAATAATAGATAAAAACTAATTATCATAATAAAATCGGCTAAGGCATTCTTTTTATCGATCTAATCACCTATTGTAATATATTATTAAGAGAGTATGCTTATATTTAAATAAAAGCAATTGCTATAATAAGGACGGGATAAAACCTGAGGATCATGAGCAGTAAAGGGAGCGGGAGTCGGATGCGGTGATCAGCCTCCGGTAGTAAAGGAGGAAGGAAGCATCTGCCGAAGCACCTTAGAGATCTCAGGTTCCCGGGACTGAAATCGCAAGGTATTCTGGAATCATATAAAGGAAAAAGGAGGGAGGTGATTCGGGAGTTGTTCATATTGGCATGGATGCGATTTGAGAATCAAAGAAGCGCAAAATTCAGACAGTGAGGGGCTTTTTCCCGGCAGGAAACAAAGGATGTGCCGGAAGGAGCTCGGAAGGAGGATCGCTATGGAAGAAAAGAGAAAGGTCAAAGTGAGTCTCTGTCTGGTGGTATTCTGGATCATCATGGGATTGTTCGCCGCCGTTAACGCCTGGGCCGCTTCTTCGGTCAATACACTGGCCATATACAACCCCCAGGTTGACGGGATGCTGAGCGTCAGCGAGCAAGAAGGGTGCGCGGACTATATTTTTGGTAATGTATTCGTACCAGGAAATTCCAAGGAGAAGTTCTATGGATACAGTTCAAGTACGGTAGATTCGCTGATTTCATGGATGAATGCTCATATGGCCGACGGAATATCAGACGTCCTGGTCATTGTGGATATCTGTCCGTACGGGATATTCCACGGGGAGGCAGACGATTCGCTGGCCGAAAGATGGGTGAAAAACGGCAATATGATCATCTGGACGGGATCCGAGCCGTTCGGCACCTATGTTGACACCGGCGGCCGGAAGCTTACGGACGGTGCAGGAGCGGAAGGGGCCGGCAAGATACTGGACGTTTCTTCTTCCGGCCTTTGCAGCGGCGGTGGGCTGCAGGTGCCGACCACCGCGGTGCGGGATTATGTCCATCCCGATAATCCGACCTTTGATGGGCAATACAATAACGGAGACTATGGTATCAGCGCTTTTGTACCCTACGAGGCGCAATATGCGCTGAAGTATGACCGTTTGCTTATCGATGCGGCCTCTTCCGACTGGAATCATATGTCCTACTGGCGTCCGGAAGAGGTCTTCGCTGAGGACGGTGAGAATTATCAGTCGGATAACATTGTCCTGGTAAATACCGATAACGGACGGTTCGGACAGTTCTATTGTCTGCCCGGCAATAATGACTCCCGGAAGCAGGTTATCACCCAGGTCCTGAACAACTGGGCCAATCTTCCCAGCCGAACGCTGGTGGTCTCGAAAACCCCCGGGAGTGGTGAGTTTTCCACCATACAGGCGGCGCTGAATGCTGCGGACCGGCGCGATACCGTACTGGTGAAGGAGGGCACGTACTACGAACAGATAAGAATACCCAAAAGAGGAATCAAAGTGGTAAGCGATTCCGGTAGCGGAGGAAACGATCTCATTCCATATGAGAACTTTTCGCTGCCTCCGGAGACGGTAACCGATTTGAACGGCAACGTAAAGACGGCCCTGGCCTTGCACAGGGACAGCAGGGCTGAAGACTATGGGATGACATCGAAGATCGTACTGTGCCGTGCTGCCCGTACCATAATTGATGGCCTGTACTCTCCGGATGAAGACCGGGAACACGGCATCATCACTGCTCCGATGGTGGATTTTCCGAAGGGCTCAACGATTGGCACTCTGCTGGACGGCTTTACGATACAGAGAATGCCGCTGGTGAACCATCAGACACCCGGCCATTCTCATGTGATTCAGACCAGAGGCGGATCAGGAACCATGATCAATAACATCGTACGCTGTAACGGAAGCAGCGGGCTGGGAAGTCATGCCCAGGTATGGGGCGAGGACCCTGCCAATCCGGACCACAGCAACCTTGATTTTCGTTATACCAACATCAAGTACGATGCTCATCCGGTTCTAATTAATAATGTGGTCCATAACAACGAGGGGAACAACCTGGGGAACAATCATTATTCCTACGCCATCATGTACAATAACGAGTGCTTTGAGTCTATATCCGTGCATGGGCATGAGAGTCCGGGCATTGGCTGCCAGCATGGCGCCCATCCTCTGATTGTCAAGAACCTGGTCTATAAGAGCTCATGGGTAGGAATAGGGTCCCGCAAGGGAGCGCAGGCCGGAAGGTATCCCGTGAACCGGCCGAGTCATCCGGTCGTGAAGGGGAACTGGGTCTTTGATTCCGGCATGAACGACAGTTCCGGAACGGAGGACAGCCAAACCTGGGAGACCCAGTACAATCCGCCTTACGGTCTTCCTTATCCCTATGCAGGCGAACACGGTGCCGGCATTGGCGCCGACGACACCGGCGGCTATGACCCAAAAACCGGTCAGATCCAGTACCACATTATCGAAGGCAACTACGTGGACGGCGCAAGGAATGCCGGGATAGGCTGCCGTTCGAGCAATCCGGCTTACCATGATTTACCGCCGGATATCCAGCCCGGTGAGTATCCCGAAGATCTCGGTTTTGTAAAGGTCATTGACAACACCGTGACCCGCGGAGGGATGCTGGCCGGTGCACCCGAAGGCAATGGCTGGGACAGGGCGGCCGGCATCGGAATCAACGGGGCCAATGCCGTGGAAATCAGCGGCAATACGTCATACGGCAATAAGGACGGCGGCATCGGAATCCGGGGGGCCGGACATTGTGACATGATCGCCTATAACGAGTGCTATGATAACGGCGCAGCCGGCATAGGCATGTGCGAGGGCTCCTCCGTCACCACAATCAGCAACAACGACCTGCACCATAACGGTGCGGCCGGGATCGGCCATAACGGCTCCGGAGGACGGGTGAGAGTCACTCTCGAGGCCGACAATCGCATCACAGGAAACGGTGCTGCCGGGATCGGCATTGTTGCTTCCGACATTACGGAGATTCGGGGAAGGAAAGACCCGGCAGACCCTGATGTACAGAACAATGGCGCGCCGGGTATTACCGTTATTAGCGGATCAACCGTCGGCACGATTGCCGATATGATACTGGACCATAATGGAATCGCAAATGGTACTACCGGGATGTCCGTGCTGAATGGCTCTTCGGCCGTAATCAAGGATTCCACCATCACCTACAGCGGCAAGCCGTGTATTTCTATTTTCGATCCAGGGACAATGGTTACTATTGAAAATTGTACTCTGGACCATAGTGGCCAGAGTGGCGGAGCGCCAGTCCTGACCGTCCAGCGCGGGGCTACGGCCATGGTGACCGGAACCAGTATTTCCTACAGTTCGGGTGCACCGAACATCACCGTCTTCGACAACGCCTCGCTGACTATGTTCGGCTGTAATGTCAGCCATTCGGGCACGCCTGGAATAGAAGCAGCGGACTCTGTAATCATAATCCAGAACAGCGTTTTTGAGGCAAGCGGCACCCGCAACATCATGGCGCAGCGCTGCGATGTGACATTGAAACGGGTGATCGTGCGCGACTGCGGAATTGGCGGCGGCGCAAGTTTTGATAGCTGTGTGGGCAGCGTCAAAGAATGTGAGATGTATAACAACTGGCCGTATGAGCTGCAATTAGTTAACAGCACCATGAATGTTGAACGAAACGTTTTCCACAACCACACGAATATCAACCCCACTATCGACCTGGAAAACAGCTCTCATGCCAATCTGTACCACAATACCATCTCCAACTTGTATAATGGAGAGCCCCAGGGTACCACAGGAATCAGGGTTGATTACTCGAGCAGCGCCGACGTGCGGAACAACATTATTTACCGTTGTAAAACCGGAATAGCGGGCAATCCGGCCACCATAACCGCCTCCACTAACAACTACTATGTAGTCGCAGATGGGATATTGGGCAGCAATGTGCTCTGGGCCAATCCGCTTCTCCTCGAAGACTATAGCCTTGAACCGTATTCCCTGTGCATTAATGCCGGCGAGCCGATCGCCGGAATCAATGACGAGTTCAGCGGCAGCGGCCCGGACATTGGCGCCAAAGAATACCCTGGTGCCATGGAAAACCTCTCATGGAAAACTCCTTCACTCACGGTGGATGCCAGAGAGGGAAGCTATTATACTGCCCAGAGTCTCCGCGATGACAACCTCAGCACAGGCATGAGTTGGGGTTCGCCGTGGGTGGTCTATGATGTCGGCGGCAAAAAGGGAAAACGCTTGAAGATTTATGGCTTCAGGTTCTATACCGGATCAAGCCCGTCTGATTGGAAAATCTACGCCAGTGACGGATTTGCCGGCCCCTGGACCTTGTTGAGTGGAGCTTTCCCCATAAAAATCGGCCTGGACGGCGCTGGGAAATGGGACGAGAGGTGGTCTAATATTGTCGTACCCGGCAGATACGTCAAGATAGAAAAGGCATATGGGCCCTCACCGGCGAATTCCGTCTACGAATTTGACATCCTTGTGAGCGATCTCACAGTGGATGCCGACATTATCGTGTTAGACAACGGCAGCGCGACCGTTTCAAAAGGATGGACCCGGTATACCAACGGCGGCTACGGGGGAGACCATTTAGCAGCCCCAGCCGGTACAGGAACGGTTACAGCCTACTGGACTCCCTCGATTCCCGCCAATGGCGACTACGACGTATATGTGCGGTGGACTGCCGATGCCAACAGGGCCACAAATGTACCCTATACGGTCAACTATGACGGCGGATATCAAACATTCGCTCTGAACCAGCAACTTGCAGGATCGCAGTGGATATACCTTGGCACGTTTCCGTTTGTCCAGGGTACTTCCGGTAATGTGATGGTTTCCAATAGCGCCAACGGATACGTTTGCGCTGATGCGGTTATGTTCATACAGAGGTAGCTGGATGATCTGAGTTTTGAAAACTGTCGAATTGGGGTATTATGGCGTCTGGGGGGGTATTCGGGGGACATATTCGGGGGACACCTTACTGAATTCAGAGGCGGATTTTACATTCTGGGGTGTTATATTCAGTTTTATGTTAAAAGAGGAGGAGAAAATAAGTATGGTGTCCCCGGAATTCGGAATTGCCGGAATTGCCGCGCATTTCAGCAGAATTCCGAAGTTTATCTTGCAATTTGAACGTTTCATCCTGAAAATGTTCTAAGCAGCAGTGTTAACCGGTATATCCAGTGCCCTGAGATTTTCATGAGAATCATTTCATTGTAATCTTTTTATAGAAGAGATTGATTGCGATATTCGGGTGAAAGACCATAAAATAAAGGCATGAAAAAAAACAGGATTCTGATTACCTGTGCTAAGGGGATAACGCCTTTTTTGAGGGAAGAACTCCTTCAACTCGAATTTCCTGTGCTATCTGAAACTATAGCAGGCATAGCAACAGAGGGGACTATGGACGATACGCTTCGGTTTAATCTACACCTTCGCACAGCTCATCGCGTCCTTTTCCTTATTGAGGAATTCACCGTGCATAATGCCGATGCCCTTTATGATGCAGTCTCTAAGATAGCATGGGAAGAGTATATAGCAAAGGATGGTTATCTCTGCGTAACATCCAGCGTGGATAATCAGAGCATCAGGGACTCACGCTATGCAAATGTAAGGTGCAAAGATCGATAGTCGACAGGATCAGGGAAAAATGCGGGCAGCGTCCTGATTCGGGTCCTGATCAGGACAGGGTCGTGGTAAACCTCTACTGGAAGGACGATCACTGCGCCGTGTATTTTGATACCTCAGGGGAACCTCTCTCCAGGCGCGGGTACAGAAAGATCCCATTAACAGCGCCCATGCAGGAGACCCTTGCTGCTGCGGTAATTTTGGCAACCGGATGGGACGGCAGCAGCCATTTCATCAATCCCATGTGCGGAAGTGGAACCTTAGCGATTGAGGCAGCATTCATTGCTCTCAACAGGGCGCCTGGTATTTTGAGAAATAATTATGGTTTTATGCATATTAAGGGATTTAATGAATCGCTCTGGGAGAATCTGCGTATACAGGCAAAAAAAGAGACAAAAAAGACCTTTGGGTATAAAATTGTTGCCACTGATATCAGGAGAGAGGCGGTTGAGGCAGCAAAGAAAAATGCTGCTACTGCCGGTGTGGCACATCTAATCGAATTCGCTGTATGCGATTATTCCGGGACTGTAGTTCCTGACGGGAAGGGGATAGTAATAATCAATCCGGAATATGGTGAGCGAATGGGAAAGATCAGAGAGCTTGAGGTCGTGTATACCGGGATTGGAGATTTCTTTAAACAAAAGTGCAGGGGATATAATGGATATATCTTCACCGGAAACCCTGATCTGGCAAAGAATGTAGGGTTGAGAACAAAACGAAGAATCCCTTTTTTCAATGGCGGGATAGAATGCAGGCTCCTTAAGTACGAGTTGTACGAGGGGAGCAGAAAGAATAAAGGTAAGGAGGTGAACTTTTGGGAAGCAGACAACGAAAAGTCAGGAGACCTCAGCCAAAAAAAACTGCTGGAGACAAAACCGTTGCTGAAATCGTCAGAGAATTAAAAGAGGGGTCTGCACCTGCCTCAAATTACAGGGAACAATCCCTGAAAATACACGGTCTGTTCTGTGCTAAATGCGGGAGAGAGTTTGATTTCAAAAACAGGAATCTTCTTACAGTACACCATAAGGACGGGAATCGCATGAACAATCCCTCGAATGGCTCTAACTGGGAAAACCTCTGCATTTATTGTCATGACGACGAGCACAGCAGGGGGCTTCTCGGAGATTATCTTAAGGGGAAAGGCGGGTACTGAACCGAGGATAGAGCATTTTCGCTCATTCTCGGTCGTTCCTCCTGTGAGGTTTTTGCCTCTCTATTTTCACATGCTGTATTTGACTATCAGCAAAAAAATCCGCTCAAATACTCTATCCTCAGCCGTTATCAATATATATGAACCTAAACTAAATTTCCCGGTACTCTTTCTGTAAAGGCTCTAAAACAGTTTTTTCTACCATTGCGCATATTTGAGGGGTGGTCTTTCCCCTGTAATCATCAATGGTAACAGAGTTATGAATGATCAACTTTATGTGAATTCTTTTTTTTGCACTGATCCTCATTGCATTTTCTTTAAAAGATTGTGGCTTGTTCCATGCAATTTCCATATCATCTTTATAATAAAGTGTTATCGGCAATAATGATATGTCAGGGTTTAGTTCTATCACCTTAAAAATACCTCTCTTGAAAGACATTCGCTCAGTAATGCGACTGGTCGTACCTTGCGGAAAAACAACAACTATTCTTGTCGAACACTTGTTCGCAATTGTATTGAGCACCCTGAGTCTTTCGTTTGAAGCATTTCGGTTTAAAAAAATAACGCCCATCAACCAGGCGATCTGCCCAATTATCGGATAATATTTTACTTCGGCTTTACTAACAAATACCGATCCAAATAAAGCGGATAGCACAAAAATATCTAAAAAACCAACATGGTTTGAAATTATGAGCATGCCTTTTTTGTTTTTTTCAAAGACCTGATAATTTTTCACCTGTTCAATATCAACACGAAAAATCAAGAGACAAATCTTTGAATAAAACTGGACAAGTTTAGGTCCTATACTTTGGCGCCACCTGTAAAAAGTTAGGAGTATAAAAAAATAAAATGGTCCGAGTATGATGGTAACAATCAAGAAAATGCCTGTTTTTACATAGAACTGAAAAAGAGCCATTTCTTTCTTATATTACAAATCTCTCCTTTACCCAAAAAATGCAATTGACGGTAGGCATATGTGCAGCAAAAGCTCTTGTGCAGCACCTTTGTGGGCGCTTTAATGACCCGGATAACGTGCACGTTTTCATTCTCAGCGTTTATATACTATACAGACGCAAATTCTGCATTCAAGAGGTTTTGATGCATATGTGCCTGCCGTCTTTTTATCTAAATGCATTTTGGGGGGTTACTGTAATCTCGCTCCGCATACCACATGAATCTCAGTTAAATACAAGTTTTTTTAAAACATCTTTCCAGGCCCGGCAAGGTCTGTATTTCATCGATCAATCGCAGCATCTCATCACTCGTTCCTGCATGGAATGCCCTGACTTTCAGTTGTTTTGCTGTCATTCCCCTCGTATACCATGTGAAGAGTTTCCGGAATAACATAACGCCGGTCCTTTCTCCGTGGAATTCGACGAGCAAAGCAAGATGTTTTTTCATGGTTTGTACTATCTCATGAATATCCGGCCTGCAAGATATTGTACCACTCTTCAAATATTCAATCGTCTCCTGGAATATCCAGGGATTGCCGAGAGCTCCCCTTGCCACAGCCACACCATTGCACCCGGTTTCATCGAAAAGTTTTCTGATAAGAACCGGTGTCAGTGCATCCCCGCTTGCAATAACAGGTATTTCGAGAGACTCTTTTACTTCTCTTATTACAGAATAATCGACTTTTCCGCTGTATCCCTGCGCCCTTGTCCTGCCGTGTATAACAACCCCCTGCACTCCTGCATCCTGCGCACACAGAGCTATCTTTACCGCGTTAACAGATGTTTCATCCCAGCCGGAGCGTATCTTAACAGTTACAGGCACCCTGGTAGTTTCTACGATTACCTTCAGGAGTTTTCCCAGCTTCACCGGCTCTTTGAGCAGCCCGGCCCCTTCTCCCCTTAGTACAACCTTATTTACCGGACATGCAGCATTGAAATCAATGACATCAAAGGCATATCCCGATAAAATATCCAGCGCCCTTTTGATAATTTCCGGATCGCATCCGAGAATCTGGACACCTATAGGCCTGTCATCCGGGGATGTTGAAAGCATTTTCAATGTAGTCCTATTGTTACGGATAAGGGAGTGGGAGCTTATCATCTCAGTAAATGCAAGTTCGCACCCGAACGACCTGCTGATTATACGGAAGGGCAGGTCGCTTATCCCAGCCATAGGGGCAAGGACAAGCTGAGAAGCAACCTTTACATGTCCGATCGAGAGCATGACTGTTTATTATACACCAGCGCTTCCTCAGCGTTATTTTTTCCCGCAGTAATTGTCATTCACTTGAGGCTCTTGCAAAAGTCCTATTCTGGTAGCCGCAGGCTTTAGCCTGCGTTTGTAAGGCACTGAAAACAAATAAAACACGCAAACTAAAGTTTGCGGCTACATCATGATTGCAAGACTTTTGCAAGAGCCTCACTTTACTCCGGATTCCCTTTTCTGATAAGCTATTATAGTCACTAAGTCGAAAACATATCCCGTATGTTCATGTCAATGACCGAATCACATATTTCTGTAATCGCAAAAGAACTTGCCATTCAACCATCACAGGTCAGGGCTTCGGCCATGCTGCTTGACGAAGGCGCAACTGTGCCCTTTATTGCGCGGTACCGGAAGGAGGCCACCGGAAGCCTTGACGAAGTTGCTGTCACTGCTGTTAGGGACAGGCTCGAACAGCTCAGGGAACTGGATAAACGGCGCGAGGCTATTGTCAGGTCTCTGGAAGAGCGGGGCCTGCTCACCGACGAACTGAAAGGGAAGATCGGAGGGGCTGAATCTCTCACAGTTCTTGAGGATATCTATCTCCCGTTTAGACCAAAGCGACGCACCCGGGCAACGGTGGCTAAGGAGAAGGGGCTTGAACCTTTCGCTGCGCATATTTTTGAACAGGGAGAGATGGATGTAGAAGCTGAAGCTGCTGCGTTTATAGACCTCGAAAAAGGGGTTGTATCAGCCGAAGAGGCGCTTGCCGGTGCCAGGGATATCATTGCTGAATGGGTAAGCGAGGACCAGCGGGCAAGGGAAAGGATGCGGGAGCTTTTTTTAGTGAAAGGCATCATGCGGTCTAAGGTCATTTCAGGCAAAGAGGAAGAAGGCATAAAGTATAAAGACTATTATGAATGGGAAGAGCCTGTTGCAAAGGCTCCTTCACACAGGATTCTGGCAATTCGTCGGGGGGAGAGCGAGGGGTTCCTTATCCTCCGCATATTGCCTCCGGAAGATGAGGCGCTGAAACTTCTCGAATCGCTTTTTTTAAAGGGAACTGGTCCGGCTTCTGAACAGGTCCAGACTGCTGTTCATGACAGCTATAAACGGCTGCTGTCCGCTTCCATGGAGACTGAAATCCGCCTTGCCACAAAGAAGCAGGCGGATGAGAAGGCTATACGGGTATTTGTTGAAAACCTCAGGCAGCTCCTGCTTTCCCCGCCACTTGGCGGAAAAAACGTACTCGCAATTGACCCGGGTTACAGGACAGGCTGCAAAGTGGTATGTCTTAACCAACAGGGGAAACTGCTCCATAACGATACTATCTATCCCCTCTTCTCAGAAAAGGGGCTTGGAGAGGCTGCAGAAAAGATCAGGGATATCTGCGGACGTTTCAGGATCGAGGCAATAGCTATAGGAAACGGCACCGCTGGAAGGGAGACAGAATCATTCATAAGAGGACTCGGCCTTCCGGCGGGGATTAACGTTGTTATGGTAAATGAAAGCGGCGCTTCCATCTATTCGGCTTCAGATGTAGCGAGGGAAGAATTTCCTGATCATGATGTAACTGTTCGCGGTTCGGTCTCGATCGGACGGCGTCTTATGGACCCATTGGCCGAACTGGTAAAGATAGATCCGAAGTCCATCGGAGTGGGGCAATACCAGCATGATGTGGACCAGACTGCATTGAAGAAAAGCCTTGATGACGTAGTCGTCAGTTGTGTCAATGGAGTAGGGGTTGAAGTAAACACAGCGAGCAGACAGCTTCTGACCTATGTATCAGGGCTTGGGCCACAACTCGCAAAGAACATCGTGGAGTTTAGAAACGAGCACGGTCCCTTCAGGTCACGGGGGGAATTGAGGAAGGTCTCCCGCCTCGGGCCAAAGGCCTTTGAGCAGGCTGCAGGCTTCCTTCGCATACGGGATGGTGAAAACCCCCTTGACAGAAGCGCGGTCCATCCCGAAAGCTATCACATTGTCGACGCTATGGCCGGGGATATGGGATGCTCGATGGCAGACCTAATGAAGGACGACAGACTTAGGGAAAATATTGATCTTACCCGATATGTGACTGACTCAGTTGGGATGCCTACACTGAACGACATCATGGCTGAGCTCGCCAAGCCGGGAAGGGATCCCAGAGAGGGGTTCGAGTCTTTCAGGTTTGCAGAGGGTGTCGAAAAGATCGAGGATGTGAAGGCAGGGATGAAACTGCCTGGCATCGTCACCAATATAACGGCTTTTGGGGTCTTCGTTGACATAGGTGTTCACCAGGACGGACTCATACATATCAGCGAACTATCCGACAGGTTTATTAAAACCCCGGGGGATGTGGTGAATGTCCATCAGAAGGTGACTGTTACAGTGCTGGACGTGGACCTGCAGCGGAAACGCATCTCCCTATCCATGAAAAGCGGACGGGACAAGAAGGAGGCAGCGCCTAAAAATGAAGACGTGAAGGCAGTTGCGAAGCCAGGGATAAAACGTGATAGAGACGAAAAAAATACAAAGCGGTTTGTTAACAATCCCTTTTATGAGGCCTTCAGAAAAAAGTGATTTGAAAAATGAAACTCCCCGCCGCAGAGACTGTGGGGTATTAAAAACTTAATCAATAATGGATGGAATTCACAACAAAAGCAGTTGTACCGTTCGGTCTGCTCACAACAACTTCATCACCTATTGCCCTGCGTAACAATGCCTTTGCCATAGGTGAATCGATACTGATAAAATCTTTTTCAAGGTTAGTTTCATCAGGCCCCACAATGCGATACCGCGAAATGTTTCCATCAGTATCCTCAACTTCAACCCATGCACCAAAAAATACCTTTGAAGTATCTTTAGGTATCCTATCCACTACAATCAACTCGCTCAGTCTCTTTGCAAGAAAACGTATACGGGAATCAATCTGCCGTAACTGCTTCTTGCCATAAATATACTCTGCGTTCTCAGAACGATCCCCCATCGCAGCAGCTTCAGCAACAGCCTGGGTAACCTGGGGGCGTTTAATCTTCCACAGATATGAGAGTTCCTCATTTAAACGCTTATGCCCTTCAGGTGTAATATACGGTGAGACACCTGGTTTCTTCACTATTAGACAATACCCTGCCGCAAAATATCATGCAGGTGAATAATCCCAAGAGGTCTTTTCCTGTCATCAGGCACAATGAGGGCTGTTATCGAACAACTATCCATGATGGATAAAGCTTTTGCTGCAAGTTCTTCACCAGATATCATCCTGGGTTTTTTCGTCATGACTTTTTTCACTGTCTGCTCAAAAAGCCTTCCACCCCATTTCTCCAATCCCCTCCGCACATCTCCGTCTGTTATTACTCCGGCTATTCTGTTATTTTTATCTAAGACGATTGCGTGACCAAGCCTCTTGGAAGACATCTCAATGACAGCCTTTGACATCGGGGTGTCAATGGACACAATCGGCAGACGATCTCCAGAATGCATCAGGTCTTTTACCTTGATAAAAAACTTTTTCCCTATACTTCCGCCGGGATGATAAAACGCAAAGTCTTTTTCGTTCAGACCTCTTTTGGTGAGAAGCGCTACTGCAAGGGCATCTCCCATTGCCATGGTTGCAGTCGTTGATGCAGTGGGAACTATCCCCATTGGACAGGCCTCTTCTTTAACAGAAACATCAAGTGTTACATCAGATAGCTTTGCAAGTGTAGAGCTTGGGTTTCCAGTTATGGAAATCAGCTTAACGCCAAACCTCTTTAAGAAAGGGATCAGTCCGATAAGTTCCCCGGTCTCTCCGCTGTTTGACAGAGCGATAATAACATCTCTTTCTGTAACCATGCCGAGATCTCCATGACTTGCCTCAGCAGGGTGAAGAAAAAAGGCAGGCGTGCCGGTAGAAGCAAGTGTGGCTGCAATTTTTTTCCCGACAAGTCCTGACTTGCCCATCCCTGTCACAACAACTCTGCCTCTTCTTTCGAAGATTATATCCACTGCCCTTTCAAAACTCTTGTTAAGTTTCTTGATCAGGGCATGGACAGCCTCTGCTTCAATCCGCAGGACCTTCCGGGCAACATTAAGGATCTTATCATTGGAATGAATCTTCCCTGAAGCCTTATTTTTTGTTTTCCTGATCATTAATAGATGTTATCTTAACACTACAGCGAACTTTTCAATAAACAATGGCTTTTAGTCGTCATTCCGGACTTGATCCGGAATCCAGAAAGCATTGAAAACCATGGATTCCCGATTACGAACTTCGGGAATGACAAAAAATACGCTGTACTATTAATATAACTCTGATATCATAACAGATTTTATTTCTTTAAAAACCGTATCTGAATCTCAGCGGGATTAAGTCGGTTTTATCAGTTCGTGGATAGCTTTGACAGTTCTTAAGAGATCCTCCAGTTCATCCAGTTTTATCATGTTCGGCCCATCACACAATGCCCTGTCGGGTTCCGGGTGTACCTCCATAAAGAGGCCATCTATGTGAACTGCTGCTGCAGCACGTGCGAGCGGTTCTGCGAATTCCTTCTGCCCGCCTGAGCTTTTCCCCATGCCACCGGGCAGCTGAAGGCTGTGGGTAACATCAAAAATAACCGGGTATCCAAAAGAGCGCATTACAGGAATCCCTCTGAAATCTACAACGAGGTTGTTATATCCGAAAGATGTTCCCCGTTCAGTGATGAATACATTCCTGTTGCCTGTTGATATGAATTTATCAAGAATGTTCCGGACATCCCACGGTGCAAGAAATTGCCCTTTTTTAATATTGACCGGTTTCATAGTCTTTGATGCGGCAAGGATAATATCCGTCTGTCTGCATAAAAAAGCCGGGATCTGAAGGGCATCGAGGACCTCTGATGCAATCTTCACCTCTTCTACTGTGTGGACATCAGAAATAACGGGGATATCAAACCTGCTTCGAACATCCGAAAGGACTCTTAATCCCTTTTCCAGACCAGGCCCTCTGAAAGAGGATATGGATGTGCGGTTTGCTTTATCATATGAACTTTTGAATAAAAGAGGAAGTCCGATACTGCTGCAAATTTCCTTCAGCCTTTTTGCGGCAGAGAAGACAATATCCTCGCTTTCGATAACACATGGCCCGGCGATAATAAAAAGCGGATTGTTACCTCCGAGTTTTGTGTGTGCTATCTGGATTTCGTTAGTCAATATTCAATCCGGTTAGAACATTCTTCCTAAATGCCTCTGCTCGTCTCTTCTTTATTGATCTCTTCATCAGGGAATAAAGACCTTTTTTCCCTGAGAGATGCTTCTATGAATGCCCTGAATAACGGATGTGGATCTGTTGGCCTTGATTTGAACTCCGGATGAAACTGGCAACCGAGAAACCAGGGATGGTCTTCAATCTCGATGATCTCAACAAGTTCTTCGTCAGGGCTGAGGCCGCTGATCTTCAATCCATGTCTTGTGAGAATGCCCCTGTATGCATTATTGAATTCATACCTGTGCCTGTGCCTTTCAGATATTTCTTTGAGACCATAAGCCTTTAGGGCTTGAGTCCCTTCCTTAAGAATACATGGATATGCGCCAAGCCTCATAGTTCCACCCTTATGAGAATCCTCTGATCGCACCTCTGTTTTTTCCTTCTTGAAGTCATACCACCTCTCCATCAGATAGATAACCGGTTCCTTTGTGTTCAGGTCAAACTCTGAACTGTTGGCAGGAAGACCGCAGACATTTCTTGCAAACTCTATTACAGCACACTGCATGCCAAGGCAGATACCAAAATACGGTATCCTTTTTTCTCGGGCAAATTTAATAGCCTTAATCTTTCCTTCGATCCCCCTGTATCCAAATCCCCCGGGCACCAGAATGCCATCGGCCTCGGATAAAAATCTCTCAGGGCCATGTATCTCTATCTCCTCTGAATCTATCCACTGAAGATTGACACGGGCGTCGTTTGCAATGCCTCCATGAATAAGGGCCTCCATGAGACTTTTATAAGAGTCCTTCAGTCCGGTATATTTCCCGACTATTGCTATAGTGACTGCATTCTTTGGTTCCTTTATCTTTCTGACAATATCTTTCCAGAGAGTAAGCTCCGGCTCGTTTGGACTCAGATTAAATTTCTTGCTTATCAGATGATCAAGCCCTTCATAATGCAACATCAGAGGGACTTCATAGATTGTCTCAACATCCTTTGCAGATATAACAGCATCTGTATCGAGGTTACAGTTAATGGCGATCTTCTTTTTTGCTTCGGGCGGGAGGGGCCATTCAGTCCTGCACAAAATGATATCCGGCTGAATGCCTATTTCCCTGAACTCTTTAACGCTGTGCTGTGTCGGTTTTGTCTTGATCTCACCTGCGCTCTTTATATAAGGGATCAACGTAAGATGTATATAAAGTACATTTTCCCTCCCGACATCGTACCTGATCTGCCTGATTGCTTCAAGGAAAGGAAGGCTTTCGATATCTCCGATTGTGCCGCCAATCTCTACGATCACAATGTCATAGCCGTTGCTGACAGATTTAATAGCCCTTTTTATCTCATCGGTTATATGCGGAACAACCTGGACAGTCTCTCCAAGAAAATCTCCGCGTCGTTCTTTTGTGATGACGTTGTAATAAATCTTCCCCGTTGTAAAGTTATTTGCCTGTGAAGTCCTTATTGATGTGAATCTCTCGTAATGTCCGAGGTCAAGGTCTGTTTCGGCCCCATCGTCTGTGACAAAAACCTCACCATGCTGAAAAGGGCTCAACGTGCCGGGATCTACATTAATGTAAGGGTCTAATTTCTGCAGTGTGACCTTCAACCCTTTTGCTTCAAGGAGAGCGCCGGTAGCAGCGGCTGCAATTCCCTTGCCAAGGGCTGAAACAACCCCGCCTGTTACAAAGATGTACTTAGACATTTCTCCACCCTTTCCAAGTCTTCGGGAGTATCCAGCCCATATGTTTCAAAGAGAGTTTCCCTTACCTTGATTTTCATTCCATTTTCGAGCGCCCTTAACTGCTCAAGCTTTTCTGTCTGCTCAAGCCTTGTTGGTCTCATTCCGGAAAATGCAATAAGCGCTTCCCTCCGATAACTGTAAATACCTATATGCTTGTAAACCTCAAATAGTGAACTTTCTGCAATCTGAAATCTGCAATCTCTGATCTTCCAATCGTCCCTATGGAAAGGCATTGGCGCTCTTGAAAAATACAGAGCAAACATCTCAGGATCAAAAACGACTTTCACGACATTTGGATCTGTGATTTCATCCGGATTATCAATGCGTTTTACCAGGGTGCCGAGAGAGGCTCTTTTATCATCAAGGACAGCAATCACATCATCGATCATCTCAGGGCGTATCAGAGGTTCATCTCCCTGCACATTGACAATTATATCATAATCCAGTGAAGCAGCAACTTCTGCAATCCTGTCTGTTCCGGAGGGATGCCTTTTATCAGTCATTATCGCCTTTCCTTCAAAAGCCATGACCCTTTCAAATATGGTTTCGCTGTCAGTTGCAACGATAACATCGTTGGCAAGACGTGAGCGTTTTGAGTTCTCATAAACATGCTGGATTACGGGTTTGCCTTTTAGAGGGTAAAGGGGTTTCCCCGGGAAACGGGTTGAATCATAACGGGCAGGGATAATGACTATTGCAGTCATAAATTGTTTTTTTTAATTATATACTGCTTACCCATAACTTGACAATAGTTTTTCGTACAAAGTATAGTTTTTATTTAAACGTTACGAAACAAACCGTCAATCCCTTTGAGAAAGGCCTTAACATTTTGGATTTATCAAATATAGTCAGACATATAGTTATATCAGCTTTTCCGATCTTGATAGCGATCGTATTTCATGAACTTTCACATGGTTTTGTAGCAAACCGGTTGGGTGATCCAACAGCCAAAATGATGGGTAGGCTCACCTTAAACCCTATTGCCCATATTGACCCGGTCGGTACCGTATTGATGCCGCTCATGCTCCTGATATTCACTAATGGTCAGTTTGTTTTTGGCTATGCGAAACCTGTTCCCATTAATCCCTTGAATTTTAAAAACCCCAAAAGGGATATGGCTATTTCAGCAGCTGCAGGACCGGTAACAAACATTCTTCTCTCGATAGTCAGTATCCTCATCCTGAAATTCATAATAGCTCCCCTTTCATTTTTCTTGCCCGAATCAATCAGTTCAACGGTAATGACCCCTCTGATCATGATATTCCAGTCAAGTGTGGTAGTGAATGTAGTCCTTGCAGCATTCAATATGATCCCGATCCCGCCACTCGACGGCGGCAGGGTATTAACAGGTTTTCTGCCTTACAAACAGGCTGTTTCATTCAGCAAGATTGAACCATTCGGTTTCTTTATTGTAATTTTTCTTATTGCAACCGGTATTGCAAGCTATTTTATTATGCCGATAGTAAACCTGTTTTTGAGATTGCTGGAATTATTTTAGTGTCTGACAGATAATTTTCCCGTGAGGTGATATATGAACAAGGAAAGAGTTTTAAGCGGCATGCAGTCAAGCGGTAAGTTGCACATCGGCAACCTTATAGGGGCATTGAGTAACTGGGTGAAGCTTCAGGATAAATATGATTGCTATTATTTTGTTGCAGACTGGCATTCACTCACCACAGGATATGCAGAGCCTTCTTCGATAAAGGAATCAACAAAGGACCTCCTTGTTAATTTTCTGGCTGCAGGCCTTGACCCTGAAAAATGCACCATATTTATACAGTCCAGGGTTCTCGAACATGCTGAACTGCATCTGCTTCTGTCAATGATAACGCCACTTGGGTGGCTTGAAAGGGTGCCCACCTATAAAGAGAAACAGCAGGAGCTTAAGGAGAGAGACCTGTCAAACTATGGGTTCCTGGGATATCCCCTGCTCCAGACCGCAGATATTATTATCTACAGGGCAAAGTATGTGCCTGTTGGGATTGATCAGGTTCCCCACCTTGAGATCAGCAGAGAGATTGCAAGGCGGTTCAATTATCTCTATAGAGAAATCTTCCCGGAGCCAGAGGCATTGCTGACCGAGTTCCCCAAGGTACCAGGCATTGACGGAAGAAAAATGTCGAAGAGCTATGACAATGCTGTATATCTCTCTGACAGTCCTAAAGAGGTTGAACAAAAAATAAGGACAATGGTAACAGATCCGGCGCGGGTTAAGAAGACAGATATTGGTGATCCGGAATTATCCCCTGTATATCAGCTCCATAAAATTTTCTCTTCAAAAGAAGAGCAGGAGGAGGTAGCGATAGGATGCAGGACAGCCGGCATTGGCTGCATAGATTGCAAAAAGATCCTTATCCGGAATCTCTTTAAGGTCATGGAGCCGATCTGGACAAAACGGAATGAGCTCATAAATAATCCTGATCTACTGCTCGATATAGTGAATAAAGGAACTGAAAAAGCAAGACGGGTGTCTGAAGAGACTATGCATCTTGTCAGAGAGGCAATGGGGTTATATTAGCAGTTTAAGTCTTTGCTCTGTTAACCCAAATAAAATAATGCAATTGACGGTAGGCATATGTGCAGCAAAAGCTCTTGTGCAGCACCTTTGTGAGCGCTTTAATAACCCGGATAACGTGCAGGTTTTCATTTTTAGCGTTTAGATACTATACAGACATAAATTCTGCGTTCAAGAGGTTTTGATGCATATGTGCCTGCCGTCTTTTTATCCAAATCCGATAATCACAGAGAGCGGTCATGGAAGAAGTAGATGAATTAATCAGGCAATACGGTCTTGAAGAAGACCTGGAGTATGTGATCATTCCGTTCACAGACAGGAATGGCCGGAAAAAGCGACGTTATCTGCTGAAAAGAAGGTTTGTCAGAATTGTATATGCTGACGGCTATCATATTGATTATCCCCTTGCAGACGTAATAAAGGCTACCATAAAGTATCCGGAACTATTATTGAGTGAGGCGCTCTATTTAATGGACAGGGAATCAAATATTGAAACGGAGCATTAAAACCTCATAGATTAGTTTCAAAACAGCCCGGCGTTTGGTTCTTCAGATACTTCGGACTCCTCTTCTTCCGGCTTTTCCTCTATTTCAGAGAGCGCCTTTTTCACTTCCTGCTCAGTGGACCTAAGATTGCCCTGGCAGAATTTTATCAGGTATGTCGCTCTCTTCACCTTCTCGGTCAGAACATCAACGACAATGCTTTCCGTCTCTATCTTGTTTATGATCTCTTCAAGTTCCTCTATTGCCCTGGCATAAGTAAGCTTTTTTTTCTCACTCATCCTTTTTATCCTCCTCTGTGCTTTCCACGACGCTGGTAATGGAACCGTTATAAAGTCTTGTGTTTATTATATCATCTTTCTTAATCGACCCTGTATCCTTCAATATCTTCCCGTTCGAGTAGGTAATGCTATAACCCCTTTTAAGGATATTATGGGGATTGAGAAGGTCGATCTTTGTCTCAAAATTCTCCAGCCTCCTTAACTGCAGTGATAGTATATGTCCCGGAAGCACTTCTAATATTTTTCTAAAGTCTTTCAGTTTCTGGTAATTACTCCTTAGCAATCCTTCGCTTACATTCTTGAGCCTATCCTCATAAGCCGCGAGAATTATTGAGGGATCTCTCAGTGTCGCAAGGGCATGAGTCTGAAGCATATATGTGTTGTTCTTTAATGCAGTGAAAGCCGCCTTGAGATAGTCACCGGTATGCCCTGAAAAACTCCCGGTAAGATTCTTCAGATAATGTTTTTCTCTTTCGAGCAATGTAATTGTTCTGATCATCAGTCTGTGCTTCAGGTCATCTATGCTGTCCTCGAACTTTTTTGCCTTTGAAACAAGAAACTCGGCTACTGCAGTCGGGGTAACAAATCTCATGTTTGCCACTCTGTCTGCCACTGTCTCGTCTCTTTCATGCCCGATGCCTGTGAAAACAGGCAGGGGTGAAAGCGCTATGGTTTTAGCTAACAGGTAGCTGTCAAAACTGTGCAGATCAACAGTAGACCCACCGCCCCTGATAACCACAACAGCATCAAAATATTCCTGCAATTTTATGCATTTTTTAAAAGCCCTGAGCATTGACTCCTCAGCTTTTTCGCCCTGCATATAAGCCTGAAAGAGCCTGTGCAAGAACTTGTATCCATAGGGGTTATTATTCAGCCTGCTCAGAAAGTCTCCATATCCTGCTGCTGTTACAGAGGATATGACCGCAATACGCTGAATCACCGGAGGCAGCACTAATTGCCTGTTCTTGTCTATGATGCCATCTTTTGTGAGCTGCTCAATTATCTGCCTCCGTTTGAGCGCCATCTCACCAAGGGTATACCGGGGGTCTATTTCTCTGATATTCAGGGATAAGCCATGCACCTCATGATAGGTGACTCGTGCAAGCATAAGGATCTTCATGCCTGCCTGAATGTCCTGCCCTGTCAAAGTCCGAAAATCGGACCTGATCTGCCTGAAGTTGCCAGCCCAGATTGTGGCTTTAATCCTGGCTGTTGTTGTATCATCTTTCTTTTCTGCCAGGTCTAAATAACAATGCCCTGAGCTATAGTGGCAGTTGATCTGTGCTATTTCAGCCGTAACCCAGTACTCATCAGGAAGTGAGGATTGAATCGTTGATTTAATCAGGCAGGAAAGTTCGCTGAGTGTAAGATAATTCATATGAGTGTCAAAAATCTCTCAAACATTAAAGAAATCCCCTATATCTTTAAAACTTTATCCCGAAATCCGGTAATAGTCTTGTGAGCACCCTTATTTGATCCGTAAGGAGCAGGATACCGAAGATGATGAGGAGCAGGCCGCTTATGAGCATTATCACACGCATGAATCTTGCGAGTTTGGGTGAATAGCTCAAAAAGACGTTTATGGCAAGCGCTGAGAGAAAGAAAGGCACTCCAAGTCCAAGCGAATATGCTGCAAGTAATTGAAATCCATAAAGGGCAGACCCCTTTGATCCGGCATAAACCAGGATCGTACCGAGAATCGGGCCGATACACGGACTCCAGCCGGCTGCAAATGTCATCCCTACAACAAAGGTCCCGACATACCCGGCTGGCTTGCCGCTGAGATATATCTTCTTCTGTATCATAAGAAAATCCAGCTTCAAAATCCCTGCAATAAAAAACCCGAAGATGATTACGAGAACGCCGCCGATAATCCTGATCATATCCATATACTGAAAGAAAAAACTTCCAACGGCTGACGATGAGACGCCAAGGGCGATGAACACAGTGGAGAATCCGAGGATAAAGGCTATTGAATTGGTGATCGTCAGATAATGGATCTTTTTTCTGTCTGCACCAACAGTAAGGTCTTTAAATGAAATACCGGTTATAAAGGAGACATAAGAAGGTATAAGAGGGAGAACACAGGGAGATAAAAATGATAATATGCCAGCAAGAAATGCTAAAGAGAATGATATATCTTTCATTGTGATTTAACTTCGATGAATATTAGTAATCCCCCTACATCCCCCTTTTTCGCCTCAGCGAATCCGCCCGAGTGCGGAAGAAAAGGGGGAGTTAAAACAGACATACATCGATAAAAAAGATTTAATGCATTCCCCTCTTTTTTAAAGAGGGGGGAGGGGAGATTACTAATAAATAAATTCAATTTGCAATCTGATTTTGAAATTATTATTAACGTGCGCATTCAGACGGATCACCCTTAATCTTCTCGATAGCATGGGGAATGACTTCTAAAATAACGTGCAGGTTTTCTTTCACTGCCTTCGGACTGCCCGGGAGATTGACAATCAGAGATGTCCCCCTGACACCGGCTACTGCCCTTGAAAGCATTGCCCGGCTTGTCTTTTTTAAACCTTCCGAACGCATCGCCTCGGCAATGCCGGGCACCTCTCTATCAATAATGTCTAAGGTTGCCTCTGGAGTGACATCTCTCGGTGATAACCCTGTACCGCCTGTTGTAAGAATGAGATCAACCTTTTCGCTGTACTCGATAAGCTTTTTTTTGATTAATTCTTTTTCATCAGGAAGGATGTCGTAGAATTTCACCTCAGCATTTATACTTTTAAGCATATCCTGAATCAGGGGACCGCTTGAATCAGCGCGTTCACCTTTGGAACCCTTATCACTTAAAGTTAAAACAGCGACTGTTATCATGTATATATGATAAGGGAATATGATGATATTTTGAAGTGGTTAATTTAGAGGTTGTATATAAAACTATAAACCCCTCATCGTTTCGCCTCGGCGGCTTTTTATATACACTTGAACCTTTTTCATAATTTTGATAATTTTATGCAATAAATGGGGAAAAGTCGCATCCTTATCAAGCTTAAAAGATGAATCAAGTGAGAGGTGAAATATGAGTATTGATTATCAGAGATTAGACCCGAGACTGCACTTAATTCAAAACGCAGACCTGAACGGCAAGATCGTTCTTGTTAGGTTCGACCATAACGTCGTGAAGGACGGAGGAATCAAAGACCCTTACAGAATTGACCGCTCTTTGGGTACGCTTTACAACATCGTAGAACGGGGTGGGAGACCGATCCTCATGACCCATGTGGGTAGGCCGAAAGACAACAAGACAGGTGAAATCAACTGCAGGCCGGGCGAATCGGTCGGGCCGATCGCAGGATATCTCGAACATAAGCTGCACATACGGTTGCATATCCCTCAATTCAATCCAGACCCGAAATTGGGAATTCCCGGCATTGATACATCAATCAATCTTGCAATTCGCGATCTCAGGGAGAGGAAGATAGGTGGTATATATCTTCCCAATACCCGCTGGTTTCAGGGTGAAGAAGCTGAGGGAGAGATCAGGGATAAATTTGCCCTTCAGCTTGCAGGGCTTGCAGATATATATATAAACGATGCCTTCGGTTCATGGCAGCCCCATGCCTCGACATACGATATTACAAAGTACCTCCCCTCTTATGCAGGCTTTTTAATGCAGCAGGAGATCATCAATCTGAATTCCGTCATCAATCCTCAAAGACCTTTTTTATCTGTAGTTGCCGGTGCAAAATATGACACAAAGATAAAGCCGCTTCATGCAATCTACGAGAAGGTTGATCACCTGATCCTGGGGGGCGTGATCTATAATGCCTTTCTTTGTGCAAAGTACGGAGTAACCATAGAGGGTATTCTGGAGAAAGACATCGTCCTGGCGAAGGACCTCGTTGAGAAGGATAAAGAAAAGAAAAAGATTATCGAGCTGCCCCTTATCGTTGAATCCGATACTATGGAAGGCAGAATAGAGGGAAAATATAGGACTATATCGATAAAGGATTTTAAAGAAGGCAAAAAATACGGCTATATCCTTGATATACACCCTGAATCCTTTAATGATCCTTCCGTAGCTGAGAGCATTTTGGGCGCCCGGACCATCTTTGTCAATGCCGTTATGGGATATACACCGCATTTTTCAGCGGGCTCGGCTGCGCTGGACAGCACCATTGACAGGAACAGAATCGCCATAAAGATGTACGGCGGAGGTGATACTCTTCAGGAGTTTAAAAACCTCTGCCCCGGTCTCTACCTGTCTGTTCTGGACAATACACAGTATTATTTTTTTACTGGAGGGGGTACCGTCCTCACGGCCATAGAAGAGGGAAGCCCGTATGGGCTTAAACCGGTCCAGGCTTTAATGAAAACAGCGGGATAACTGTGTCGACCTCATTGGCTCCTCCTGAAATACCATCCCAGTACCTTTTCGATATGAGACGATTTCCTCATCAAACTAAAAAGAGAGTACCTACCACATCACAATAGCAAGCCATAGGTCACCCGATTACAGAAAACGTTTTTGATATATAATGGACTTATACTGTGGTGATGAAAAGGACCCGACTATGGAAGTTAAGAAAGAAACTATCCCTTCAGGATACGCCAGAAAAAAGGGTGTGAGAAAATCGAAGCGTTAGTAGAAAACTCACCTTACATAGCACTTTTTGCCATGCTTATTCTCGGAGGAATTGGCATGCCCTTCCCCGAAGATGCTACATTCATCTTATGTGGATTCTTAATACAACGCAATATGATAAAAACGATACCTGCCCTACTTGTCATTTATATAGGAGTGCTAATATCAGATTTTATCATTTACCTTGTTGGCAGAAAATATGGTCGTCTGGTTGTATGCCACAGACGGTTTCAAAAGTTATTATCCCCGGAAAGGCTTGCCATGCTCGAAAATAAATATAAGAAGAGAGGAGTCTTCTTTATATTGTTTGGGAGGCATTTTCTTGGTCTAAGAGCACAGATTTTTCTTGTTTCCGGCATCATGAGAATGTATCCTTTGAAATTCCTCTTAACAGATGCTATTGCAGTTACCTTTACAATTGCCGTAATGGTTTCGATAGGGTATGTGGGAGGTCACAGTCTGAAAGATATGGGCATTGATACAAGTAAAATTAAATATGTAGTTATCTTTTTATCCATTAGTATTTTCATAGGTTATTTAGTTTTAAAATACATTAGAGGTAAAAGAAGGCACTGATTTTATCCATGAAGTATGTAGTGAAGATTCCTTCCTGGACTCAACACCTTTTAAAGCTGATATAATGGTGCATAGTTCAACTGAAAATAAACGCCGTAAGATAAAATGAAAGAAAACTGGATACGATCTACTCACCTGAAAGGATTAAATTATGGCTTAGATATAAGAAGCTGCATGAAATTATATATTTTAATGATCATCTTTTTTTTGACAGCTTGCAGTTCTCCTAATCCTTATCCCATTAATACTTCGCTAAAAAATTCTGTTGACAGGGGCATTTTAGTTATATCTGCTAAGAATGATTGCAATTTAATTGGACCAATTAGATTTACAAAGTACCACATTAGATCAAAAGATAGACAGGTTGCTTTTTCAGCTGTTCGCGACACTTCTACATCTAAAGAATATATTACCCATTGTGCATTGGTTGATTTTTATAATGTCCCTCCAGGGGAGTATGAAATTTATTCTTGGCAATCATCAAAAAGCACAGGTTTTTCCCGTTGGTTAGAAAAACCTAAGAATGAGTTTTCAATACCTTTCAAGGTTGAAGCAGGCAAGGTGAACTATTTAGGGCAAGTCCTTTTGGATTCAGATTACGGGATTTCTTTTAGTAATATGAAAGAAAGGGATTTAAAAACATTATACGACAAATATCCTTTTTTATCGGACTTAGCAGTTGTTGAGCCTTTTAATTATGATTGTAGAATACCAAACAATAATGAAATCGAGGTTTTTAATAGCTCAAGAAACGTATTATATGCACCTACTCCAGCGGTAAAGTGAATTAATAAAGAATTTATGCCATACGGATATGTGTTTCCCTTGTAAAATCTTGAATAATTCACCTGTAAATCTTCAATCCTTGCAACACATCGAAAGGGTTTAGTAGTAGGTGTACTCGTTAAACTGTGAACGGTGACTTACCCTATCTTTGGGAAAATAAAGGGACAGGTCTTCACTCTTGGCAAGACTGGTTATAGGGAATCAGAGCTTTTGTAATAGAGCAGTATCTATGGCACAATTATTATGAATGATAATCCGGAATCTTTCTTTGCTTTACTGTATTGTTGTGGATAACTTATGCTCGGGAAGGATTCCCGACAAGCGGGAATGACAGAATAAGGGGAACAGTAAAGCCGAAGCTCAGCTTAGAGGACTTCTTTGATTAAAGGCTATCTAACGAGGATCTTGCAAAAGTCATAAAGTAAGAGATTTTTCATAAGGCAAATCAGCTCTCCATCTGTTAAACTTTGTTGCGACAAAAATCAAACAGAAAAGGAGAACCGATGCGCCTTAGAGAAACGA
>JBAQLU010000030.1:0-1668 GCA_049302065.1 Thermodesulfovibrionales bacterium
TCGCCAGCCTTGATCGGGGTCTCTTTACCTTCGATCACTTCAATGGCTTCTCCGCTGATCGCGATGATGATCGACTCGCGGTTGTTGTGGTAATGATAAGGCACCTGGCTTCCCGCAACCAGGAGGCCGAACATCCCTCCCAGGTTCTTTGCCTGGTGTTCTTTGGTAAGGATCTCCGGTCGGTAAGGCTTGCCGGGAGTTGGATTTGCCATCTTGATGTACTCTTCCGATTTAAAAATCTTCATCGCTCGTCCTTTCTCTAGCAAATTCAAATAGACTTGTTTCCGAGATACCCTCTCTCAACAAGATTTATATGATCCCATCGACCCGTGTCAAGTCCAAAATGAGAAATTTCTGAAAAGTTACTCTTCATAAGGGAACACATTTGATGGGCTAATCTTTTTTCTCGAACCGGTGAATGAGGCTTTTTCCTATAGCGGCAACAAAAACCGTACAGCCTTCAGGATAATGATAGGGTCCATGTTCCTTATCCCATCCGAAGACGTAATCCCCTGGCCCGAGTTCTTTTCCAGCAACACACATCTTCCCTTCAAGGACGACAATACTGTGGGAGGATTCATGAGTATGGAGGGGTTCGAAATAACCCGGTGGGAATTTGACCATGATATCCTGGCGGCCAACCTCGGAGTCCTCGAAAAGAATTTTCACTTTAACTCCCTTTGGCAGGGCCAGGATTGTGTCATCTTGCCAATCGAGGTCTTTTGTATGGAGGGCAATAAAGTCTCTTCTCAGAGCCATGGCGATCTCCTTTCTTCGTCGAATTTTTAACTTCCCTTCTCATCCACCAGCTATTTTTTGATCGTCATATCTTTCTCAGTGACTTCACCCTCAAAAACGTAACCGGACTCTTTTAAATTCCCCGCATGCAAGTAGACCCCCACAACCTCTATCGGTTCCGTATCGGAGAGATTCCGCAGCCAGTGGCTGACCCCTTTGGGAATAAAATGTGCGCTTCCCGCCCTCATCTCATATTCCTTATCGCCAGCACCGGAGGCACCATGGCCACGGATCATATAGAAAAGCTCATCCGAATTCGAATGACTATGTTTCATGTGGCGAGCCCCAGGAGGGAAGAGGGCCCTAAACATCGTGCAGTTCTTCGAGCCCTGCCTCTCGCCGGTAATCATAAAGCGAATATCCATCTTTCTCCAACCGCCCTCTTCTGAAACAGGTTCTGGGGAAACATCTTCCAGGCGGACGATAGGGTATTCTCTTGCCATGTTCTTCCTCCTTGATGATAAATTGAGAATGTTATAATACAGCCAAAGAAAAGATGTCAAGTGATCCCAGCTATAAAGATGCTCAATAAAGGCATCAGATCCATGATGGCTAGAAAGGGGACGACGTCACTTGCCCTGCCTGCTTAATCCCAACAGGCAGGGGAGGATCGCAACCGGGAAGGTGAAAAAGTAAGATTTGGATCGAAATCTACTCTCCCCTTTGCCACACCTTTTATTCTGGAAACTCATAACCCTCAAGGTTGAACTTTTGGGGTTGAACCTTGCGGTAGTTGTCAAGTACCTCTTCTGAACTCTTTCCAGGGAAGAAGGTGCGGTGCATGCTGGTGGAGGCACACCCCGGAAGGAAGATCCCTCGATCTTTGTGCTTGTTCGTGCAGTCGCCCACGACAAAAACATAAGATTGGGG
>JBAQLU010000031.1:0-2500 GCA_049302065.1 Thermodesulfovibrionales bacterium
CACTTAGACAAAAGAGCTCAGGGTTACCCGAATATGGGTTCGCAAGTTTTATTTTAGAGCCATATGAGGATCAAAAGTCATCCTGTTATAATTGCAGGTTGTCCAATGAAACAGATCTTCAGAATGGTTCTATTTATTTTAGGATAAGGATTATCCCCCTCAACCCCCACCAAAACGGTCATTAGGCATGAGAGGTCAGGTTGCCCTGTGAAATTGGTTTTGGGTGTGTTTGGGTTGCCCTGGCCTGGTAATTAACCGATTAAGACCTTCAAAGCACAGCGTCTACTGGGATGTTTAAGTTTTCTTAATGCTTTTACCTCTATCTGTCTTACCCTTTCACGTGTAATAGAAAAATGATTCCCTATTTCTTCAAGGGTGCAGTCTTTTTCACATCCTATACCAAATCTCATTCTTACAATCTCAGCTTCCCTGGGTTTTAGAGTCTTAAGAACCCTCAGTATGTGCTTGGTAATATTATTCCTTTCCGTATCGAAATATGGGGTAGGACTATCTTTATCACTGATAAAATCCTCAATTGCTGTACCCTCATCACCAACGGGAGTTTGAAGAGATATGGGGTCCTTTACTGACCTGAATATATCCTCGACTTTTTTAGTAGGAACTCCTAATCTCTCAGCAATTTCTTCTTTGCTGGGTTCTCTTCCACTCTGGGACATAAGTTCTCTGGAAGCCTTGGTAACCTTGTTATAAAATTCCATCATATGTACAGGAAGTCTGATAGTCTTTGTCTGATCAATTAATGCCCTTGTTGTTCCCTGTCTTATCCACCATGTTGCATAGGTGCTGAATTTAAAACCCTTTTTATAGTCGAACTTATCAATAGCCCGCATAAGACCAATATTACCTTCCTGAATGAGATCAAGCAGACCTAATCCCCTCCCCATATAATGCTTAGCTATATTAATTACCAACCTCAGATTACGGGTTATTAATTCATCCTTCGCTTCGCTGACAAGGGTTCTTGCCCTGCTTATTCTATCCCATTTGTCTTTCAATTCATCAATCTTGATCCCAACCTCTGATTCAACTCGCTTATACTCATTCTGAACTTCCTTTGCAATCGCAGTAAGTTGTAACGGATTGATATCCTTTCTCTTTTTTTCATGTATTAATTTTTTTAAACCTTTTAAAGTGCCATATTTAGCAACCTTTCTATCTGCTACTTCTATTTTTATCATAAGATCGTCAAGGACTTTTAGGCTCATTTCAAGAGATTCATGTGTTTTATCTTCCTCTTCGTTGTTCAGGTCTTCTTTGTTTTTGCCATCTAAACTCGCTTCGATTTTCTTGTATAAAGGCAGTGCTGTAACAATTCCTTTAATTATCTCTTTTCCTTCTTCCAAGCTCTTCGCAAGCTCTACTTCTTCATTCCTTTTCAGTATTGAAATATTCCCCAACGAGTGGAAATATGCCTGAACAATGTCCTCTGTCTTTTCATACTCTTCCTCTTCCTCTTCCTCGTCCTCGTCAGTGAAGAGTTCCTGATTATCTATAACGTTAACTCCAATATCTTGCAGAAGATCCATAAAGTCTGATAACTCTCCTGGAGAAACAAACTCTGAAGGAAAGGCATTGTTTATCTCATCATAAGTAAGATTTCCACGCCTCTTACCCATCTCAAGAATTTCTTCAAAAATATCCTCTTCTTCCATAATACTCCCTAAGATAAATTTCTTAATGTCACCCGTATGACATGAAGATCGCTCAATTTGTAGTTATATTTCCTTCTGAGTTTGAAAACAGGAGGAAAATAGATAGGGCTTAAACAGAAAATGCTAATACTATTATAGCTAGAATTGTTGATTTATGTTGCAGTAAGCTATTAAATCATCCTTGCCAAAGATTAATTTGGGCAAACATGTGACGCCTCTGATAGATAATAAGCACGATCTAAGTGGAGTATGAAAGTAGGCATATCAGCACTGCTTGCCGATATGATGACAGGGGCGATTCCCTCAACCGTGCCGTTGGGGGTGCTAATTGTTGTTTTTTGCCAGCTCAACTTTCAATGCCCCTTCCTCAACTGAATTAACCTCTTAATAATACGCCTGAGTTTGCCTTTTTCTTTACTCTCATGCAATGAAGGATAGACGGCAATCCAACCTTCGCTTGATACTCCATAACTTTTTTTGCGTTTGGTACCAACCATTAAATTTATTATATCAGTTAGGGGATGGCTCTTAGGATTGCCTATAACTTATGTTTATTTTGACATTTTTGGGGGATTTTGTATCAAGCTTAAGCACTAACATAGCTTAAATATGCAGTTCGATCAGATAGTGAAAATATCAACGCATAATCATTACCTCATCCCTTGCTGAATATCTTAAAGAAGTCTCGATTTTGAGTAAAAATTATAGATAACAGGCTTTAGAAATATCAGAAACGCCACAGGCGTTCTTATTTCTGTCTATTTGACTCTTGTGACTTCGCATATAAGGAGTATAATTGAAATTAAGAAAAGGAATTGCGATACCCA
>JBAQLU010000032.1:0-8661 GCA_049302065.1 Thermodesulfovibrionales bacterium
TTCTTGGCGTGCCCAGCGAAGGGCAGTGCAATCTAACGGGTGAAAGTCCCGTCATGGCAAAAGCCGGAAGCCATGTAGCTTGGATGGCAGGTGGTGACGGAAACATTGCCTTCTGAAGCCCATCGACAAAGTCGGCGTAAGGCCGGTGAGCAAATATCCGGGTCGTAACTAACGTGAACGTAGATGTAGCCTCGTAAAAGGCGAGTTCCACTGGCCGAGCCCCTTCAATTTGTGTGCATATGTGCATATGGGGTCAAGTCTTGTTTCTTGCATATTAATCAATTGTTATGTTATAAAAGAACATGGCAAGGCCTCTCAGGATAGAATATGACGGAGCAGTCTATCATGTAACTTCACGAGGAAATGCAAGGAAGCCCATCTATAAAGAAGACGAAGACAGAAGGATGTTTCTTGAAGTACTTCATAGAGCAAATACCCGATACAACTGGCTATGTCATGCCTATTGCCTTATGAATAATCATTATCACCTGATCATAGAGACACCTGATGGAAACCTTTCTCATGGAATGAGGCAACTAAATGGAGTCTATACCCAGCTATTCAACAAGAGGCATAATAGGGTTGGTCATATATTTCAGGGCAGATACAATGCGATATTAATCCAGAAGGAAAGCCATCTGCTTGAAGCAAGCAGATATGTGGTGTTGAACCCTGTAAGGGCAAAGGCAGTAAAAGATCCCGATGAATGGAAATGGAGCAGCTACCGTGGCACGGCAGGAAAAGAGAAACCGCATCCTTGTTTAACAAAGGACTGGATATTGGGGCAATTTGGATCAAAGAGGAGACAGTCGGAGAAAAAATACAGAGAATTTGTCATGGCTGGCATAGGTGAAGAAAGAATCTGGAAAGATGTAAAGGGACAGAGTATTCTTGGAGAAGATGAATTTATTGAAAGATTCTTAAATCATGTAAAAGGATATGAAGAAGAAAAGGAGATACCGAAGAGCCAGAGATATATTGGAAGACCCGGACTTGCAAAACTACTGAAAGGTGCAAAAAGAAGAAAAGAGAAAAGCAAAAAGGCAAAAGAGGCTGTAGAGAAATATGGATACAGCCAGAAAGAGGTTGCTGACTATCTGGGGATACATTACTCAACGGTAAGCAGGATGGTGAATAAGGGAATATGAGATTATGCAAGAAACAAGACCCTTATATCCTTATATCATGACCCGAAGATTACCGAAAAAACCTTTAGTGGTAAATGACCAGTTCCAGTAAATGCATAACCTAAAGCCTGCCTTGATTCGTGAATAATTTCTCTATCTTCTTCTGCTTATTTTACCTTCGCCTTTAAATCGGCAATTTGTTCTTCTAGTGAATCAATCTGAGCTTTCAACTCTTTAACAGCGTTTATTAAAATGAAAGTTAATGGATGAGAATTGAAGTCTAATATATCGGTTTCATCCGTATCATCCTTGTTGATCTTGCCCTTATGGGAACTAACCGCCTCCGGGACAACGGACTGAATATCTTTGGCGAGCACGCCAACATTGGTTTTTGAAAGCAGTTCAGTGTCTATGATTTCAGTTTCTATTTCCTCACCTGTCACGGGGTCTTTGCTTGTGACCTTATTATGTCCTATCCCACCCTTTCCGTTATATTTATAAGTCACAGGATTAATCTGCAATATCTCCTTCAATCCTTTCGTGTAGGATTGAATGTTTGTCTTTAAACGGGCATCTGATGCAATCGTCCACGTATTCGTAGACAGCTTGGCTGCCGAATCTGTTGAAAGTTGAAGTTGGTAAGATGGGGTTATTGTACCGATGCCGGTATTGCCTGTGTTGGTTATAATCATCCTATAAGCGCCGGCAGTTTTAAACATAATATTAGAGTTAGAGGTTCCGGTTGACCCGATAAGAACATTATCCACAGGGGTTGCAGCATCAGTCTTACTGACAAAACCCAGAAAACCTGTGGCAGAAACACCTAAGCTCGCAGCCGGGCGCCAATAAAGAATGCCAACGGTACTTTCTATTGTCACTTGTACTGCCGGATCCGGGCTTGCCGTTCCAATACCTGCTTTGCCGTTTACAATAAGGTCTCCGTCCGCCGCAAACACATTGACTCCAACTAATAAAAGCCCCGTCACTAAAATCAAAATCCATTTCTTCATTTTATCCTCCTTTGTTGTATGTTTTTAGCCTTTTTTATTAATTCTCTTTTCCTTATCTATTATTGTATTAGATTAAAATTGCTGATCATCAGCGTGCCACCGCTCACAAAGGTCTGTATCATTCCTCTAAGGTACGACACATTACCGCTATTTGTTACATATCCGCAATCATAACCGCCCTGCAAAGTCACGGAGATGTTCCTGTTAACAGATATATTTTCCGTAAAGGTTGTTTCAGCCATGCTCTGGATAATATCACCATTTACTGCTGCATTATATGCGGCCTGTAGCGAAGAGTAATATATAGGTGTTGCTCCTGCAATTCTCACCGGCAAATTAGAACATCCGCTCGTCGTTGCATATGCCTCATTGCTGTAACCGGAATCTCCTGCCGCATTACTAGCCCTCACTCTGTAGTAATAAGTTGTGCCTGATGTTAATCCTGTATCCGAGTATGTGGTTACATTTGCAGCTGGTGTTGCTATCTGGGAATAAGTCCCGCCAGTACCTGTCTTACGCTCTATCTTGAACCCTGTCTCATCCAAAGAATTATCAGTCCATGAGATATTTATCTCGCTTGAGGATATAGTGCTGGCTGTGAGATTAGTCGGAGCAACCGGTGGCGCGGTTGAGGTCGTTGCATTAGCCTCGTTGCTGTAGCCGGAATCTCCTGCTGTATTGTAAGCCCTGACCCTGTAGTAATAAGTGGTATTCGATGTTAATCCTGTATTGGAATAAGTGGTCACATTTGCACCAACAGTAGCTATCTGGGTATACGTACCCCCTGTTCCTGTTTTACGCTCTATCTTAAACCCTGTTTCATCATTAGAGTTGTCAGTCCAACTGAGATCTATCTGGCTCGATGATATTACAGTGGCCGTAAGATTTATAGGCGTTTCAGGTGGAATATAAACGTCATCCGTTACTTGTGCCACTAATTTATCATGGAGATGAATATAATCGGTGATTAAATTGCCGAGGCTATCGGTTTCTGAAATAACCTTTCCATTATTATCGTAATGATAAACAACAGTTTTACCACCCGATGTTTTTATTATCCTCATGCCATCCCCGTTATATTTGAAATCTGCCAGAGACGAACCACTCAGTTTATAATTGATCAGATTATGGAGTCTGTCGTATTGAAGAGAATATGCGTTCATGCTTATCAGGTCGCCGTCTGTGTTATAGGCAAAAGAAAATGTTTCTGCACCGGTAGTTGAAGTCAGCCGGTTACTTGAATAGTTGTAGTATGTTGTTGCACCTGCGGCTTGCTTGCTCAGCCTGTTTCCTAATGCGTTATAAATATACGACCCTGAACCCCATGATCCATTAAATGTGAGAAGCCTGTTCAGAACATCATAAGATAAAATCTGATTTTTAGAACTGTCACGATAGTCGGTAATAAAAGTCATGTTACCTCTATTATCGTATTTGTACCCCATATCAATTATTGAGTTGCCTGCTTTTACCTGTGTTGTGAGGTTTCTGCTATTATATGTGAGATTTGTTGTAAGACCTGTTGAGTAAGTAAAGCTCTTTAGAAGGCCTATCTGCACACCTGATGTATAGTAAGCGGTACCGGTAATGTTGGCACCGAATCCTGCAACGGATATCACCTGATTATTACTGTTGTATGTATAAGTCACATGCCTTCCCGAAGGATAGTAAATATCAGAAATATTATCGTTTGCATCATAGCTGTAGCTTGTTGTATAAGTCTTTCCTAAAATAGCCTCATCTTTTTTGATCAAGCGGTTAGCTGGGTCATAGTAATAATCCATGAGAGCATTAGCGTTGTCCATACTCGTTCGGTTACCGGCACTATCATATGTAAAGGCAATGCTTTCTAAACCATAGCTGATGTTAGTAAGCCTGTTTACCCCATCATACGCATAGGATGTTGAACCGAGCGAATCAGTTTTGGACTTCATATTTCCAATATTGTCTCTTGCGTAGCTTGTTGTTCCCTTTTCCGGATGTGTTTCAGACTCAAGAAAATTTTTAGTGTTATATAAAAAAGTTCTTGTCACGCTTCCCTGTGTAACTGATTTTATGCTGCCAAGAATATTGTAATCATAGCTTGTTATATTGTTCAGCGGATCCTTAACACTTACAAGAAGCTTTTCATCAGGATTACCAAAGGCATTATAGGTTAAAGATGTTACTTTCTGGTCTTCATCAGTAACTGAAACACTGCTACCTGAATATGTGTATTTAATATCTGAACTATCCTTATGAAGTATTTTTGTTACTCTCCCGAAGCTGTCATAATAAACAGTATCGCCAATATTGGATGTGGAGTAATTCTTTAGGCCGCAGCTTTTGTAATTGATATCAGTTTCGATACCCTTGCGATCGGATGTTCCGGATGGCCTTCCAAAGCCGTCATAGTAACTGTAAACGTAATATTCACCCCTTCTTTCATTTTTGTAAGAATTGTCTGTTGAATATTCAAAATAGGTTGTGTTTCCGGCAGGAGGGACAATGCTTGTCAGCCTGAGGTTATTGTCATAAGTGAAATATATATAATAACCCCTTCCATTCTTTTCCCATTTAATAGTTCCGTTATCATTGATTTCCCTTTCAATCGTATATAGATTATCCGGAGCTGTTATCTTTGAAATCCTTCCATTATTCCATACATAGGTTGTCTTTTTTGAATTGGCATCAGTCATATTATAGAGATTCCCGTTGCTGTAATAGGAATAATTGGTGGCAACCCCATATTTGTTCAATTGTGTAAGGTTTCCAGTGATACTGTCATAAGTGTAGCTTGCTGTAAAAGTCCCGGAAAAGCCCCCGGAAACAGTCTCTGATAAAGGTTTATTATGGATAATATTCTTCGTCGTGTTATACCAGTAAGTTATGCTTGTTGTCCTTGTCTTATCGCCTGTTTCAGAAATAGTTTTCGGGTTTCCGTAATTGTCATAATTGCTGTAACTGGTTGCATAGGTTTTACCATTTCTTGTAACTGATCTTGCAGTCAGATAAGGGACATATATATAGTAATCTCTGTGACCGGTAGGAATAATGTAATCATCCATAGAGATATATGATGAATTTGTCCAGTTGTAATTTATAGTCTCTTCTCCGACAATCTCTTTTGATTTGGGCAAGCCGATCTTCCACATATTTCCGTCAGGCAGGTAGGTACTCCCATAACCAGAGTAACTGTATTTAACAGTTCTCCCGCAAGGGTCGCTTATCTGTGTATATTCATTGTTAGTCCCCTGTGAGTATGCAATTGTCCATGTGCCGGCAGTAATATCCCTATCAGGTCCGCCTACGATCTTCTGGACAACAGTTCTGTATTGAAGATACGACCCTCCCATAATAACTTGTGAAAATCCATAGGTATACGTTATTGCTCCTCCATATGGAGTCTTGACGCCCTTTAGCTCAAGGGAATCATATGTATATTCCCAGGGATTACCCACAGGCAGATTTGCTTTTGTAAGGATAGTATCGTAGAGCGTTGTCAGTGGCTGGTGGGTATAGCTGATACTCACCCCCGGGCCGGAAATTGATGTTAACCGCACAGCCCCGTTAATAGTGCTGGTAGCGAAATCTATTCTTCTCCCATCAGAATCTATAACATAGGAAATAATATTACCCGGAGATTTGTAATAAATATTTATCTCGTTTCCATTTACATCCTGTATTTTAGTAGCATAATAAACACTGTGCTGAGGATATTTTGGATTAGAAGGGCCATTTTGCCCATAATATATTTTTGTGCCGTTGGTTAAAGTTAAAACATAACTGGAGCCTAAATCCAATAACCAGTAATCCTTTGTTATAAATGTCGTTGAGCCACTCTTAGTATAAGCCGCATGCATGGAACCATCGGGCATTTCTACAAAATGTTTATTATTGACATTGTATGATTTAAATAACCTGCCAAAATGAAGTGTCCATCCATAACCGAGCCAAGTGTTTTCTCCTTTACTACATGAACAAGAACTTCCCATACATGTCCAGCCACTGCAAACATTTTTTGAATTGAAAGTCCTCTGAATCACAAGATCAAGTCCGCCATTACCGGGAAGAGTCAAATCAACATTACTCAGTGTTAGGCCACCTGTAAAAGGGTCTATATGTTCTTCAGGGATGGATGAAAGAGTTTCCCTGCGAGGATCAACCCCGGGTGCATCATAAATGTCATCAGCGGCAAAAAGCAGGGAGGGAGTTAAGAGAAGAATGAAAATAGTGACATGAAAAGCAAATCTTAATAATTTACTCATTTACGTTAATCTCCTTTCATAATTCCATCCCCCTTTTGTAAGGCATATTGATTTTATTTATTTTTTTAATTTACAGCCTATCAATATGCTGTATTGTTATTTTTTATTAAACAAGAACTATTTCAGTTCTTTGGGCTGTCTCTTTTACACATTTTAACCTCCGTAAATTTTGAATAATTTTTTTAAATCTCCCATTTTTTCCATCTTACCAGTTATCCCTATTGTTTTTTTCTCTTTATTTTTTGATGAATTAAGAAAATAAACCAAGGAAACAAGCCAAGAAGGTTTAAAGTAAAAGCGGTTGCTTTTGGATAGTTCCATATTAAACCTTCTATGAATTCTGTAATCGGGTGAGTCACTGGGAGCAAACGTGTACCTGGCGTTAGCAATAGAATTGCTATTAATAATATGTATATTAAGAAAAAAAGCCCTTTCGCTCTCCACTTAAGTTTTACTAAGGCAATAATTAAAATAGACAATAATACGAACAATCCTAAAGAATTAATGAAGATACCTATTTGCTCACCGTGAGCCAATGCAGTGTCTGGAGACAATAGCACTAAGAATAATGAAGATAATGCAAGATTAATGGTAACTTGCCTGCAGAATAGACTCTTATCTATTGGCTTCATCGTACACCTTCCTAATAGAATCTACAGCTCTTATTGAATATGCCGGATTGGAATTGAATACATTTTCGCTACATTTCTGTTGGAATCTGTTAAAGCCAGCGATGTCCTGGCAGAATCTGAGTGGTATAAATATATAGCGACATACATTTCTATAAACGCCATTTCTCAAATAAATCAATTCCGTCTCCTTATGTTTCTACTTGCCTTCCGGATAGATGCATCGGGTGTCAGTTATTTTCTTATGTCGCCTATCAAGTATGACTCCTGCCATAAAAGCAACTACTGTCCAAAATATAAGTGCCATACAAATGGTAACTATAGTCGCTTGATAAAGAGTAGGACTGCTGAATAAAGAGAGAGAAATCCAATCAATAAGTCGTCTTAGTATTATGAGTGGCAATATATTTATGATGACATAGATAATAGAGTAAAAATTGCCCTCATGTATAGAAGGTGTCAATATCCCCAGCAAAAATGGAAGTGAAATTACGATAAAAGATATTGCTATCGTCAGTGGTAATTTAATTTTCCACATAATTATAGGCCTTATAACCCAAGATGGCTATTTTTTGCACTACAGACCTAACGTCCTCAATATTTTTGTAAATCTTTTCTGATTTTCTCTATTTGTGCACCACTAAGCTTGTAGTCATTTCGCAAAACGGACCAGAATTCACTTAAATATGCTTGAGTATTAGACAAGCCTGCTTTTTCCTGTTGCATTGTAGGTTCAGAGTCAGTTCGAAACTCGGATGAACCATGCTGAAGCAATGTTATCCAATTATGTTTTTTATCCTGAGCAGTATGAAACCCTTCTCCAAGTGAGAATAAACCTTGATCGTAATTGCCTGCTAATATAGCGTTTGCAGCTTCAACTAATTTTGTTTGCATAAACTGTGCAGAAAGCTCCGTTGCAGCCGTCCTGCTTTGACCAGTGTCTCTCATAGAATGCTGATAATTGGACAATTGATTCGATGGTCTATCAACATAAGCATTACCTTGCGCTACTCTTTCTGCGGCTCTTTGGCTAAATCCTTTGTTTGTTAAAGTGGCTATAGTTATCCTTTTGTGTATTACAACAGCAAACATTCCATCCTGATCAACATACTTATATGGATTATTCAACGCATAGGCATAAGGATTCAACCGCTGTGGGTTCAGAAGTACTTGATAATTTGTCTTGCTCGTTCTCTGATCGACCGGGCCTATAGTGTCGGGATTGATAAATCTCCCTATTTTCGGGTCCATATACCTTGCTCCGAAATAGTATAACCCTGTCTCTTTGTCTTTTTCCTTTCCAATAAACTTTTCATTATTTTCAATTGTACCTGTGATTGTTTGTTCCTCTCCGAAAGGTTTATAATCCGCCCTCCACACAACTATACCATTTTGATCTGTCATAGCAAGAGGGGTTCCTGATGGGTCAGTATGGTAGAAAAATACCTTTTCAGCAGCAAATGTAATTCCAGTCAGTATGAATATTGCAATATTTAAAGCACAGCAAAATTTTATTATCTCGAGGATCTTGCAAAAGTCATAAAGTAAGAGATTTTTCATAAGGCAAATCAGCTCTCCATCTGTTAAACTTTGTTGCGACAAAAATCAAACAGAAAAGGAGAACCGATGCGCCTTAGAGAAACGATAT
>JBAQLU010000033.1:0-4037 GCA_049302065.1 Thermodesulfovibrionales bacterium
ACAGGTAATAGAAATTTTTTCATCTTTTCACCTCCATTCTTGATTACATAAAAAAGTTTTAAGCATGCTGCACCTAAAAGAAAACATTAAAAACTGACTTTCTTCACCTCCTTTTATACTGACTTTCTTCACCTCCTTTTATGTGGTATATGCTGCTTTGTAGCTGAAAGCCCTCAAATTGAAGAATTGCCATTGTATGAAGCTGCGTTTGGAAGGTAGTTTTCATGGAGTAAAATGGAGTAAATTTGATTTTTCTGGTAATTACAGGGGAAAAATCTGAAAAGTTTTTAGACGTCTGTGTCATCAACAACCCCCCTTCAGGAGAACCCGAAGCTTCATGCCTGCCCATTTTATTATTACTTTATTTTAGTTGTGGACAGATGCAAATATATAATATGAATTATATTCATCTTATATTAGTATTTTGATGGTATGTAAAAAAAAATTCAATAAGTAAAAGGTTTGATTTTATTTAAAAAAAGGTTGTAAATTAATTAATACTTTAGTTTTAAATTTTGGTATTATCCGGCCAGATCTTGTATGAATAAAGGGCGAGTTGAAGCCTGTCTGTGACACCTATCTTCTTGTATATGCTGGTACAGTGAGATTTTACCGTCTGTTCGCTGACATTAAGCTTCTGGGCAATCTCCTTATTCCTGTATCCCTGGCAGATGTGTAACACTATTTCTTTTTCTCTCTTTGAAAGATTGACATTTTTTTCCTGCTTTTTCATTGAATTGAATATCTTCATGAGGGTATTCCTGTCTAACCAGACTTCTCCTGAAAAGACAGCATTGAGCGCTTTTTTTAAAAGTTCTGAATCTGCGCTGGGCGGGAGAATGCCGACAACTCCCTTTAAGACGAGTTCTTTTAACTGTTTATCGGCAATAAAACGCAATGACCTGTCACCGATAAGTATTATTTTTAAACGATTAAGAGACAGAAACTCCTCTGGAAGGCTTAATAGAATGTTAAAGTCCGCGCTATAGTCGGCAAGGATAACATCCGGATTCAGTTTTAAAATATTTTCCAGGTCCAGAAGAAAATCCGGGCTTTCATCAAATGTCCCGATAACTTCTATATCACTCTCATCTTCAAGAAGCATTTTCAGGCCTTCCGCGAAGATGCGGTTGCAACAACCTATGGCAACTCTTATTGGCATTTATATCACTTAAAGAGACCTGAGAGAAAAAATATAATTAAATATTTAATTTCATCAACAAATTCCTCGATGCTCTGCATCGGGGTAACGCTTCCTTGCTTTTTCTTTGATACCTCGCAGCTCTGCTGCGGGGTGATTCATTATTTGTGCCTATTGCAAAAGTCTTTGTTTGTCATTCCCGAGGTATTTATCGGGAATCCAGTCTTTTTGATCTGTCATGCCCGAGATTTGTGATCGGGCATCCAGATTCTTTGTATCCTGGTTCCCCGTTTTCACGGGGACGAGGTCTGGATACCCGCTGGAGTTTACCCTCACGAAAGTGGGGGCGGGTATGACGGCAGTAGCGTTTGGTTTCATACTTTTGCAAGAGCCTCGTTTAATTATATTAATAAGTTCTCTCTTTTTGTCAATATAACGAATTTTCTTTGTTACGAATTAAAAGTGAACACCAATCTCATGTAGAGATGAATAACTCATAATTTGACATGGTTAGATTCATGAAAGTCTCTTATCAGTCATGCTCGCAGGTTGTAAGCGGGCATCCAGTGCCGTTCTGGATTCCCCGGTCAAGCCGGGGAATGACAAGAATGTGGCCTTACTTATGAACTCCTTAGTAAGACAACTACTACTTGTAATGTTAATTCTGAAAATGCTACATTTTGTCATTCCCGCCCCCACTTTCGTGAGGGTAAACTCCAGCGGGAATCCAGAGAGAAAAAAATCAAAAAGTTCTATGTTTATATACTTTGCAGCAAACGCAATGGCACTCTATATACAGGAGTGACATCAAACCTCGTAAAACGTGTTTATGAGCATAAAAATAATCTGGTTGATGGTTTTACCAAGAAATATAATGTTCACAATCTGGTTTGGTATGAAGTATATGAATCTGTAGAATCTGCTATTAATAGAGAGAGACAGATAAAGAAATGGAAACGGGTGTGGAAACTTGAATTGATTGAGAAATATAACCCACACTGGAACGATTTATATGAAAGCATTTGTGGGTAAAGGCTGGATTCCTGCTGCCTGCGGGGACAGGTTTCGCAGGAATCGTCATGAGACGTTGTCTCACAAAAGAGAATGAAAATCGTCATACCTGCGAAAGCAGGTATCCAGTCTTTTTCATACCTGGATTCCGTGTCAAGCACGGAATGACGGATAAAAAACGACTCCTATTTTCGGGTCAATGACGTTTATTAAAGTATGTACAGAAATAATTTCCCAAATGTCCACAAATAATTTTTACGTAGCAGAGAACCTTTTCTTAACAGATTGCCCTATCATTAATTAGTGTCTGTGTATAAACTCAGGTTTTTTGTCATTCCTGCGGAGGCAGTCCCGAAGGCTTTCGGGACAGAACGTCTTGAAAACACTGGATTCCGGCTTAAGGACTGCCGGAATGACACGCAGATAAGCAGACTTTATACACAGACACTAATTACAATTCAAGAATATTTTTATAAATTTTCTCTATGACAGAGGCATTTTTCAGCATAAGATAATTATCCTTTACAAAATTGTGCGCTGAGTTTGCCAGGCGGTTCCTCAAATCGTCGTTCTGAATGAGACTGTCAATAGCCTCAAACCATTCCTGAGAAGTATTGTTCCTGATCAGGATTCCCGTATCTTCGGTCATTGTATGCACGTAAGGATAAATGGCAGAGGCGATTGAAGCAGACTTTGTTATAGAGTATTCGAGGAATTTCAGATTAGACTTGCATTCATTGAATTTAATATTGGCACAGGGAATTATTCCGATATGCAGGCGCAATTCATTGAGGAAATAAAGATAATGCGTCGGGGGAACAGGTTCATAGAAGGAAACCTGCCCTACCAAATCGTCCGGAATCCATCCGCAAAAAACGAGTTCCACCTGCCCTTTATATTTTTTCTTTATATCTATCAATGCTCCTGTAATATCCTTATTGAAATCAACTTTGTGTGATATGCTTCCTGACCATCCTATCCTGATTACCGAGTCGAATTTTGGAAGCGGGTCAACTTCAGGGATATAATTTGGAATGACATATACATTTTTATTATGCCTTCGGAGGAGTTCTGCCAGCGGTTCTGTAGAAGTTGTGATTGCGTCACAAGCCTGCATGATAGATTCTGCAGCAGCTATCATTTCGCCCTGCCAGTATTTATTGCTTTCATTTTCCGGTGGCACGTCCCAGATGTCGTCATCGATTTCATAGACGACTTTCTTTTTGTTATCTTTTAATATCTTTACTGCTTCAAGAACCTGGGGAAGGTACTGCCTCTGAAAAATGATAAGATCATGCTCGAGCAGTTCCTGCAGTCTAAACTGAAATCCGACTTTGACGTCGTGGTGCAAGACGAATTTTAAAAAGCCTGCAGGCTGCAGGACACGGTAAAATCCACATCCGCCAAAATCTGCCTGTGCAAAATATATTTTCATAAATACATTTTACCGGACTGCCCTCTCAAAAATCTATGGTCTACCGTGTTTTAGTTGAAAAAAACTCTTCAAATAAGGAACTGGATTCCGGCTTAAGACCTGCCGGAATGACAACTCTAAAAGTATTTTTGGATTAATAATAAAATAACTAAAAGTGCCGTCATTCCCGCGGTTTTTTGAGCGGGAATCCAGAAGTAATAAGGTCTCTGGATTCCTGTTTCCACAGGAATGACAAAATAACTAAAAAATACCGTCATTCCCGCAGTCTGTTGAGCGGGAATCCATTCTTTCTGGATTCTCGCCTCGGCGAGTCGCTGAGGTGACCTGTTTCCACAGGAATGACAAAATAAGTAAAAAATGCCGTCATTCCCTCTGGATTCCTGTTCCCACAGGAATGACAAAACAAGTAAAAAATGCCGTCATTCCCTCTGGATTCCTGTTTTCGCAGGA
>JBAQLU010000034.1:0-1990 GCA_049302065.1 Thermodesulfovibrionales bacterium
AAGCCAGCACCAATTCAAGTAAGCTGGATAGGGTATCTTGCTACCACGGGACTGTCAACGATAGATTACAAGATTGTTGATAGTTATACTGATCCTCCAGGAAAGACAGAGCAATTCTATACTGAAACCCTAATAAGATTACCTGAGAATTCTCTGTGTTATCTTCCTGATCGAGATAGCCCTGAGATTGGACATTTGCCAGCCTTGTCAACAGGGCATATCACTTTTGGTTCATTTAACAATTTTGCAAAAGTAACACCTGAAGTCTTTACACTGTGGGCAAGGGTTTTAAATAAAATACCAGACTCACGTTTAATCTTGAAAGGAAAGAGCTTTAATGATAGAACAACTTGTCAATATACAATAGATATGTTTACACAGAGAGGTATTTATGCAGAACGAATTACTTTGCAATCTTCGGATCCATCTCCAAAGCATCTGGAATCGTACAATCAAGTCGATATTGGGCTGGATACATTCCCGTTCAATGGAGCAACAACGACATGCGAAGCTATGTGGATGGGAGTGCCTGTTATTACTCTTGCAGGCACTGCCTATCATTCAAGTGTAGGGATAAGTCTCTTGTCAAATGTCGGCCTCCAAGAGCTTATTGCAACAACACATGATAAATACATAGGAATCGCTATTAATCTATCATCTGACATTGAAAAATTACAATTATTACGCAAAAGTTTACGGGATAGAATGTCACATTCACCACTTACTGATGCAAAGCGATTTACAGCAAATCTGGAAATGTGCTACCGCAAAATGTGGGAGAATTGGTGCGAGTCTGTTTGAAGATGCATATTTGAACCAATAATCATCAAGAATTTTAACAACTTCAATGTGAGGACTTGTGTCATTAACAAAAATGGGGGATTACCTTCGGGGCAAAAGATGCACGATATTATATAGAGGCCAGGGAAGCAACAATCCTTTCTGTAGTCCTCAGAAACTAAATTTGCTAAAATAAATATTGCATATTTCTACTGGTAATCAATGAACATCAATAAGGCAATTCAATTAGCTTTTGAGCATCATCAACAGGGAAATTTAAAACAGGCTGAGTATCTTTATAAGAAGATATTAAAAAAACAACCTGATAATATTTATGTATATTATCATTTAGGAAATATCCTTCGGCAAAAAAATCAGATTGATGAGGCTATACTTTGTTACCAAAAAGCAATTGAACTAAATCCCACCTTTGCTGGATCATATCATAACTTAGGAACTATTTTCCTAGAAAAAGGACAATTTGATGAAGCTGTGTCCTATTATCAAAAAGCAATAGAAATTAATCCAGATTATGCTATTTCATATAATAATCTGGGAGGTGTTTTGTTAGATAGAGGACAATTGAATGAAGCTGAAATATACTTTAGACGAGCTTTACAAATAAAACCTGATTATTGTGAAGCTTACAGTAACCTTCTTTTTAATATGAACTATAATTCACGCCATAACCCTCAAGATATTTTTTCTGAACACCTACTATTTGCAAAGAAATTTGCAGAACCTTTATCTTCTGCTATTTCTCCTCATACTAATGAACGTGAACCAAATCGGAGGCTGAGGATTGGTTATTGCTCACATGATTTTAGAAGACATCCAGTTGCATATTTTATTGAACCAGTGTTGGTCGCATACAACCGAGAACATTTTGAAGTATTCTGCTATTCAGATGTCTCAGTTCCAGACGATGTGACAAGACGTATCCAAGGATATCCTGACCATTGGCAAAGTATAGTTGGGATATCTCATGAAAAGGTTGCTGAATTGATAAAAAAAGATAACATAGACATTCTCGTAGATCTTGCAGGACATACAGCGAAAAATCGAATGCTACTATTTGCTCGAAAGCCAGCACCAATTCAAGTAAGCTGGATAGGGTATCTTGCTACCACGGGACTGTCAACGATAGATTACAAGATTGTTGATAGTTATACTGATCCTCCAGGAAAGACAGAGCAATTCTATACTGAAA
>JBAQLU010000035.1:0-2171 GCA_049302065.1 Thermodesulfovibrionales bacterium
GCTCCGGCCCGGCTACTGCTTGCGCCGCTCGAATATCCGCACGGTATTCTTGCCCGCCTGCTTGGCGGAGTACAGGGCCTCGTCGGATCGGCTGGTAACATCTTCGGGGTTGGTGTCCGCATCATACTCGCCGAGTCCCACGCTTATAGATAATGGTATCCCCTCTCTCTTCCAGCTTGCCGGCCGGCTCGAAACCGCCGCAAGCATACGCTCGGCCACCAAAGTCGCGTCGCTAATCTCCGTATTCGGCAGAATCACCGCAAACTCGTCGCCCCCGTACCTCGCCGCCGTGTCAATCTGCCTGATGCAGCCTTTTATCCTCCTGCTGACCTCCTTAATGACCTTGTCGCCGGCGCGGTGCCCATAGGTGTCGTTTATCTTCTTGAGATTATCAACGTCCACCATAATCAGCGATATTCGCCCGCCGTACCGACGCGACCGCCAAAGCTCCTTTTCGAGTATTTCGTAAAATGTCCTGTGGTTCACAAGGCCGGTCAGTCCGTCCGTCGAGGCCTGCCGCTGCATCTTCTCAAACAGCTTGACGTTCCCAATTGACGCCCCGACCAATTGGCTGAGCAGCTCTATCAGCGCGATATCCGCGCCGTCGAACGCCCCATCCGCCTTGTCCGCAAGGTTAAGCACGCCAATAACCGCACCCTGACATACCAGAGGAACGATCGCGCAATTCTTGGTCTGGTAGTTGTCGGCAAAGGCGCGCTGCGATTTTCTGATAAACGGCTTGCTGTGCGTGTCTATGTCGCCGGTCAGTATAAGCTCTTTACTTCTCACGGCCATAACCATCGGGGACGGCGGATTCTGGTTCAGCGAGACTATTTTATTGATGAGAAACGGGTGATTGTGCTTGTACAGGTGCAGAATGTTATTCGTATCGTCAAGTATATACAGCGAGGCAAACCGCACGCCCACCATTTTCGGAATGTTCTCGATGCAGACGTCGGCTATACGTTCGATGTCCAGGCAGTTGACCTGCCGAGCCAACGGCGTCACTTGCTGGAGCAGCGAAATGCTTTCGTCCGTACCCCCATCATGTCCTGCAAAACTGTTCTCGATTCGATGCATACTCGAATAATCGCATAATGACAGCTTCACTCAGTTCGTACACTTGCGGCGGCCGCCCACCTCTGTCTGTATCGGATATTTCGCCGACTGCATTTGCGAAAAAGCCGCGAATAGCAACATGAAAAAGCCTGAGCCTGTGCACCAAACGGCGCTGCCGGCGCGATTTAACAGAGCGGTTGTGCGGCAAGAAAAAGCCGTGAATTCTGAGCTACCGGCCCAAATTGTGAATGTTCGTCCGAAAAAAGCTGGCCGGGTTGGGAAAAGGGAGAAAAATTTTTGCAAAAATTTGAAAAAGAATTGACAGGAGGCAAATGATATTTTACATTTTGCAAAATGTAAAATATCATAGTACCAAAACGAGACACGAGACGCAAGACAGAAGACAGAGTGCAGCGAGACCTAAAATCCGAAATACGAAGTACGAAATCCGAAACAAATTCAAAACCCAAATGCTCAAATGACCAAAACAGAAAGAAATTGCGGATGACGCAGGTTTTCGCTGATTATCAACCACGAATTCACACGAACTGGCACGAAGGGAATCTTCAGTGGTGCGAAACATCGCACCCTACAGGACTCAGGACAGATTTCGCAGACTACCACAGATTAAGACAGCCACGAAGCCCCCAGGGCTCCCCGCCAGGGGCCTTGCGGTCTTGTGGGTGACAAAGGCACAAGGGACGACAGTAGATAAAGGGCAGAAGGCAGAAGACAGGAGTCGGAAGAAAAAAAGGACAGACCAACCAACTGGTAACCAACGGCTAATAGCCGTACGTAATACGACGAGCAACGAATGATGGGACAAGCACAAACCAGAAACGAGACGCTGCAAATACCCGCCAAGCTGTATCGAATCGGCGAGCTGGTCAGCTACACGCCCTTCTCACGACAGACGATCCACAACTATACGATAATGGGATTGATCCGCGAGGCGCAATGGACCGAGGGCGGACATCGGTTATACGACGAATCCGTTTTCCCAAGACTGTCAAGGATAGTGCAGCTCAAGAAAACGAAAACGCTCGCACAGATAATGCGGATTCTGGGCGAAGAAGACAGGGACGCAAGAACTTCACCCAGGAGAAGACAAC
>JBAQLU010000036.1:0-2621 GCA_049302065.1 Thermodesulfovibrionales bacterium
ATTCAAATCAGAAACCTGTTTTTTATTATTTTCACCCGTAGCAACATTAATAGATAAAAAAATAGAAAGAACAATGACTGATATAAGAAATAAAGACATAAAAGTAGCCAGTATAGGAATAGCTTTGTTTTGCTTATGAGTAGAATTATCTTTTAATAATTTATTATTATAATAAAAATCATTTTTTATTACTTCTGGATTAATTGATTCTGTCAAACTTGTTTTAATTTCAGAACCACAAAATACACAAAATATTGAATCATCTGGTATTTGCTTATTACAGATGTTACAAAACATTAATTAAACTCCAATTTAAAAAATTTAATCTTGCTTTTTACCACATTTTTTACAAAATATAGCTTCTTCTGGTAGTTGCTCACCGCAATAATAACAATATTTAGTTGAATTTTGGGATATAGGTAATCCTATTTTCTCTTTAGCTAAATTATCATTCATTACATTATAACCATAAGCAGTTCCAGGATAATTTAGGTATATCTTTACATCAATATCTTTTAATCTTGGCCAAAAAATTAACAACAATATTAAACCTATTGGTATAAAACCTGTCCAAAAAGAAAATAAAATTAACACTGCTCTATTTACTCCTATAGCATAACTTATACGTCTATTCAATCCTACCAAACCTATAGAAGCTAAGACAATTAAACCTCCAAAAACTATAAAATAGAGAAAGAAAATTTCTATATCTGCATAAGAAAAAGAAGTAAATATAATTAAACCATATAAAATTATACTAAGAATCCCCATAACCCTTAATCCAACAATTTTTCTACTTCCTTCATACTCAACAGATTCCATTTTTCTCCTATATCCAATTATTCAGTTGGTAATTTTATTTCCACATTTATTACAAAAGTTTGCATAACTTGGTAATTCCTTACCACAATACTTACAATATATTTTATGTATCTTTGTAGATTCGTCTGATTGAACATTATTTTTAATTTCAAAATTTATAGTATCTACTAAATCTTTAGTTTTTTCATTTTTTTCTTCTATTTCAAAAACATCAAATGAGAGTATTTTTATAATGTCATCCAATAACAATTTGCGGTTAAATTTTTCATCAATCCAATCGGAGTACTTTATTCTATAAAACTTCCAGCCAGCTGCTTCTAGTATCCGTTGTCTTTCTTCATCATCTTCGGCATAGATTCCGAATTCTTCATCGACTTCATTTTGAAAATGAGTTGGACCATCACACTCAACGGCAATTTTCTTTCCAGTTTTAATATTAGTGACAACAAAGTCAATTTTAAATCCACAGCTCCCAACTTGGTTCTGAACGCGATACCCTTTTTTAGGTAGGTTTGAATGGATAAAATTATAAAAGTCTTTTTCAAATTTAGAATCAAAAGGTTTTAGTTCTACGGAAAAAAAGTCAATTTTGCCAATATCTTTTGCATACTCAAGATATTTCTTAATCCAAATTCCGTTCGGGATTTCTTCAATCGGCATACTTACAAAACAATGAGTTTGTAGTCTTGCCCGGGAAAAAGCAACATTTACCCTACCTTTATTTATACCAGCCCTAATGTCTCCTCCCTCGCCCGTCAGAGGAGTGTATTTATTTTTTTGATCCGGGTTTCGAATGACGAAAGAGTAAATAATAATATCTTTTTCATCGCCCTGAATTCCTTCGATAATCCCAATTTTGTAATTATCAATCTCCTCTTTATATCCTTCTTTTTCAAATAACTCACGGAGATAGGCTGCTTGAGCATTAAAAAATGAAAGGATCCCAATTGATTTTTCTTGATAACGTTTGTCAGATTTTAGTTCGCGGAAAAAATCTAATATATTTTCGGCCTCAGAAATATTAATCCTTTCTGAAACTTCTTTGTCCCAACCAACTTTAATGGGATGAATAACCATTATTTGATTAGTGTTTTTATACGATAAATAATTACTATTTTGAATTATCAATTCTTTGCCTTTGGGTTTATAGAAGTATTTATTACTAAAACCAATTAACTCTTTTGGTGAACGGTAATGATTTCTTAAAGGCACTTCTTCAAAACCTCTTAATCGGGCTATGTCTAAAATTGATTGCACTGCTTCTCCAGTAGCTTTTATTTGAAGATCCTCAGAAATTTGATATTTCTTGGCCAATTCATCAAAAGAACGATTTGATTTAAAAATGATTGTGTTATCACGCATCTGTTCACTATCTCCAACAAAAAGAGCTTTTTTAGCACGGTACATTTCCGGAAGTCCATAGGCAATATTACATTGAGAAGACTCGTCAAAAATCACATAATCAAAAATTCCAGGCTCTAAAGGAATAACCCGACTCGCAGCATCAAGTTCCATTATCCAGACGGGAATAAAATCCATAATAACCAAAAAATTATCTGGATCATCTCTAAGCCGATCAAATGTCCTATATGCTTTTTTAGATTTACCAAAAGCTTTAGCAAGTTTTCTAACTATTGCTCTTACCGAAACTCCTTCTTTATATTTATCCAGGATTTTCTGATTGATAATGTTTTGAAGATATTTTGCTATACGTTGCTTCCGGGTTTTCTCTGTGCTATCAAGAGATAAACTAATATCATTTGGGTTCTCAATTTTGATTTCATTTAATTGTCTATGGA
>JBAQLU010000037.1:0-8931 GCA_049302065.1 Thermodesulfovibrionales bacterium
CATCCACGCAGAGCCGCGGCTCGTGCGCGAGCACCTCCTCCTGTGCGCGGCCCATCAGTTCAAGGAGGGTGATGTCCAGCATTGGTGGCATCCTCCGTCAGGCTGGGGCGTGCGTACACGCTGTTCGGACGATTTCCTCTGGTTGCCGTTGGCTGCCTGCCGCTACGTTCTGAACACCGGGGACACCGGTGTATTGGATGAACCCGTCCACTTCCTCGAGGGCCGCCCGGTAAACACGGACGAGGACTCGTATTATGATCTTCCCGGCCTGTCTGAACAAGCGGCCAGTTTGTATGATCACTGTGTGCGGGCCATCCTGAGGGGCATCAGCCTTGGCGAGCACGGTCTGCCGCTTATCGGCTCTGGCGATTGGAACGACGGCATGAACCTGGTGGGCGAACATGGCAAAGGCGAAAGCGTTTGGTTGGGATTCTTCCTTTATGAAGTGCTCACGCGGTTCACTGAGATTGCACGCTTGCATAGTGACCTGCCCTTTGTCGAACGCTGCCAGAGGGAGGCGGCTCAACTGCGCCGTAATATCGAGCAGAATGGCTGGGATGGTGAGTGGTACCTCCGCGCGTACTTCGATGATGGCTCGCCACTCGGTTCGGCGAGTAATCCCGAATGCCAGATTGATTCCATTGCGCAAAGCTGGTCTGTTCTCTCCGGCGCCGGGGATGCCAAACGCTCGCGCATGGCAATGGAAGCAGTGGATAAGCGCCTCGTTCGACGGGACCATGCACTGATCCAACTCCTGGACCCGCCCTTCGACAAGTCGAATTTGAATCCCGGCTATATAAAGGGGTACGTCCCCGGCGTCAGGGAAAATGGCGGACAATACACTCATGCCGCGATCTGGACAGCGATGGCATTCGCTGCATTGGGCGACAGCCGGAGCGCGTGGGAACTGCTAACAATAATCAACCCAATGAACCATGGGAGATCGACCGAGGAAATTGAGACCTACAAAGTAGAGCCGTACGTTGTCGCAGCCGACGTATATGCGGTCTCGCCGCACATCGGTCGCGGTGGATGGACATGGTACACGGGATCGGCTGGCTGGATGTATCGGCTTATCGTGGAATCGCTCCTGGGGCTGAGGCTTGAGGTAGACAAACTGCGTTTCGAGCCGTGCCTCCCTGCGGATTGGGAGATGTTCAAGGTGCATTACCGATACCGGGAAACTATCTATCATATCACTGTCGTGCAAATGCGCTATGGGAAGAGTGAAATGAATGTGACAGTCGACGGCGTTGAGCAGAGCGGCAAGGCTATTCCCCTTGTTGATGACCGTCAGGAACACTCGGTCGAGGTGAGGATACCTGTTGCAGGCGGTTAATCATGAAGCGTATTTTTCTTTTCACCGATGTAAGCCTGAACCCTGAACTTAAGCTTGGTGTGGGCGCCTATCTTGTCGTTCCCGCTTCATTGCTGGAACTCTCTTCTCCCCGCATTGAAAGATCAGAATTAGCCGAACGGGTGGTGGTAAGAAGATTTGAGGGCACTTCTTCGACAAGACTTGAAGTCCAGACAGTTTTGTGGGCACTTGAAGATTTTAGAAATGAATTACAGGTTTCCGGACCGGGGAAGCTAATCGTATTTTCCGATTCCCAGTGCGTTGCAGGTCTCCTGGGAAGAAGACCCGGATTGGAGGCCAATGACTTCCATAGCAAGAGGACAAACCGCCCGCTAAGAAACTTCTCCCTTTATCGCACATTTTACGAACTCCACGACGAACTTGGTTTTGAGGTCATAAAGGTAGCAGGGCACACTAGCTCCTGCTCCCACGACACTGTTCACCGACTTTTTTCATATGTAGACAGGGAAGCGAGGCAAACGTTAAACCTGTGGATGGGTGAGTGCGAAGTCGAGAGCCTTGAGCCGATAAATAAAATGAGACGCAAATTCCGGCCGCACAACCCCGGCACGAGTCGATGAACTGGTAAGGTAATCGGAAGAACGCACCCCCTTCCAAGCGCAGAAGTCTTCAATCTTTTCAGAACTATGGCACTATTGAACGGTTGCGCTTCTCTGTGTCGGGAAGTTGGGAAGTTTGAGGACTTGAGACTTCCTATCTATCGTACTTCCTGACTATCTTGCTTCCGCGCTTTTGAACTTCTTTGTTGTTGCCCTTTTGCACTATCGTGGCGTATGATATTTTTCAATTATGACGAGGGAGCGGGGTTGGCAGAAAAAGGGGATGATTAATGACGGAAAAAGAGGGATTCAAGAAACAAGACCTGACCCCATGGCGCGTGGCCTTTATACTTTTAATAAAACCTGTTAGATCTTCCCATACGTGCCATGGGAATATCACCCATCGCCATTTAATCATTTTTTTTACATAGTAGTCAGGTAAGAAATTAGAAATAATTTTGTGTATGAGCACGGCAGTCCTTATTTCTTTCGGTTCAAATTTTTTGAGATGCTCAAGGGAGACCCTCAGTGTATCACCGGTATCTCTTATATCATCTACAAGTAAAACCCGTTTATCTTTTATGTCCACATAGAGGGGGAATTTGATAACTGCTTTTTCAGTTGGGGTGGCAACCATCCCCCAGTGTTCCACTTTGATGGTGGTCAAATCCTTAATGTGAAGGAAGTCACACACCAGCCTCGCCGGAACAAGCCCTCCTCTACATATTGCCACGACTATATTAGGATCATATCCGGAATTTTTGATTAAACTCGAGAGTGTTTTGGAATCCCTAACGACTCTTCTCCAAGAGGGCATGTCACATCTAAATCGCCCTTTACTATGTAAAAGCACTTATCACCTCATCAAGAATAAGGAGAGCAATAATTGGTCCTCTCGATTCAATCTCATCAGTAATTGCTGCTGCTCCTGACAGACAGTGGTTGTCAACTTTCAATCCTGCGCAGTAATAAGATACTTTTTGAACCATTCCGAGGCAAGGTGCGCTGCTTCCTCCAATGTCCCAGGTTCTTCAAAGAGATGTGTAGCACCCGGTATTATCTTCAGTTGCTTCTCCGCCTTTATCATGTCGAATGCCGTTTTGTTAAGTTCTATAACTATGCGATCTTCGCCTCCTACAATGAGTAACGTAGGAGCGATGACTTTTCCAAGGGCATTCCCTGCAAGGTCCGGCCTTCCGCCTCTCGAGACGACGGCCTTGATCTCTTTGCCGAAGTCTGCGACTGCAACCAACGCAACTGCGGTTCCAGTACTGGCGCCAAAATAGCCTATCTGCAGCTTTGCCGTCTCGGGCTGCTCCTTGACCCACAGCGTAGCAGCCTTCAGACGCCCTGTGAGAAGAGGGATATCGAAGCGGTTTTCGTAGACCTCATCCTCCTGTGCGGTCAAGAGATCAAAAAGCAGAGTGCCCATGCCTGCCTTTTGCAGAATCCCAGCAACGAACCTGTTTCTTGGGCTCAGCCGGCTGCTACCGCTGCCGTGAGCGAATATTACCAACGATAGTGAATCCTTCGGAACTGCAAGAATGCCTTGAAGTTTCACGGAATCAGCCGGAATCTTTACATGTTCTTCTTCATCCACTTTTATCCCCCTCCTTCAAGGCTCCCAATTCTTTTAGAATCTCTGACACTTCATCATCAGTGACCTGAGTAAAATCCCGATAATAGTTCCCTACGGACATGAAATCTGATGGCGTGTAGAGGCAGATGAACTCATCGGCCATCGCACTAAGCTCATCGGCAGTTTCGAGCGGGGAAACAGGAACAGCTACAATCAGCCTCTCTATCTTCTCCTCTCTCAATGTGGCGATTGCAGCCTTCATTGTGGCACCGGTAGCTATACCATCATCCACCAAGATGATAGTCTTCCCCTCAACCTTTTCAAGCTGTCTGCCGCCCCTGTATAATCTCATCCTGCGATCTATTTCCTTTTTCTGCGCGGATATTTCATCTTTGATGTACTTCTTTGATACCCCGCCATAGGAGATGATGCGCTGATTCAAGACCACAGCGCCCGTCTCGGAGACCGCGCCTATGGCAAGCTCTAACTGCCCTGGAAACCCTATTTTCCTTACTATAAGGACATCAAGAGGAGCGCCGATAGCTCGGGCAATTTCGAGCCCTGTGACTGCCCCTCCCCGTGGCAGTGCCAGAACAAGCACACCCTTGCAGCTCTTGTAATGTTTCAGCTTTTCAGCAAGTTGTAGACCTGCATCTCTTCTATCAGTGAACATATTAACTCCAAGTTAGATAAAAAAACATCTTACAAGACAATTCTATCACGACTTCTTGATGTTGGCGAGTTCATGATGGAATCAGAGAGATGATTTCGCCCTCAAAGCCTGGTGATGGTGAATAAGGGAGATAATTTACTCGGAAATAGTAAAATGGAAATATGGAAAGAGAAGCATACTTATATAGAAACGTTAAGGAAGACAAGGTCGAATGCCTTACCTGTCAGAGGAGATGTATTATCAGTGAAGGCAAGAGGGGCTGGTGTTATACGAGAGCAAATAAGAGAGGTAAGCTCTACAGTCTGATTTACGGTGAGGTATCGTCACTTTCAATAAACCCGATAGAAAAGAAGCCGGTCTTCCATTTTTATCCTGGATCGCGGTGGCTTTCTCTCGGGAGCCTGGGGTGCAACTTCAGATGTCCCGGCTGCCAGAACTGGGAGATAGCGCATTGGAAAGAAGGGACAATGTATTCAGAATATCTCTCTCCTGAGGAATCGGTAACCAAGGCAAAAGCAGCGGGATGTGTCGGCATATCGTGGACATTCAATGAGCCAACCCTCTGGTTTGAATACACGCTGGACTCTGCAAAATGTGCCAAATCCCGGGAACTTTTCACCAATTATGTTACGAATGGATATATGACGGAAGAGGCACTTGATGCCATAGCGCCGTTTCTTGATGTTTACAGGGTTGACATTAAAGGCTTCTCGGAGAAGACATACCAGAGAATAAGCCATATAAAGGATTACAAAAAGATACTTGAAACGACAAAAAAGGCTAAGGGACACGGGTTGCATGTTGAGATAGTCACGAATATTATTCCAGGGGTCAATGATGGAGAAAAAGAATTACGAGGCATCGCTGCGTGGATAAATAATACCCTCGGACCCGAAACCCCATGGCATGTTACACGGTTTTATCCCCATCTCGAACTCAGCCATTTGCCGCCGACACCTATTGATGTCCTCGAAAGGGCATGGTCGATAGGAAAGGAGGAGGGACTTTGGTATGTCTATGTCGGCAACGTCCCCGGCCACCAATGGGAAAACACATTTTGCCACATCTGTGGAGAACTCCTTATAAAAAGATATGTCTTCGACATTGTATTAAATAAGATCAAAGGTGGTAAATGTACTCATTGCGGCATCATCATACCGGGAAGATTTCCAGATGTTTGATCCCGTAAGACTTGCAGAATTAATCAAGAAGGACGTCTGCAGAGATGATCTGAGAAAATACTACCGTTTCAGACCTTCAAAATTCTACGGTGGAATATCAACGGCAGACTGTGTGGGATGTTGCTTACGATGCGTATTCTGCTGGGCATGGAATGTGGTCTCAAGACCCATCGATTTTGGCGAATATTACCATCCTGAGGAGGTTGCAAAGAGATTGATAAGAATCGCAGAGAAGAAGCATCTCAGGCAGGTACGTATCAGCGGAAATGAGCCTACCATCGGATGGGAGCATCTCATAAGGGTTCTCGATTTCATAGATGGGAGATATCTTTTCATTCTCGAAACAAACGGCATCCTTATAGGCAAACATAAGGAATATGCCAAGGATCTGTCGAGATTCAAGAATCTCCATGTGCGGGTGAGTCTGAAGGGGACATGCGAAGATGAATTCTCAAGACTTACCGGTGCCCTGCCTGAAGGATTTGGGCTACAACTGAGGGCCATAGAAAATCTTGTCCGTCATGGAGTGAATTGCCAACCGGCTTGTATGACAAGTTTCAGCCTACCTGAAAACATTAAGACATTGAGAAGTAGACTCAAAACTATTCATACTGACTTAGGGGACTTTGAGATAGAGGAAATTATCCTTTATCCTCATGTTGAAGAAAGGCTCAAAAAACTCGGCATTACATACTACACTGCCCATAGACCTGACAATATTCCATCTGAGCAAATATAAAGCTACTCGCGGTAATTATTCCTTAATCCCTCTGCATTCACATTTCATGGGGCATCGATCGCAGAAGCCTTTTCCACAGTAATCCTTGCCGAGCCTTAAAAGGGCTGCCTCGAAATCCGAAAAGTCTTTCATCTTCATGTCTTCATCGGTCCATTTCTTCTTCAAAATAGCAAGAATCTTCCCTCTGTCCTTACTACGAGCAGAAATTATACGCATATGCTTTGCTGCCATGATCACCAGGTCTGAGGGAAAGGGTTCGGCCTTCTCCCATATTCCCCTCATCTCTCTTAGGAAGATATTAACCGTTACATCTCCGATGCCCTTGGCGAGAACCTTGAGTCTTCCCTCAAGGTCTCTCGGTCCTGAGGCGGTTAAATGAAGGACATTCAAGTCACCTCCACACTTCTCCATGAGCGCAGTGCTCAGATCGAGGAGCTTCGTGGCTGTTTTAAAGTCATACCTCACATAGCCGCCCCTGTCGAGAATTTCTACGAGTCCATCCCATCCGGTATTGAGGATACCCGCAGGTGAAAGGATGCCTTCCTTCTCAGACTCTTTGTACGTCTTTATCACAATGGTCTCTGATATCCTGGCGCCAAAGAAGACTGACGCAAGGAACCACTTGAAGATTTCTTCTGGATTCTGTAAAGAAAGATCGATACCCAGGGCAACAGAAAACCTCCCCCCAACACTTTCGATAAGTTTTTTTAGAATCCTTCTGTCATCCATTTCTCCCTTCCCTTACTCCGTACTTTCCCTTCAAAAGAACATATAGTACCTCACAGATAACCCTTCTCCTGACCCCTTCCTTTTCCTTCTCTAATAGAACGAGGTTTTGAATCCCTTTTCCGATTTTAGGAGTAATAAGCTTTCCTCCAGTCGTGAGCTGTTCTATTAACGGTAACGGAACCTCTAAGCACGCAGCGGTTATACAGACTCTGTCATACGGTGACATCTCCGGATAGCCGAGCGCCCCGTCTCCTTTAATAAGGACAATATCATGATAGCCTGCATTTTCAAGATTCCTTTTCGCAAATTCGAATGTCAATGGATCGATTTCTATGGATACAACAAGACCATTTGGGCCAACGATTTCCCTTGCTAGTGCAGTGCCATAACCTGATCCGAGGCCGACCTCAAGAAATTTATGACCTTTATCCAGACACAAAGGCTCATAAAAAAGGGGATAGCTGTGTGGACAGGAAATAGTTGCATTCTCGCCTGGAAGTGGCAGGGGGACTTCAAGGTAGGCGTAGTCTCTGTAAAAAGGCGGTGCGAAATCTTCTCTGGGTACTTTTAGCATTGCATTCTTTAAACGCTCTGATTTCAGATATCCATGCCCGATGAGCCATTTCACCTTCTCCTCCCTTTCCTTTCTGAATTCCTCTCGGCTTTTTTCCGGCTTTTTTGGCGGCGGCACTATCCAGCCTTGCATTTTTACCTCCCCTTATATTTTGCTCAAGTAGAAAGTTGTAGACGGAGGGGTCACATTTTTCCCATGCAAGTCAATAACAGGTTAACACACTTTCCATCTTTTATATATTGTATTAAGATGGCAAAAATGGTTAATCTAAAAAAAGTTGTTTATAAGTGCAAACAAGAACTCGGGAAGATAGTCCAAACCTCTATGGAAGAAAAAAGTCTTGTTAAATAAATTCTACCCGGAACTGGAACTAAGCAAAGGCATATATCTTGTCTGTTAAAACTTGCAGAGTTTTTGCAAAACGGAGGTATTCATGACATTCAGGGCATCGTTTCATTTTGATGTAAAGCCGGAATGGGAAAAAGATATCCGGGAAGGACGTAAGACTATAGACATTAGGATCAATGTTCACCCTTATGCTGACGTGAATAAAGGAGATATTATCAAGTACCGCTCTGCTAAAGTGAAAGTTACAAAGATTTGTGCCTATCCGGGTTTATCGGATCTGCTCGCCCATGAGGATTACAGGAAAGTAGTTCCGGCAGCGAAAAGCCATCAAGAAGCACTTCAGAGCTTATTGGAAGAAATTACACACATGGAACCGCCTCACGGAATATTGGCTTTTGAGCTAGAGAGCGTAGAATAAATTGTGAGTGCGCTGTATCAAAAATTTCAGCCGATACATAACTTGGTGAGCAGATGAAAGATTGGAATGTTGTTGTCAGCGTCAATGAGAAGGGGTTCAACCATGCAGTAAATATTCTCAAAGAATTTGGGCCCATTAGTAAGACAGAATTCTTCAATGTCCTGGTGATGAAGGTGGAAGATATAGCTGGAATGTGTGATACCCTGAAGAAGCGCATGGAAGATGACCCGTTCTTTTTATCTTTTCTTTCACGGCTCATACCGGCCACAAAATCCTTCACTTTTCAGACTCCGGATGAGTTTGAACAGAAGGTGAAGGAGACAGTATCAGAATGGGTGCCACAACTGGAGGGAAAAGGATTTCATGTGAGGATGCACCGCCGCGGGTTCAAAGGAAGACTTTCCAGCCTTGAAGAAGAGAAGATGCTGGACGAATTCCTCCTTGAATTGACAAAAGAGGGCGGCAACCCCGGCCATGTTACCTTTGAAGGTCCGGACGTTATAATTGCAGTAGAAACCGTAGCGCACAGGGCGGGGCTCTCCCTCTGGACCCATGAGGATTTGCAGAGATATCCTTTTGTGAGGGTAGAAGGATGATTCTATTATGTTAGGCATTTCATTCAGTACAATCTCAAGAGAAGGCGTTCCCATTCCTGATGTTACAACCGAAACCCTCTGGCCTGTATCCCGAACAATCCCTGTTATTGTCCTTAGCCCTCTATGAGATTTATCAGTTTCTATCGTGTTGAAGTATTCCTGTGCAATACAAGGAAC
>JBAQLU010000038.1:0-31742 GCA_049302065.1 Thermodesulfovibrionales bacterium
GGAGCGCTGCGCACCCAAAACGACAGTTCCTCAGCGCTTAGGTGTGGCTTGATCCGGGCAGGTTTTCTCATGTCATCCTCCTGCCCTCTATTATATTATTACTCTATGTTTGATGTCAAATTAGTATGAAAGGAGGTTAACGGGATAGAAGCTATAAAATTGCTCGAGGAGCAGATTCTGGATTTAATAATTCTCGATCTGTACGCTGATACAATGAAGATGGTTTTGCAACAAAGCCACAGGACAGATTAAAACCGGATTGCCTGCCGGTGATCATTCTCAAAACCTTATTTCACCAGTGTCTTCACTTCAAATTTTGGAGGGTTCATGATGGCTTTTTTTACAGCGCATTGGTCTGCGACTTTTATCAGGGCCTGATGGTATTTCTCCGGAAAATCATGGGGTATAATAATTTCAAGAACAATCTTATCGATAAAGGTTTTCCCATCCGGTGTTTTATCATACTCAAGTCGCTGGACAAGAGAGATATTTTCAGTAGGAATTTTACGCCCCTCACAAAAACTGAGCACGTAGATACCGGCGCATGTTCCAATAGAGGCAAGGAAGTGATCGAAAGGGGAGGGCGCTGAATTCTCTCCGCCATATTTTATTGGCTGGTCTGTTTTGATGGTAAATCCGTCCAGCTCTGCATTGACCTTTTTCCCGCCGGGGAATGTAATTTTAATTTCTATGGCAGCCTCCTTTTAATCTGTTAACAAGAAGTATTCTTTGCCTTTTTTAATAAATCCTTTGCATTTCTTTTCGCCTCACTGCATCCTTTTTCTCTTAAGATCCTTATCATCTTTTCTGAGGCAACAGACTTCAGAAATTCGCTCCTTTCTCTCTGTTCCGCAATCCTCTTCTTTGCCTCTGCACGAATAGTTTTCAATGATTTCAGGTATTCAGAAAACGCCGGGCCGTACATTCTTTCGAGTTCTTTGCGCACCGATTTTGAAAGAGCAGGGCTTATGCCACTGGTTGAAACAGCAATATTCAGAGGTCCTCGCTTAACAGTCGAGGGGACAATGAAATTGCATAAATCCGGGGTGTCTACAACATTCACAAGGCAGGGAGCATCCTTTGAAACCTGCTGGTTGATAATCAGGGAATCTGTAGCAGCAATAACAAGGAATGCCTGTTTCAGGTCTCCCTTCCGGTATTGCCGTTTTATGTGTTTTACCCTGCCTTTGTGTTTCTCATGCTCAATCTTCGTGGTAATCTGAGGACTTATTACTGTTACATCAGCGCTGTTCCTGAGCAGAGTAAGGATTTTTCTTTCAGCAACTTTTCCGCCACCGATTACAACTGCCTTTTTTCCTTTCATATTCAGGAATACAGGATAATAATTTGCCGGCAGAGCAGTCTTTGATGAGGCAGGAGGTTCTGTTTTAAGCTTCACTTTTTCAGAACGGCGAGCGCTTTTTTTGCATCATGCATGTTCTTGTTATTCGGATACTTTTCGATAAAGCGGGTCAGATACTCTGAAGCCTTATCCTTTTGATTGAGGTGTTTATAGGACAAGCCGGTAAAAAAGAGGGCATCACCCTCCCCCTTGTAATCAGGATACTTTTTGAGAAGTCCCTCAAACCTTTTAATCGCTGCATCATAGGAACCTTTCTTATAATAAAAATTCCCGACAAGGTATTCATACTCAGCAATGATATTTCTGCACTTCTCTATCCTGAGTTCAATGACGTCCTTATAGGGGTTCCGGGGAAACATCTTCTTCAGTTTCTCAAATTCTTCAAGCGCCTTGGCCGCCCCGCCATAGCCCCTCTCCGGACTCTCTATCTGGTTGAAATAGACCATCGCAATCTGATACTGCGCATACGAAGCATACTGGTGGTCAGGATATGCCTCAAGAAATTTATGATACTCAGCAATTGCACGTTCTATCTCATCTTCCTTAACATAAGAATCTGCAATCTTGAGTTGGGCCAACGGAGCATATTTCTTAGTCAAATCCCTGTTTTTAACCTCCATAAAACCTGCACGTGCCTCTTCATACTCCTTTTTTTCGAGTTGTTCATTGGCCTTTGTAAATGATTTTTCCGGATCATATTTTTCCGGGGGTTTAACTGCTGATTTACCGGCACAGGATACTGCAAGAAACAGGAATATTAAGAGGATTACTGTAAATTTAGTTCGTATTTTCATTGCAAAGTATTATAGCACGGAGCAGGGATATATTCATAATACCTAACGATTAACAGAAATTTTTTGCTATTTTATATCTGCATGGTATTCCTGAAGGGATTTGACATCACTCTTTCGCTGCTGGAATGCTTCTATCCCACGCGCAGCAGCAATAGCCGCAGCCAATGTGGTAATGTAAGGAACTTTATACTTAATTGCTGCTTTCCGGATGTAAGCATCATCGTGTTTGCTGAGTTTTCCGCTTGGTGTATTAATTACCAGTTTTATCTCCTTATTCTTAATAGCATCCACAATATTGGGCCGTCCCTCCTGCAGCTTATCAATGCGTTCGGACCGGACACCATTTTTGGTAAAAAACTGATGTGTCCCACGGGTAGCCTTGATTCTGAAACCTAAATGTTCAAATCTCATGGCAACCTGAAGCGCTGCCTGCTTATCCTGGTCTGAAACAGTTATAAGCACTGTACCCTCAGTAGGAAGATGCTGCTGGGCTGCTTCCAGCGCCTTATAATAGGCCATGCCAAAAGAATCAGCCATACCGAGAACTTCCCCTGTCGATCGCATTTCAGGACCAAGGATAGGATCAACTTCCGGGAACATATTGAATGGGAAAACAGCTTCCTTTACGCCAAAATGAGGGATATCCCTGTATTGAAGACCAACATCACCAAGCTTTTTCCCCAGCATTATCTGAGTCGCTATACGGGCCATGGAAATATTACAGACCTTGGAAACCAGTGGAACCGTACGGGAAGCACGTGGATTGGCCTCAAGGACATAGACTGTATTGTTTGCTATAGCATACTGGATATTCATGAGTCCTACTACGTTCAGCTCTATTGCGATTTTCTTTGTATATTCATAAATAGTTTCGAGATGCTTTTTAGGAATACTGATTGGTGGAATAACACAGGCAGAATCTCCTGAATGAATCCCGGCAAGTTCGATATGTTCCATTACTGCCGGAACAAATGCATCTTTCCCGTCAGCTATGGCATCGGCCTCTGCCTCTATAGCATTTTCCAGGAACTTATCTATCAGGATAGGCCTGTCCGGGGTAACTCCCACAGCAGCTGATACATAACGTTTGAGCATTTCTTCATCATGAACTACTTCCATCCCACGTCCGCCAAGAACATAGGAAGGCCTTAGCATAAGCGGGTAGCCAATCCTTTCAGCTACACTTAATGCCTCTTCAAGTGTGCTTGCCATGCCGGATTCAGACATGGGGATAGAAAGTTTTTTCATCATCTTACGGAACCTGTCACGATCTTCGGCAAGGTCAATAGTCTCTGTGGATGTTCCGATGATCTTTACGCCTGCCTCAGCCAGTTCTTTTGCGATATTGAGCGGTGTCTGACCACCAAACTGAACGATTACCCCTTCAGGTTTTTCCTTTTCATAAATGGAAAGAACGTCCTCTACAGTAATAGGTTCAAAGTATAATTTATCCGAGGTGTCATAATCTGTCGAAACTGTTTCAGGATTACAGTTGACCATGATTGATTCATATCCTTCATCCCGCAGCGCAAAGGCTGCATGCACACAGCAGTAATCGAATTCGATGCCCTGGCCGATACGGTTGGGCCCGCCTCCTATAACCATGATTTTTTTTCGTTCGCTCCGCTTCACTATGTCAGGAGCATTGTAGGTAGAAAAATAGTATGCCGCATTCTCCACTCCGCTGACAGGCACCGGCTCCCACGCCTGCGTTATGCCTAAAGCCTTCCGCCGATCACGGATGTCTTTTTCCGGGATACCCAGCAGTTGAGACAGGTACCGGTCTGCAAATCCATCCTTCTTTGCGCGGATAAATAGTTCATCAGGTAATTTCCGGCCCTTGTATTTGAGAATCTCTTCTTCGAGTTGAACGAGCTCTTTCATCTGCCCGATGAACCATGGCTTTATATGGGTCTTTTCATATAGTGCATCAACAGAAGCGCCTTTTCGAAGGGCTTCATACATAATGAACTGACGTTCACTGGTTGGAAAGCCCAGAAGGTCCATTAACTCATCCAATGATCTCTGGTGAAAATCTTTTGCGAAACCAAGCCCGTAACGACCGTTTTCCAGAGACCTTATGGATTTATGGAGCGCCTCTTTATATGTTTTCCCGATACTCATTACTTCGCCCACAGCACGCATCTGAGTTCCGAGCCGGTCCTCGACTCCCTCGAATTTCTCAAACGCCCACCTCGCAAATTTGACTACAACATAGTCTCCTGATGGCGTATATTTATCAAGCGTCCCGTCTCTCCAGTAGGGAATTTCATCGAGTGTTAATCCTCCTGCAAGCATTGCCGAAATAAGCGCAATAGGAAATCCTGTAGCCTTTGAAGCAAGGGCAGATGAACGTGAAGTCCTTGGATTGATCTCAATCACTACTACCCTGCCGGTCTTAGGGTCATGAGCAAATTGAATGTTCGTCCCTCCAATAACCTGAATAGCTTCAACGATATCGTAAGAGTATTTCTGGAGGCGTTCCTGTAGTTTGGGATCAATCGTAAGCATAGGCGCTGTGCAATAGGAATCGCCGGTATGGATTCCCATGGCATCAACATTTTCTATGAAACAGACAGTTATCCGCTGATTCTTTGAGTCACGCACCACTTCCAGTTCAAGTTCTTCCCATCCGAGAACAGACTCTTCTATCAGTATCTGCCCGATCAGACTGGCAGATATGCCCCGGCTTGCAACAGTTCGCAATTCTTCCACATTATAGACCAGCCCTCCACCTGTTCCTCCCATCGTATATGCCGGACGGACAACAACAGGATATCCGAGTTTTGATGCTATCTCTTCCGCTTCTTCAATGCTGAAAGCCGGTTCACTTTCCGGCATTTCTATTCCCAGTTGATTCATTGTCTCTTTAAAGATAATGCGGTCCTCGCCTCTTTCAATAGCGTCTGCCTGTACACCGATAATTCTGACGCCATGTTTTTCAAGAAAGCCGCTTTTGGATAACTCAGAAGAGAGGTTAAGTCCTGTCTGGCCGCCAAGATTTGGCAGGATTGCATCAGGCCGCTCTTTTTCTATAATCTTTTCCATATATTCAATTGTAAGAGGTTCCAGATAGGTCACATCAGCCATCCCCGGATCTGTCATGATTGTGGCCGGGTTGGAATTAACAAGCACTATTTCATAACCTAATTTCCGCAGGGCTTTGCATGCCTGGGTCCCGGAGTAATCAAATTCGCAAGCCTGGCCAATAACAATGGGCCCTGAACCGATAATCATCACCTTCCTGATATCATCTCTTCTCGGCATATACGTTCACCTTCCTACTTTCATTATTAAGTAATAGTAAATTTTCAAGAGATAATAACACAAAATAAACTACAAAATTAAGGGATACTTACATTTTTCGCAGTTTATGAAGAGTGTCTGCGCATAAACTAACGGCACTCAATGAGTACTCAATCAGGGTTAAGCGGAAATGACAGATAATTCAGCCTTAGTTATGAACTCCTTAGCACATAACTTTTGCAGCAGCAATTGTCTCATACGTTCCGGCATGTCAATTCATAAATGACTCTGCCCAGGGAACCAGGGACGTGAAAACAATTCTCCATTAAAATGCGTCTCGAACCTTGCAATTCCTTGCCAAATAACCATTTGAGATGGTATTCTTAATCTGTGAATTTATTGTCTTTGCATAAACCAAGCAGGTACCTGAACCATGAGGTAAACTCAATACACAAGGAAGCTCCTGTGAAAGTTGCCCTTGCATTCCCTGACATATATGAAATAGGGATGTCTCATCTCGGTCTTAGAATCTTATACAACATAATCAATAACATCCCCTTTGCATCTGCAGAAAGGATATTTTCTCCCTGGGTTGACCTTGAAACTGAGATGAAGGCAAATGGACTTCTTCTTTCATCCCTTGAGTCAAACCGTCCGTTAAAGGATTTCGATATAGTCGGATTCAGCCTGCAGTACGAGCTTTCCTATACAACCGTCCTTAACATGCTGCATCTTGGCGGAATCCCGATCAAAACTGAAGAAAGGTATAGTTCATCATCCAAAAATCGATATCCTCTTGTTATTGCCGGAGGTCCATGTACTGTCAATCCAGTTCCAATGTCCCCGTTCATTGATGCATTTCTGATAGGTGACGGCGAAGAGGCAATCAGGGAGATACTGGATGTATTCTATGAATGGAAAACAGGCGGTGACGGTAATAAAGAATCCCTGCTGAAAGCGCTATCCCTGATCGAAGGGATTTATGTGCCTTTAATTCAGCATTTTAAAGATCATCCCTCATCCCTGGTAAAGCGTCGTTACATTAAATCCCTTGATGATGCTCCGTATCCGGATAAACCTATCGTTCCTTACACATCCATCATACATGACAGGGTAAACATTGAGGTTTCGAGGGGTTGTTCGATGGGCTGCAGGTTCTGCCAGGCCGGGATGATATACAGGCCTGTCCGTGAGAGAAGCCCGGCAAAGGTATTGAATATCGCAGAAAAATCCCTGAAAAATACCGGCTATGACGAGGCATCATTCACATCCCTCAGCGCCGGAGATTATAGTTGTCTTTTACAGATCGTAAGCGACTTTAATAAAAGATTTTCAGAAGACAGGATCGCCCTCTCACTTCCCTCTCTTCGGGTAACTTCGATAAACAGTGATCTCCTGAAAGAGATCCGTTCAGTAAGGAAAACCGGTTTTACTATTGCTCCCGAGGCAGGAACTGAAAGGCTGAGAAAAGTTATCAACAAAGACTTTTCTGATGAAGATTATGAACTGGCGATGAAGACATTATTCGCAGAAGGCTGGCTTAATCTTAAACTGTACTTCATGATCGGATTACCAACAGAGACTGAAGAAGACATATATGCAATCACTAAAATGGCAGCGACGGCGCTGAAAACCGCAAAACAGTTTACGAAAAGGTTTGTTAACATAAGTATAGGAGTTTCTCCTTTCATTCCCAAGGCACACACACCATTTCAATGGTATGGGCAAATCCCTTTTGACGAGCTTGCCGGAAAAAAGAAGTATATTAAAGATATGCTGATAAAAAAGGGGTTTCATGTCAAAGGACATGATATCGAGATGAGCCTTCTTGAAGCTGCCTTCTCACGGGGGGATGAAAGAAGTTCTTCACTTATTGAGAAGGCCTGGTCATTAGGATGCAGGCTTGATGGATGGTCAGAGGTCTTTGATTTCGGGAAATGGAAGACAGCAATGCATCTTACCGGCATAGATGCAGCAGATTTAGCAACAAAAACCTTTGGTTTTGCCGACCGCCTTCCATGGGAAAGGATTGATATCGGAGTAACAAAAGATTACCTGTGGAAAGAATATCAGAAGGCCTTATCAGAAGAATTTACGACTGACTGCAGAAATGTCTGCCATAATTGCGGACTTGAATGTCATAAAGAGACGGAGAAAGGAAGAAAGGAAGAAAGGGAGGCAATAGCTACCCTTGAAGAACTACAAATATCTCCGGGTCGAACCCTGACCTATGCTCCACGCTTTAAGCCTGTCACGATCAGGGTTGAATTTTCTAAAACCGGGAGATTGAGATATCTCTCTCACCTTGAGCTTGTTGTAATGCTGCAGAGGGCGATAAGGAGGGCGGGGTTTCCTTTAGAGTACTCAAAGGGATTTCATCCATTTCCAAAGATATCCTTTGGACCTCCTCTTGGGGTAGGAGTTGCAGGGCTGCATGAATATTTCGATATGGAGGTCACGCCGCCTTTTGATTTAGTTTCAAAAACAAGAGAACTGAATGCGCTGCTGCCTGAAGGTGTATATATAAAAGACATGTCATTCGTTCCTGCAAAGGCAGAATCCTTAAACAGTTTTATAAAAAGGTACGAGTATGAAATAAAAGGCGGGGATCTCTCTCACGCATACACGTTTTTATCGGAAAAAGAAGTAACCGCAAAACGCGAAAAATATGTTATAAATTTAAGGAGCATGGTTGAAGAAGCAAGGTTTATTGATGAAAATGCCGTAAACCTGATAGTAAAAGATCAGGGTGACATAAAGGTCAGGCTGGGTGAGCTTCTTCCCGTAATTTTCAATACACCAATGGAGAAACTTGACATTACAAGGGTAGCTCTCTACGGATGGAACGGAGGCTGGGTAAAGCCGTTAGAACGGAGTGAACAATGGATAGCGAAATTATAATTAATGTAACACGTGATGAAATCAGGGTTGGCCTTCTTGAAAGTGGTCAGGTAGCTGAATTCTATGTTGAACGGAAGAGGGATGCAAGCATTGTTGGAAATATCTATAAAGGTAAGGTTGTAAAAATCCTCCCTGGCATGCAATCGGCCTTTGTTGATATCGGACTTGAAAAGGCAGCCTTCCTGTATGTTACTGACATACACTCTGATCTTGAAGAATTTGCACCCTTTCTTGAGGAGGAAGAAAAGGTCAACTCTATTGATCTGGTCTCACAGAAGGAAAAACCTGATTTCACCATAGAGGAACTTCTTCAGGAAGGACAGGAAATTCTTGTACAGGTATCGAAAGATCCTATCGGTAGTAAAGGTGCACGGGTTACATCGTATGTAACCATACCAGGCAGATACCTTGTGCTTATGCCGGATGTTGAACATGTAGGCATTTCCCGGCGAATCCCTGATGAAGATGAGAGAACAAGACTCAGGACAATTGTCGAGGAGATAAGACCCAAAGGGTATGGACTGATTATAAGAACGGCAAGCGAGGGTTCGGAAGATAAAGACCTTATAAAAGACCTTGAATTTCTTCTGCTCTTATGGGAAACCGTCCAGAAGAAAAAGGACAGGGTATCTGCTCCAACCATGCTTTACAGTGACCTTGACCTTGTCTTTAGAAGCGTCAGAGATCTTATGATACAGGATGTCAAAAGACTCGTTGTGGACTCTACGGATGAATATGAACGGATTAAGGATTTTGTCAGGACTTACTTTGAGAATTTTCTGGGGAAGATCGAGTTATATGAAGGGACAGAGCCGATATTCGATTCCTTTGGAATAGAATTTGACATATCGAGGGCGCTCGGAAGAAAAGTATGGTTGAAATCCGGCGGATACATAGTCATCGATCAAACTGAGGCAATGACAGTCATTGATGTAAATACCGGAAAGTTTGTGGGTAAAGAGGAACTTGAAGATACTGTACTGAAGACAAATCTTGAGGCAGTGAAGGAGATAGCATACCAGATAAGGCTCCGAAACCTTGGCGGCATTATTATTGTAGATTTCATAGATATGGAAAAGTATGAAAACAGGGACAGGGTATTCATCGCTTTTGTCGAAGCAATGAAAAAAGACAGGGCAAAAAATACCATTTCACATATCTCTGAACTTGGACTGATACAGATGACCAGAAAGCGTGTCAGGGAAAGTCTCGGCAGAACACTTTGTGAATCGTGTCCTTACTGTGAAGGCAAGGGCTTTGTGAAGTCGCCCAAAACACTCTGTTACGAGATATTCAGAAAGGTAACAAGACTTGCGAAACATGGAGGAGAGAGGATCATCGTTACTGCATATCCGTCAGTTGCAGAGCTTTTATCTGATGAGGAACGGGCAGGAGTTGAAGATATAGAAAACAGATACAACGTTAAGGTAACCATACGGGAAAGCCGCAGCTTTCATCAGGAAAATTATGAAGTCACCGTGCTGTAGTTGAAGTCTCTTTATCCACGACGTCCTGCCTGATCATATTCTGGATGCACAGTTATAATTCATATATGGAAAGTTTATTTGTGAATGAACTCTCAAAATGTGTCCGTTGTGCAGGTTGTAAGGCAAACTGCCCTACTTACGAGGAAGATTCCACAGAGTCGATGGGTGCAAGGGGAAGAATCGCCCTATTGGGGGCTTTGTCTTCAGGAAAAATTAAGCCTTCTGCTATCCTGAACGACCGTATTTTCAGCTGCACATTATGCGGTGCATGCGCTGGTCTCTGTCCGCCTGGCGTTGATATTAAAGAAGTCATATATCATGGCAGGCACCTCCTGAAAAAGACAGATAAAAAGAGAAAGTATCTCCGTTTTTTCACAAATTTCTATACCAAAAGACCTCAACTGAGCTTCAAGTTGCTGAGTTTGACACAACACTTTCTTTTCCCGTATCTGCATAAAAAAGGCCTTCTTTCTTTCAGGCCTGAACTTTCTGAACGTCTTTTCAAAGACGATCACCACGTCTTTACTGTTTCAAAAAAGAAAGGCAGAATCGCTATTTTCACAGGGTGTGCAGTTAATTTTCTTTTCCCTCATTTAGGCGAAACATTAATTAACGTTTTGCACAGACTTGGTTATGAGGTGATCCTCCCGGCAGGAGAAGTATGTTGTGGAATGCCATTAAGGTCACTTGGTCTTGAAGAAGAAGCAATGGAACTCGCAAAAAAAAATTGCGGCATATTCAGCAAGCTCAATGTTGAGGCTGTATTAAGTCTCTGTCCAACCTGTACCCTTGCAATGAAGGTTGATTATCCAAAGCTTATAGGTGAAGGGATAAATAATGCTATGGATATTTCGAGTTTTTTCATTGAAAAGACAGGCTTGTCTTATTTCTCAAATCCCGGTTCAGACTTTACGAGTGCGATCTATCATGACCCATGCCATCTTAAATACGGTCTTGGCATAGTAAAGGAGCCGAGGAAGATTATAGAGCATATCGGTCTGGATTTGTTGAAAACAACCGGAGAGAGGTGCTGTGGTTTTGCCGGAACTTTCTGTCTTTCTTATAAAGATCTCTCAAAGGAACTCCTCAGGAAATGCGTTACAGAGTATTCAGAAACAGGCGCGGAAATGGTTGTTACATCATGCCCCGGCTGCATGATCCAGCTTTCAAAAGAGATCAGGGATAAGCCGGTATTGCATTTAATTGAGGTTATTGAAGAGGCAATGCTTCCGCAAAACTGATCTGTTCAGACTTCCCGGTATCTTTGATAATTTTTAATACTTTCATGCGCCACAACTTTCATAAAACCCACGATGGGAACAGATAATAACATCCCGAGGATGCCGAATAACTTGCCGCCGATGAGAACCGATAGCAATACTATCAGCGGATGCATATCAACAGTTCTCGCTACAACAATAGGCTGGATAAGAATATCATCAAATAATTTGATCAACGTAAAAGCAATAATGACGTAAAGCGCCATTTGAAAACTTCCTGTCTGCAATATGGATACGATAATAGCGATCGTTGCCCCTGCAATTGGCCCAAAATAAGGGATGAGATTTGCAAGGCCGGCAAATATCCCGATAATAAAAAAATACTTAACCCCTATGAACCATAATGCACCAACAGACAAAATACCCACTATAGTTGCATCAATAAACTGTCCCCGAAGATAGTTCCCGATCTGGGCGTTCAATTTATAGAGGAGATAGAGAGTGAATTCAAAGTGCTGGTTTGGCATAATGCTTACAAAAGCCTTTTTGAATTCCCGTCCGTCCTTCATCAGGAAAAAAATGATAAAAGGTATGAGAATCATGCTCGTGATTACAGAGGCTGTATCCAGGAAGTGATCAAAGATCCATTCTCCGGTTTTGGCCATACTATTCTCTAACCTGCTTAAAAGGTTTAAATCCTTTCCACCAAGGAAAGGGATATTCGCAACCATAAAGTCTTCGAGACGATCAATCATTAACCCTGCCTTTTCAGGATTAAGACCGCTCTGCAGCGCCTGTATCTCTCCGGACAGGAGCGGCAAAAAAAACATATATGAAATGCCGGTAAATATAAAAAAACCCGCAAAGATGGCAACGGTTGCAGATGTTCGGCTCATGCCACGTGACTCAAGGAAGTTAGCAAGGGGATCCAGAATGTATGCCAGAAGGGCAGATATGATTACCATCTTAACGATAGTTGAGACAGCAGTCAGAAACGCTATGCCTGCTATAGCAAAAATTCCAACAACTGCTATTTTTATCAGGTATCCGGTTTGCCTGCTCATTCCTTCTACGCTATTCTGTCGGTTTTGTTGAATACGTTGAACAACTTAATGCCTTTACCTGTTGATTTGTTATTTTTAAGCGTTCACCAATAGTCCATGCCAGTTTGAATAAAATCCTGGACCCAAGTTTAGGGTCACGATCCAGGAGGTCAAGTAGCTCCGGCTTGAAAAAGCATAGCATCCTGCAGGGAGTTTTTGTGATTGCAGACGCACTCCTTGGTGATTCATCAAGGAGTGCTAATTCACCAAAGAAATCTCCGTCCTGAAGTTCGGCCAATATGTGTCTCTCAGGGTCACACACGATCTCAACAGAGCCTCTTTCGATAATGTACATCCCGAGTCCAACATCGCCCTGACTAAAAATAATCTCATTAGTTTTATATTCCCTATGATGCAGGATACATTTTATTTTTTTTAAAGCACGGGGTTTCAGGTCCTGAAAGACAGGTATTTTCATGAGAATATCATCTATCTCATCTTTCTTCTTTTGACGGGACTTAAAGATATTTTCCCAGAGTTTATTCACTTATACATCTTCCTTTATCAACCCATATATAATCACAATTTCATAACATTTTCAATCAGGCCTGATATTTTTTTATAAAGATAATTTTTTCATTGAACAAATTTACAATACCACAATCGGTTTTTTATAGTATAATTAAACAGTAAAAAACTTTATTATTTATTTTTGAAAGGTGGGCTATGAAATTCTTTATTGACACAGCAAATATTGAAGAGATTAAGAAGGCATGGGGACTCGGTGTTATTGATGGCGTAACAACAAACCCTTCCCTTGTATCTAAAGAAGGCAAAGACCCTGTTGCATTACTCAGGGAGATCTGCAGTATTGTCAATGGTCCTGTGAGCGCTGAAGCAGTAACAATGACTGCAGATGAGATGGTCAGGGAAGCCAAAGCGCTTGCCAAGATCCATAAGAATATTGTCGTTAAGATCCCGATGATTGAGGAAGGACTCAGGGCGGTAAAAAAGCTGTCAGGCATGGGCATAAAGACCAATGTGACGCTTGTTTTTTCTCCGAGTCAGGCCCTGCTTGCAGCAAAGGCTGGCGCCACCTACGTCAGCCCCTTTGTCGGAAGGCTCGATGACATCAGTCATGTCGGAATGGGAATCGTCAGCGATATTATAGAGATATATGAAAACTATATGTTTAACACCGAGGTAATCGTCGCCAGCGTGAGGAACCCTCTGCATGTTGTAGAAGCAGCAAGGATGGGGGCTCACATCGCTACAATCCCTTATTCTGTTATAATACAATTGATAAAGCACCCTCTCACGGATATCGGTATCCAGAAGTTCCTGAAAGACTGGGAGAAAGTGCCAAAGAAAAAAGGATAAGGATAAGGTTAAGGCTTAGGTTAAGATGGAGATTGAAACTTCCTCAACCTGAACCTTGGCCTCAACCTGGAGGATTCAAGAATGCCAATATTTGAATATAAATGCAGCAGTTGCGATGAAGATTTCGAAAAGCTCGTTTTCGGGAATCAGGATGTAAGCTGTCCCAAATGCAGCTCTAAGGAAGTAAAAAAGAAATTCTCTGTCTTCTGCTCAACCGGAACGGCAAGGCCCCTTGCAGGAACATCCCGTGCATCAGGCTGCACCTCCTGCAGCAAAACCTCCTGCAGCTCCTGCGGATAGTTTTCTACTCAGGCTGGCGGAAGGGGTTTGACCTTTGAATCTGGGCAAGTTTCAGGGGTTTTCCCTCAAGGATAAAGATCGCAAGGCCCCGCTCTTCCATTGTCTTTCCCTTAACCACCCATGTGCCCTTCCAGGAAATGGTGAGGTTGACTGTTGAATCCTGCACCTCAACCCACGTAGGAGTAAAACTGAGTTCAGCGCTCTCAAAACTCTTGATAGCTGATGCAAGCTCTTTATAGCCGTTTGCTGTAGCATTTCTCTCAAGGGTTGTCCGGTCATTATTAAGATATGCGTTTTTCAGGGTCTCTGCAAGTTTGAAGGCCTCCTGTGTTAACTGTGACTCCTGCGAAACCAGTTTGACCTCCTTTTTCCCACACGCTGTCAGAAATAAGCCACCAGTTAATAAGAGCAAGAGAATTCCTATAAGTTTAAATGAGCTTTGTCTCAAGAAGTTGCGGGCTAATGAGTCTGTTACTCCGGCTTGTCCGGTCGCCTCAGGCGACTCGCCGAGGAGAGAATCTTTTTGTATTGAAGATGGATTCCCGACGAGCGGGAATGACAAAAAAAGTTTTCGGTTCTTAGATATCAATGTTCCTTGCCTCCAGTGCATGGGTGGTAATGAATTCTTTTCTTGGTTCAACCTGATCCCCCATTAATATAGTAAATATGCTGTCTGCCTCAACAGAATCCTGTACTGTGACCTGAAGGAGCGTTCTTTTCTCTGTATCCATGGTCGTCTCCCAGAGCTGCTGAGGGTTCATCTCTCCAAGGCCTTTGTATCTCTGTATGCTGAGTCCCTTCTTTGCAGTTGCGATTACAAAATCAAGGAGTTCTTTGCTTTTCCCTATCTCTTTTATCCCATCCTTCGTCTGTACTTTATAAGGCGGTTCTCCGAGATCCCTTATAATGGTAAAGAAATTTTCGAGTTCCCTGAACTCCGGAGACCTGAGGAAATTGGTGTCAAGGTTGAGCTTATAGTTCTTTCTCCTGATCTCAACTCCATATGTCTGGTGCTCTTCATCAAACTGGATCTCACCGATATGCATGCTCTGGTCTTTTTCGCTTATCCTGCTGAGAATTTCTTCAAATTGTCTTCTGTCCTTAAGAGTCTCTTTATTCATCCCGCTCGAAAGAATAACCTGCAGAAGGTCCGGGTCTTTCCTTCTTCTTTCAAACCATTCTGTCAGCCGCTCGAATTTATAAAGCCTTTTGAGATATGGGATGAGCGCCTTGCCTTTTACAGATTGCCCTTTGACAGGCACTTCGAGGTCATCTGATGCAAGCTCAAAAATCATTCCCAGCATTTCTGTTTCATTCTGTATGTACTTCTCTGTCCTACCCTTCTTCACCTTAAAGAGGGGGGGCTGTGCTATGTAGAGATACCCTTTCTCTATCACCTGTGGCATCTGCCGGTAAAAAAAAGTGAGCAGCAGTGTCCTTATATGCGCACCATCGACATCAGCATCTGTCATAAGGATCACCTTGTGATACCGTATTTTCGATATGTCAAAGTCTTCTGGCCCGATACTTGTGCCTAAGGCTGTTATGAGTATCCTTATCTCTTCCGAGCCGAGCATCTTATCGAACCGTGCCTTCTCGACATTCAATATCTTTCCTCTGAGGGGAAGTATTGCCTGTGTACGCCTGTCCCTGCCCTGCTTTGCTGAACCGCCGGCAGAGTCACCCTCAACAATAAAGAGTTCACTTAGGGCTGCGTCTTTTTCCGAGCAGTCTGCGAGTTTACCCGGAAGTCCGGTATCCTCGAGCGCCCCTTTTCTCCTTGTGAGTTCCTTTGCCTTTCTTGCTGCTTCGCGTGCCCTTGCAGCCTGCAGAGCCTTTTCGACAATCTTTCTTGCGACAGACGGGTTTTCTTCCAGGTAGGTGCCGAGGGTATCATTCACAATCGATTCCACGATCCCTTTTATCTCGCTGTTCCCGAGCTTCATCTTTGTCTGTCCTTCAAACTGGGGATTCATAAGTTTGACGTTTATTACTGCAGTAAGACCCTCCCTGATGTCATCGCCGGAGAGTCCCTCTTTGCTGTCTTTAAGGAGTCCGGAGGAGGTCGCATAGCTGTTTACTGTTCTGGTGAGGGCTGATTTGAAACCAATGAGATGGGTTCCCCCTTCCCTGGTATTGATATTATTTGCAAAGGTATAAAGGTTCTCCGCATACCCGTCATTATACTGGAGGGCTATTTCAACTATAATGTCCTCTTTTTCACCTGATATATAGACAGGCTTGGGGTGGATTGGGGTCTTGTTCTTATTCAGGTGTTCAACAAAAGATATGATCCCGCCGCTGTAATGGAATACCTGATTTTTTTCAGTCCTTTCATCTGACAAGGCGATCTTGAGACCACTGTTGAGAAACGCAAGTTCCCTGAGTCTCTGTGATAAGATATCCCAGCTGAATTCCAGTATTTCAAATACCTCGGAATCAGGTTTAAAGGTTATCTTCGTGCCTCTCCCCTTTGTCTTTCCGACTACTGTAAGTGGACCTGTGGGATTACCCCTTTCATAATGCTGCTGATACACTGTGCCGTTCTGTTTTATCTCCAGGTCAAGCCATTCTGACAAGGCATTGACAACAGACACCCCGACGCCGTGTAATCCGCCTGATATCCTGTATGCCTTGGACTCAAACTTTCCACCTGCATGGAGCTCGGTAAGAACCACCTCTGCTGCAGATCGTCCTTCTTCGGTATGTATGTCTGTTGGTATGCCTCTTCCATCATCTATTACCGTACAACTCCCGTCAAGGTGGATTATCACGTCTACATTTTTACAGAAGCCGGCAAGGCTTTCATCAACGCTGTTATCCACCACCTCGTATGCAAGGTGGTGCAGGCCTTCTATGCCTGTGGTGCCGATATACATCGCAGGCCTTTTCCTGACAGCATCAAGGCCTTTAAGTACCTTAATATCCTCTGCAGTATATGACTCGTTCCCGTTCTTGTTGTTTTCCATCTATTTTTTTACAACTCCTTTTCCCTTTTTTGCTGCCTGCTATTTACTATTTCCTGTATCTTATATCCTCATCGGCATAATCACACATTTATATTCATCGCTGCCGTACTCTTTTACAAGGACAGGGCTTAACGGGTCCTGAAGCTCAAGTACAACCTTATCTGATGTCATTGCCCCGAGGACATCCAGCATATAACGTGCATTAAATCCAAGAGAGACCTTTTCACCTTTATAGTCAACGCCAACCTCTTCTTTTGCCTCACCAAGATCAGGACTTGATGATGAAACCGTAAGTTTCTCCTCTTCAAGATCAAATCTGACAGCGCTCGCCCTTTCCCTTGACATGACTGATGCCCGGCGCAGGACTTTGATAAATATATCTTTGCCTATGGACATCTTCTTTTCATTTGACTGGGGAATAACATTTTCATAATTCGGGTATGTACCATCTATTAGTCTTGTTAAGAACTCTATTTTATCAACACTGAAAAGGAGGTGCTTGTCACCTATCGATATCCGGACCTTCTGTTTTTCTTTTTCCTCATCAGAAGCGCTAAGAAACCGTCTCAGTTCAGATACTGCCTTCCGCGGTACTATCAACTTCTTATCTTCTTTTACCTCGCTTTCCATCTGTCTCATGATCAATGCGAGCCTGTGTCCGTCAGTACCGACCACGGTAAAAGATCTGTTCTCCGGTTTCGCATGAAATAGCAGACCGTTCAGTGTATATCTGGTATCACTCTCCCCGGCAGAGTATATCGTCTTTTCGATCATCTCCAGAAGTATAGAACCATCAATCGTTACCTCTTCAACTTCTCCACTGCCCAGGGCAGATGGCCATGCAGGAAAATCAGTGTGCGGAAGACATGCAATCTTAAAATCACTCGCACCGGCTTTTACCTTAAGCCATTGCTCATCAACAGACTCAAACGACATATCACCATCCACTTCCCTGACTATTTCAAAAAGCTTCCGTGCCGGTATACAGAGCTTTCCTTCTTTCTCAATATTTGCTTCGAGGGGCTCCTTAAGCGCTGTCTCAATATCTGTTGCGATTATATATGAACCTTTCTTCCCGGCGCTCAGAAGGAAATGGCTTAAGATAGGCATAGTATTTTTCTTTTCGATAATGTTCTGAATATTCGCAAGTTTCTCCTGCATCTCATTTTTTGTTACACTTAATTTCATGTTTCCCCCTCCATAATTCGTCTAAAACCCTTTGGTTAGATTACTTCTCACACCTTTATCTTCCGTAAAAGATTCTCTATCATCCTGTTAAATGCTTCATCCTTTGCCCTTTTTTCCTCAATCTGTTTACAGGCATAGATAACGGTTGCGTGATCCTTACCCCCGAAGTTCTTTCCGATATCGCTGAGGGACAAATTTGTCAGCTGCTTGCTCAGATACATTGCTATCTGCCGGGGCAAGGCAACCTCCTTTGTCCTCTTCTTTGCCTTCATGTCAGATAATTTAAGGGCATAATGCTCACAGACTGTTTTCTGGATCAGATCTGTTGTGACCGGCTTCTCATCTTCCTCGATGAGATCCTGCAGGATATACTTTGCCATATCTTTATTTATAGGCTTTCCTGTAAGAGACGCCTGTGCGCCCAGGCGAATAAGACATCCCTCTAATTCACGGACATTTGATTTTACTTTCGATGCCAGATAATAAGCAACTTCCTCAGGAATATGTATCTTTTCCATCTCTGATTTTTTCTGCAGGATCGCTACCCTTGTCTCCAGTTCAGGTGGCTGAATATCCGCTATAAGTCCCATACTGAACCTTGATCTGAGCCTGTCCGTAACAGCGCCTATTTCTTTTGGAGGTCTGTCGCTTGAGATCACGATCTGTTTCTGTTTCTCATAAATTGCATTAAATGTATGGAAAAATTCCTCCTGCGTTTGTGTTTTGTTTGCTATAAATTGAATATCGTCAAGCAGAAGGAGATCTACATTCCTGTATTTGTCTTTGAGTTCGCCCATCTTCTCGTGCCTGATTGCCGATACCACCTCATTCGTGAATTGTTCTGCAGAGACATATATCGCTGATATTTCCGGACTCTTATCAATAACCGCATTTCCTATAGCAGTAATGAGGTGTGTCTTGCCAAGCCCTACACCTCCATAGATAAACAGAGGATTGTATGCCCTGCCCGGAACCTCTGCAACCTTCTTTGCTGCCGCATGGGCAAACTGGTTACTTGGTCCTATAATAAAATTTTCAAATGTATATTTCGGATTAAGATATATACCTCTGCTCGCAAGTTTCTGCCTCCGGTTTTCCAATCGCATATCCATTTTTTTAACATCCGGATCAACTTTCTCTGCTATTCTGTACCGTATGGTAACCGGGTACCCCAATATACCTCCGATGGTTTCTGCAATGATATCCGGGTAGTTATCCTCTGTCCAGTCTTTAAAAAACCTGTTTGGAATTTCAACAGTAACCTGCTGTTCTTTTATCTGGGAGAGCTTTATCGGCCGGAACCAGAGATCGAGAATACTGCTGCCAACTTTCTCTTCGATTTTAGAAAGACTACTATTCCATATATCTTCCAGTATCATAGAAATCACAAATCCATTAACAACTTACTAACATATGTTAATAACTTTTGAGGGAGGTGTAACATTATATCCAAATACCAACAGGTAAGACAAGAAAATATGTTATTAATTTGTTTAATAAAATGTTAATCACCCGGTCATGACAAAATGTTCATAACTCTATCCCAAACTTAAACCCTTTATGAACAGAAAGAAATGCTTTATATTCTTATGGAAAGAATACTTTTCAACATCCCAACAGCCCCTACTATAATTACTACTATCTTAGTTTAGAAAAAAAGCATTAGTAGGAAAAAACTATAATGTTATTTTTTCTGTAAAAATGCCTTTATGAAATAATCTATATCGCCTTCAAGAACAGCATCAACATTTCCTGTTTCAATATCTGTCCTGTGATCTTTTATAATCCTGTATGGCTGAAGGATATAAGACCTTATCTGATTCCCCCAGGCAATACCTTTTTTGTCTGCTACAAATCCCTCCATCTTTTTTTCCTGTTCCTTCAATCTCAGGTCATAAAGACGCGCCTTCAGTATCTTCATTGCGATAGCCTTATTCTTATGCTGGGAGCGTTCATTCTGACAGCTCACAATTATGCCTGATGGGATGTGGGTAAGCCTCACAGCAGAAGATGTTTTATTTACATGCTGACCCCCTGCGCCAGAGGCTCTGAATGTGTCCATTTTTATATCATCGTCTTTTAATTCTATATCAATATCATCTTCAACCTCTGGAAAAACAAGCACAGCTGCGAAAGACGTATGCCTTCTTTTTCCTGCATCGTAAGGAGAGATTCTGACGAGCCTGTGAACGCCTGCCTCGCCTTTCAGATAACCGTATGCATATTGTCCGGTTATAGTGATAGTGGCGCTTTTAATACCTGCTTCTTCACCCATCTGCAAATCGACGATCTGGGCATTGAATTTATGCCTCTCTGCCCATCTGAGATACATCCTCATCAGCATCTGGGCCCAATCCTGACTTTCTGTGCCACCGGCGCCAGGATGAATAGCGAGAATAGCATTATTCTTATCCATTTCGCCTGAAAGGAGGTTCTGGATCTCGAGTAAATCTAAATCTTCTTTTAAGGCCTTTATCTCATTCCTCAGTTCATTAAGAAAAAGGCCTCCACTTTCTTCTTCGAGTATCCCTATTGACTCTTCCAGGTAAGAGAGTTTGTCGGATAAGGATTCAAAGTGTGATACGATATACTCAAGCTTTGACTTTCTCTTTAATAAATCACGGGACAACTCAGGAGATGACCAGATATTCTCTTTGACTAATTCTTTTTTAATTCTTTCGGTCTCTTCCTTTAAACCGGCTAAATCAAAGATAACCTCTTAAGGATTCCATTTTCCCCCTGAGAGTTAATAATTCTTCCTTTAATTCGTCTTGTAAAAGCATGTTACCTCCTTAAACGATTCTGGACTTGCCAAATAAGTGAGCAAGTAAAATTATAGAAATGATTATACAAATATAGATAAAAAGATCACCATACTTAGAATAAAAACTGATTTTTTTATCAGTTTTTACATCTCCTGTAAGGATCACCTTTTGAAAAAGATCGGTCCTTGAGAGTATTCTCCCGTTGCTGTCGATGAATCCGGAGATCCCGGTATTAGCAGCCCTTATTACAGGTTTTCTGTTTTCAACAGCACGAAAAACCGCCATACTAAAGTGTTGATAAGGGCCGGTGGTCTTTCCAAACCAGGCATCATTTGTTATCGTTACCATAAAATCTCCACCATTTGCATAAAACTTTCTCACAAGTCCGGGGAATATGATTTCATAGCATATTAGTGTTGCAAAATCCCCGAAAGGGGTCTCAGCCCTTATATAACTATCCCCGCGGGCATATTCCCCGATACCTACAACGAGCTTATTGATGAAAAAGAGAATTTTTTGCAGGGGTACATATTCTCCAAAGGGGACTAAATGTATTTTATCATAAATATAAGCCACCTCTCCAGTTTCATCAAGCAAAACCGCACTGTTTGAAAGGAGGGACTGCTTGTCTGTTTTCTTTTTAACCAGGACACTTCCGAAAAGAAGATAGGCATTCAGCTGATTTTGAAAATCAACAAGCTCTTCTGTATACACTCTTTCTGCCTGAAAAAAGAACGGCGCCGCAGTTTCCGGCCAGACGATTATGGATGGAGAGGAAGCAGCAGCCTTCAAAGAGAGATCTTTATATATCTCCATAACAGAACTCTGATATGAAGTCTCCCATTTTTTGTCCTGCTCGATATTCCCTTGTATAATACTTGCTTTAAACTGCTGCCCGGGTCTGACCTCTCTTAGTCTTATCTGCCCGTATACAATTGTCGATATGATTAGAACAGATAGCAGAGCGAACCCGAGAACAGTATACGATAATGGGAAGAGGGGCATGTCTTTCGTTCGCTTTTTTATAAGAAATATGTCTGTTAAAGCGCCGTTAAATGCCAGGACTATGAAAGATATCCCGTAGATACCGGTTACATCAGCGATCTGGATCATGGTGAGGAATTTATACTGGGAATACCCGATGCTTGACCAGGGAAAGCCGGTGAATATATAGGAACGCAGAAATTCAAATACTACCCAGAATACCGGCGCAATCAGAAGGGCGGGAAGCTTTGTGTTTCTGATAGTTATTGAGAATAAAAATGCGAAGATACCTGTGTATAGACTGAGATAGAGGCAGAGTAAAATAACAATAGCAATGCTCGCTATCAAAGAGATACCGCCATAATGATTTATTGAGTGGTATATCCAGTAGAGGGTTCCGAAGAAATACGGGATGCCCAGTGCAATTCCGGTCTTAAACGCCTGTTTGGGGGATTTGTCATAGAGGGATAAAAGGAAGGGAACAAGCGCTATCCATGCGATAAGGAACAAATCTATTGTGGGAAAACACAATACCAGAAGGAGTCCTGATATAACCGCAGGGCCATAAGTAATAATATGCTGTAACAATTTCGCGCTTATCATGATGATTCTTCTCTAAATTGCATTAAAACCTCAACTAAATATTGTACTCCATAATGTTTAAACTTTGCTGAAGAAAGGGGTTAGTCAGATGAAGAAATAGAATTATCAACAATTTTTTATTAAAGTCCTCAATAATGAGCGATTGTGGTATAATTTTAGCAAATATGAGACGAGTTAAAAAGCCCCTTTTTATGACCGCAGATCTCGTTTCAATCGTTTTTGGCCCCTTTATTAACCGTTCTGTTTTTAGATAAGGAGTTTTTTCATGAAGATACTTCTGGTATATCCGGAATATCCTGATACATTCTGGAGTTTTTCCTACGCCCTTAAGTTTGTTTCGAAGAGGGCGGCTAATCCTCCCCTTGGTCTTTTGACAATTGCTGCAATGCTCCCGCCCGAATGGGAAAAAAAACTTGTGGACATGAATGTCCGAAGATTGGAGGACAACGACCTCCTCTGGGCAGACTATGTTTTTCTTAGCGCCATGTCGATCCAAAATGAATCGGTGAAAACTGTTCTTAACAGATGCAGGGCGACAGGCGTAAAGGTCGTAGCCGGAGGACCACTCTTTACCCAGGATCGCGAAGAGTTTAGCGATGTGGACTATCTGGTACTCGATGAGGCGGAGATTACTCTCCCGCTTTTTCTCGACGATTTACAGGAAGGACGGCCCAATCATATCTATACATCTGATAAATGGGCTGATGTGACAACCACACCCGTTCCCCTTTGGGATCTCATAAACATGAAACACTATGCCTCTATGAACATCCAGTATTCAAGGGGTTGCCCCTTTGATTGCGAATTCTGCAATATAACTTCGCTCTACGGACGGGTTCCCAGGACCAAGGACAGCGATCAGGTGATAACAGAACTGGAGAAACTCTACACCCACGGCTGGAGGGGAGGGGTATTCTTTGTTGACGACAACTTTATCGGGAACAAAATAAAGTTAAAGACAGATATCTTGCCCGCCATTATCCAGTGGATGGAAAAAAGACAGTATCCGTTCTCATTTATTACCGAGGCATCCATTAACCTTGCGGATGATGAGGACCTTATGAGAATGATGGTGCAGGCGCAGTTCGACACTGTCTTTGTCGGTATCGAATCGCCCAACGAGGAAAGCCTGCATGAATGCACTAAAATACCGAACAAGAACCGTGACCTGATAGCAAGTGTCAGGAAGATACAGAGTTTCGGGATGGAGGTACAGGCCGGTTTTATAGTGGGATTTGATAAAGATCCCGTCTCGATATTTGAAAGGATGATAGGGTTTATCCAGGAAAGCAGGATCGCGACAGCAATGGTAGGTCTCCTGAATGCGCCCCGCGGGACAAAACTCTACAAGCGATTGCTTGGGGAAAACAGACTGGTGAAGTCTGTAACCGGAGACAACACTGACTTTTCGATGAACTTCATTCCGAAGATGAGCTACGAAGCGCTCATCAGCGGCTATAAGAAGATCATCGAAACCATTTATTCCCCGAAGTATTACTACGCCAGGGTCAAACAGTTTCTGAGAGATTATCACCCGACACAGAAAAAGGTTTTTCATGCACGGTGGAGCCATTTAAAGGCAGGGATGAAGTCCGTGGTTATACTTGGGATAATAGGGAAGGAGCGTTTCTATTACTGGAGACTCTTCTTTTGGTCCCTTTTCAGGCGGCCCAAGCTCTTTCCTCTGGCAATAACTTTATCGATTTATGGTTATCATTTCCGAAAAGTATTCGAACAGCACTTCCGGATGATAGAGAAAAAAGGCGTAACATAAAGGTACAGGAATTATATTGAACTTATCCGGTTATCTATCTGCCGGCATTCGTCTTTGTCTATCAACAATGGGCTGCATTTGCACTTCCATTCTTTTTTGTGACAATTTATCCTCACTCGCGGCATTCGTTACTTTGAGGGTCTGAGCACCGCTCATACAGTTTCTTAAAACTCCCTGATAACAGGAGCACTCAGAACTTTCAGGATAAGCATTATTGATGAACATAATCCCTGTTCCCGACCATATCTGTCTGTCCCTGTAATCAAGGAATGTCGGGTACCACCATATGTGACAGGGTGCGCTCATTGGAGCGCAGACCGCAGGCTCTTCTTCATACTCTACCTGGTTCCTTATTGCTCTGCCGGGATTAAGTTCTGTCCCCCAGGACAAATGACACCATGGGTCCATCTGCACAGTTTTGATCAAAGTTTGATAGTAATTATAGGAAAAGGCATAGTCGGTCAGGATATATAAAGCTCTTACGTAATACCCTGCATAAAGATATGGAATTGCAACGTTATAATTAGTATCTGACGCATATTGTGGATTACTCTCCGGTGAAGTTCTGAAGTAGATATCGCTAAGGTCATGAGGATATATATCCCACGTAGGTATCCCGTTGTTGTTTGTGTCTACCTGGTCTATTGCCTCAGCACTGCCTGCCGTATACATGATTCCGTTCAGGCATATTCTGTCCATGTCATTAAGTGTGTCTATCGGTGTTGGTTCACTGATGTCTTTGAATCCAACGGCGACTGCGCCGTCTTCATTGCCGAGCCGCCCGTGGTATATAAGCCGGACAAAGACGTTTATTGCCCAGAGAGGAACCGGATTCTGGCTGAGATTAAAGGTAAGCTCTACTGATCCGTTATTCGGAATAGAGCTGATGCCGTTTGCTTCAGGAACTATTATGTAAGTCATTTCATTCTCTGCTTGGAAAGGATAGTCCTCCGGGTAATTAAGGAAGGGGTCATCAATGGCACGTCGATACCCTACAACAAGCTCTATTGTTCCATCGTTGATTTGTTCGTTGTTAAGGGTTGTGTTTTTGGCAAGAAGGGTTATTTGTGAAAAGCCTGTGGCTGGATTATCTGTCTGCGCATAAACCCCGGAATCTGGGAGGGTTATCTCAATATTGCCCCTGAAAAAGTAGTCCAAAAGACTTGCCGAGTAGCCGACTGCTCGGGGGATGAGTTTTTGGGCGTAGTCTTCATGACATTTTTCGTCACGATAAAATGTATTATAAAAAAGCTCGCCCTCACCAAAAATATTGTAATACCATTTGGTCAATTTGCCTATTTTTACAATATGCGAAAAGTTTTCCCCGTCAGCATTCTTGCTGATCCATAGTCCTGTATCGGTATCACCATCCTCAGCCACAACTGTTTCTTCAGGTTTTGACCCAGCCAAATAACTTTGAAGATCTGTTGATGATCTTTTTGGATATGGGAAATAGTGACCGTTATCAGCAGAATATCTCTCCGCTGCAAAGATTGTATCACCACTGAAAAAGTTAGCGTTTGTATATTCGGCTAATCCCTGAGTGAGACTAACAGAAGGATTGGTTCCATTGTATTGGTCAGTATCAAAAAGCTGAGTTGTCGGTGCAAGACCATTGTATGAGATATTGAAAGAAACCACCGGGAAAGAAAGATTCGGTGCAAAAGATTTTAAATCGTTAACATTGCGGAATCTTTCCTGTGCCCACGTTTCAAAATATGCGCTTCCATTAAGCGGGTTTCTGCCGAAGATTGCATCTTCAGGATGGGCATCATTGCGTACGTGATCAGGCACTGCCGTATCCTGGAGAAGATGCATTTGATGGCCCAATCCCTTAAACATCTTTGCAAAGTTCTCCTGCCTCAATGAATTTGTTACTGACATTAATGCAAGATAGAAATAATCTCTTGCCTGCTGCCAGGTTTGATCCCTTTCAACAATATTCTGCTGATTAGTTCTGTCCTGCGCCCATAAAAGTGAGGATTCGCCTGTCCACAAATCATTTAAACCTGCTTGAGTCCAATCTTTGAGCGGGTTATGAAAATGGTTGAAAGAACGGGTCGTGGTGCCCGGTATAATCGGAAATCCCCAATCGCTTTTGTCTTCAAGCTCAGCACCTTCAGAAAGCCAGTCTTTAATAGAAAGTTTTTTTCCACTACATTCAAGCTTTTCATCATCAAGTCCTTTGTTTAATCCAAGATTTTTCAGATAACCACCTTTGTCCTTGCTTAGCACAGAGCTTTCTGCCGCATATCTTGAGAGGTCTTTGTGCGTAGCGCTATCATCCCACGATATAGCATCTTTATATATAATAAAACTAAATAAAATAACCAGAGTTATGTTAACGAGCGTTCTTTTCATATACCTTCTCACCTCCCCAAATATCATATGGTTCTGCTCCCAGCTCTATTTCATTCTTATTGATTTCCTCTAACATTAGTCTTATTTTCTTTAAAGGAGCTTCAGTAGGGGGAATAGGAGGTCTTCTTTTCCTCCTCTCCTCCATCGTCAACTTTCTCAAAGGTATAATCGCCTTATTCCCTTCCCATTTGATCTTCTTTGCATATTTCTTGAGTGAACTCCATGAGCCACTTTCGTATTCATACCCCGCCTTAAATATCAAAACATCCATAGGAATAACATTGCTCAGAATCTTTAAGCCTAAGCCTTCAATCGAAAACTCTCCATTCTTATCGGTAACTGTTTCCTGAGCATCATAGAAATTATGTGTTGCTCCACCGGGAGTAATAATCTCCGTACTCCATTTTCCAAGTACTACAACCCCCTCAATCGGTTCCCCTGTGTCAGCATCGATTACCCTTCCTTCATAAGGACCGTCCTTGCGAATTACAGCAAACCCATAGCATGACGTAGCAGACATTACTAAAGAAGTTAATATAAAAATAAGTAATATTTTTCTCATGTATCCTCCTTATCAGTACCGATAGATTTTCCAGACCCCGTCTCTATCAATCACAAAGTAAATGTAATAGGTCAAGGTCAAGGTCCTACCGCCGTAGAGTTCATTCTGTCTCATCCGATATTTGGCGGTATTATTCTTTAAATAGATCAATTGGATTTCCTGCATCTCCTGTGCAATCTGAGGAAGATAAGCATAGAGCGAATTGAATAGATCATGATAAATTTGCTTTGTTTCTTCAGAATAATACGTTGAAGCTTTTTCAGTATCCTGATTGGACAAAGCTGTGTTCATTCCCTGCCACTTAGCCTTCAGCAGATTATCCATTTCTGTCTTATTCATCACCGTTATCGCAATAGTATCCTGATAAATATTTCCATCAGGGCCTGTGGCGGTTGCTGTGAAGGTATAGACGCCTTCGATTGTCATCTTAACCGTATACTCCTCGGGACTTGAGGATATGATCTCCGGCTGAACAGGGCCGGTTATATTCAGGTTGGATTCTGTGATACTGAATGAACCGTCTATCCTTAAGGTTACCTCCAATGGCGGGATGCCTGACTCGATGTTTGAGGTCAAGCGGATATAATTGCCGGTTGTTACCGCATTAACGGTTATCGAGGTTGTTGCTGTATTGCCTGCTGTATCGGTTGAAGTTATTGTTATAGTGTTTGATCCTTCTGTTAAGGGTACATGGTTGGCAATGAATTGATTGCCGTAAACCGTTGCCATTATGCCATTCACGGTTACCCCTGTTTCATTCCCTGTGGAATTGATTATAGCGCCTTTGACTGTTACATCAGGTCTGGTTATTGTCTCATTATTTGAAGGGGAACTTATGGCAATTGTCAATGAAGGGGCAACATCTGCAATACTGCCTTTGCCTTCGGTGAGATTTGCAAACCTTCCAGCCCATGCGTTCCGTATATTCTCTAAGCCCGCTAACTCACTGCCAGTGTACGTTCCCGGTCGTGTTATAAATATAAATGCTGTCTTAAATGTCTTCTGCGATGTTACAGCATCCGGTACTCTTTGCCCTTCTGCTCCAATAACATCATCTATAGTGATATATCGAGGTGTACCTGAAATTGTCGATCCAACCTCTGGCATTTTTGCAGGATCAATAGCAGCATTATCTATGAGAAGCATTGGTGGAACCTGTGATTTATCGATAATCCCCATAAGGTAGAGATCGAGGGGACTATAGTATTTATTTGCTGCAATAGATCTGAATGTGCCATCTGCGTTGACCTTCCAGTCATTGCCGTACATCACAGACCCGTCTGAATCAAGGAGGAAACTCCAGTGGCTGCCGTCTTTGCCGAGCAAGGCCGTGCTGGTATTTCCACCGGCATCTTTAAACTTCACATTTGCGCCCCATCTGTGCAACTGTTCATGGGCAAGAATAGATATGGTTTGCTCAAATTTAGGGTCAGCAGGGTTTGTAATAAGCTTTGCAATATTACCCATATCTATTGTTCCCTGAAGTTTACCGTTGCTTCCGAAAAGCAATGAGTTATCGAAAATCTGCTTGCCTATGCCCTGTGTGTCATTCTTCACCTCAAGATAAAATGCCTTTGCAGCAGCATCGGGCATAGCGAAGTCGAAGTTTGAGAATATTACAAAGAAGTCATATTGATCAGAATGGTTTTTCAGGAACTCCTTTCCTATCTCCTGCCTTGGTATGGCATTAATGGAGCCGTCAGGGTTCTTGGCATTGTAATCACCCGTCATTTCGATAACCGTAACATTGCCGTAATCACCAAGAGTATTTAAGGCAAACTGTTGGGTCAAGGATAAATTGACTATTGCTACTTCGCTTAGAGCAATAGTATCTGAAATACTTTGAGAAGTATACCCGGCTTTAGACGCTATTATAGTAAAATCTCCCGCTGATACATCTGCTATTGAGTAATCACCATCAGCATTTGTGATTGCTGTCAGTGTATTATTACGAGAATCTGTCAGTGAGACTGCTGCTGAAGGTACAGGAAGTCCGGTTACGGAATCGGAAACCTTACCCTTCACTACACCTTTGAATGTTCCCCATCCGCCTCGAACACAACGGAGCATATGTGTACTCGATTTGTCATGGGGTACAATATCTATATTGTCGTATACAAAAGCCTGCTTATAATCTCCAGCCACATCCGGCTGACCAAAGGTCGTTGAAGACCATGCAAAGCAATCACCAAGATAGCAATCCGTATAGGTTTTCGATAAAAGTTCCTTGATATCCGGCAACCTCCAATCTGTATACCCTCCGACTTCCATCACATTGCACAAATAAAGTGCCTGATTCCAGGTTCTTGCAGAAAAATACCCATCAGTCCACATAAGCCCAGTGTCCCAGTCTGTCAATGTGTCGTCAAAGTTATCTGAGAAAAAACCGTCGGGTAATTCTGTGCCACGAACGCACCGGAAACTATTCACAGATGACTGTAAAAGAGTAGAACTCACGCCATAGTCAAAACTGATAGCCTTAGCTCCTCCCACATCTGTTGTAGACGTCCAGTAAAAAGACGAATTCGTATCGGGGAATACCAAAGGGTCTACAGAGGGATTATTCCTGCCGTAATCAACTATCGTCAGAAGTTCGAAATACGTTGGAAGCCGCCAATCGGCATGCCCGTCTAGGGAGAGATTCTCACAATAATTCGCCGCATTTGTCCATGATCTTGCTGTTCCGTCATCCTCTCTCTGCCATATGAGACCGGTATTCTTGTCGATGACTGTCAGCGAGTTGTCTTCAGTATAGAAAAGCGGATTTATCGTATAACTTCCATCCTGTCCAAGTGATAACGAGCAGGCTGTTATATTCCCCAAACTGTCAAAACAATCTGTCTGGCCGGTATCCGGCAGGAGATATCCACCCAGGGACAGGTCTGCCATTCCGGCTAAGCTTACAGTAACAACCGATCGGTCTGCGTCACTGGAGGGTATTTGCAGGGTGCCTGAAAAATCCCCCTCCAAAGTAGGCACGAATTTTATCCCTACAGAACATGATGACGAAGGCGGAACAATCTGCCATGAGCACTCATCATCATCGGAAACCAGAAACGGAGGAGAGGTGGAAATTTGATTAATAGATAGATTTGTAGTACCGATGTTGGATATAACAAGCGTGCGTGACCTCGCAGCGCCAACTCTTACTGCAGCGAAATCCAGTGCCAAGGGGCTTACAAAAATCTCGTCTTTATCAAGCAATCCGGTCAGCGTGACAGTTATGCCATGAGAAACCGTCTGGCCATATGTATCGGTTGCCGTAGCGGTAACGGTATTTGCCCCTTCTGTCAGCGGTATTACCACGGAAAACAGACCGCCTGCCACAGATGCCTGGGTCCCGTTTACAGAAACATTTGCATTATTACTCACCGTGCCGCCGACAGTCAGCCACGAGGAATTAACCACTGCTCCGTCAACTGGAGAAGTTATGGTTAGAGTAAGAAGCGGCATCGGCGTCAACTGAACATCCATGTTTTTTGTCTCGCCTGCGCTGATGGAGTCATTTACTGTTAGCTGAAAATATCCGGATTTGTTGCATGTTAAAGTGAAATTACCGGCCGCAATGTTCGTTAAAATATATGCACCATCCTGACCTGTTTGTGTTGTAAGGGTTTGAGCGCTGCTGTTGAAAGTCACAGTAACACCCTCTATTGGAGTGCCGGTAGAAGAATCTGTCACTCTACCTATCAGGGTTGAGGCAAGCGTCAGCTGGATATTCAGAGTCATTTGACCTGAAACAATTGAACCGTAGAGAACATATGGAACAAAGCCATCCTTTGTTACCGTTCCTGTAAAAGCTCTGGGAGGAAGATCAGCAATAGTATATCTGCCGCTGCCGTCTGTTAAAGTTGTGTGTGTGTTATTGGCGGAATCCGTTATCGTAACTGTTGCAGAAGATATCGGAAGACCTGTTGATGAATTAGTTATAACCCCTGTAATACTCCCTCTTGTAACCAAAGTAACATTTATGCTTTTAGATGTAGTCCAATCGTATTGGTCAGTTGCTGTGGCAGTAATTATGTTTTGGCCCTCAGTAAGCGAAATCGACGCTGAAAAAGTTCCATTATTTACGGTTGCAGCAATTCCATTTACTGTAACCTGTGCGTTATTGTTGACGAGACCGTTGACTGTAATCGGAGAAGAATTTAATATAGCGCCGTTCTGTGGAGATGTAATGCTCAGTGAAAGCGGCGGAACACGGGTCAATTGGACATCAAGGATATTCTGCCCGGGAGTTAATACGCCGCTTACAGTCTTTTTGGCATATCCCCATAATTCGAATTTGGCTGTAAAGTTGCCTGATGTAAGATTGTAAAAGCTAAAGCGATAACAAGGATCAGTGCAAGGAACTTCATTGCCGCTAGTCCAGGTGATATAAGTGCCTACAGGATCAGTCACTGTTACTTTTACACCCCCCAAGGGAAAAGAAATGTTATTTATGACTTCGGTTACAGTCCCTTTTAAATCGGCGCGTGGCGGTATGGCGGTTAGTCTTATAGACACACTCGGATGGTCTGAATCATTTGAGAGTATTCTTAATGCATCAATAAAAGCTCTTACAGCAATTTGTGTAAAACTTACCGTTACGGAACAAGTGGCTGAGGGAGAAAGTGTAACGCCTGTGCATCCATCTGATGTTACTGTAAAGGGAGCAGACGGCGAAATAACGTTTAAACGCATTTTCTTTTTCAAACCCATATAGAAACCCATGCCCAGTAATGATTTGAAGGCAGTTTTGCATTTCCGGAATATGGCTACAGCGTTACCTTCAGCAGATCCAGTATTCTCTTTTGCTCTTC
>JBAQLU010000039.1:0-1681 GCA_049302065.1 Thermodesulfovibrionales bacterium
GGGGTACTCTTTTATACCTTTTTTCTTAAGGTTTAAAAATAATGGTACAACACTACCTCTAGAGCCAACCACATTGCCATATCTTACTACAGAAAACTTAACTTTGCCTCCTGCGTAGGCATTTGCCGCAATAAATATTTTTTCTGCAACAAGCTTGGTGGCACCATAAAGATTTACAGGATTTACTGCTTTATCAGTAGAAAGTGCAATTACTTTTTTTACTCCGGCATCTATGGCTGCCTCAATTATATTATCTGCACCCATCACATTGGTTTTTACCGCTTCCATAGGATTATATTCTAAAGCAGGCACTTGTTTTAATGCTGCGGCATGTATTACATAATCAATTCCTTCAAAAGCACGAATTAGTCTGTATTTATCCCTTACGTCACCTAAAAAATATCTGATACTCGGATATTTATCTTTGGAAAATATCTTTGCCATCTCGCTTTGTTTGTATTCATCCCTGCTAAAAATAATAAGTTTTTTAGGGTTATATTTTTTTAGCACAATCTCTGTAAATTTTTTACCAAAAGAACCAGTGCCTCCGGTTATAAGTATTGTTTTCCCTGATAGGTTCATCTCTTACCTTTCATTTTAGTCAAATAGTTTTAATAGTATTATAAAATTTATCTCTAATTTTTTACTTTTATCTATCTATTTTTACAAATGAGCTTTTGCCATCTTCCGAAACTCTATATTTGATTCCATCAGTTCCTCATATTTTCCCTGTCCTACAATCTTACCATCTTTCAATACATAAATAACGTCACAATCCTTAACAGTAGTAAGCCGGTGAGCAATTATAATAAGTGTCTTAGTCTTGGCAATATTATTAATAGCTTCAAACACTTCCTTCTCTGTTGCCCCATCAAGGGCACTTGTTGCCTCATCTAAAACCAATACCCCGGGATTATGATAAAGGGCCCTTGCAATACCTATTCTTTGTCTCTGACCTCCGCTTAAACGTACCCCCCGTTCTCCTACCACCGTCTGGTATCTATTAGGTAGTTCTTCTGTCACAAAATTATGGATATTGGCAATTTGCGCTACGCTTTTTACAATATTCATGTCTATCTCTTCATCAGGAACTCCAAAAGCAATATTTCGTGTCACAGTGTCATCCAGAAGATAAATATCTTGAGGTATATACCCTAGGTTTTTTTGCCAGCCAGGCAGATTATCATCAGTAATTTCTACCCCGTCAACTAACATCCTGCCACTATTCGGCCTAAGCAGTCCCAGTACAATGTCAGCAATGGTAGTTTTCCCCACCCCTGTCTTTCCCACAAAAGCTACAGAAGTATTGGAATCAATTTTTATATTTAAATTATCAATAACCGGCTTCCTAGTTCCTGGGTAGCTAAATGTAATTTCTTCAAGCTTTAGCTCTTTTTGCAGGTTAAGCGGTGAAAACTTCTTCTTAGAATAGGCTGCAGTATAGGATTTATGCTCAAAAAAGTACATGTCCTCATATAAAACATCAAGAGCATGAACATAAAAACGTAGAGTGGTGAGTGACGCAAAAATATTTTGAAGGGCAGGCATAATTCGATAGGCAGCAAAAGCAAAAAGGCCAATTATGGGTAGAGCATCCTGAAATCCTCTGTCGGAAGCCAATAGATAAAGAACCACAGAAATTATGCCTCCAATTGCAACCACCTCCATTATATAGCGGGGC
>JBAQLU010000040.1:0-4358 GCA_049302065.1 Thermodesulfovibrionales bacterium
CCTGTATATAGATCGATCCCTGCTGTTTACTCCACCGGTCATATCCCGGGATACCGTTGCGCTGATACCTCTCTCCTGCCAACTGTTTCACTTCCTCCTGCAGGAGTTCTTTTATATGCATCAGTCCTATGGGTATCAGTTCGTGAATGAGCGCCATTTTGCTGTCCAGGTCCATCGCCCCATATTCTTCCAAATCTTTCACCTCTACTGCCTTCGCCTTCCTGACCTTGCCTTTTCCTCTTATTTGTAGTACTTTTTTCATATTGGCTCCTTTCTTGATGCTTTGTTTCTTCCTGGAAACTACATCATTTTAGGAGCCACTACTTTAAATTTCAACTAAGGATAACATTCATCCAGAATTGCTTCCTTCAACAAAGTGTGGACCGGGATGATGGAAATTAAGGGCAATCTTCCTGTGCTTGTGTTTAACTCGTATACTATCCTGACCAAAGAGGAAATTATTAAGCTACCCGAAATTACAAATGAGTATTTTAAAGAACTTATTTCAGAGTTCAAAGCTCAGGAATATCATGTGCACTGTCATAGAATTATAAAAGAAGTTGAAGAGACACGCCCCTTTATCGGCGAAACCCTATGGCTTGTATTTTTCGTCTACCAAGCTTTTCTACAAAGATTGACTTATCTAATTGACGATGGATTGAAAAAGAAGAAAATAGCATATTGGAAAGAAGACAAGAGTTTTATTGATCAAATACTTGGTGTGGTGATTAAGCCAGAAGAATTGCAACAATTATTTAGTAACGATATCCCCTCATTTAATAATGTATTAAACTTTTTGGAGTTTAAAGCACTTAATGACATATCAGAGCAGATTTCCGGAAAAAGAATGACTGAAGAGACTGTTAAACAAGCTATTGCACTGAGCAAACTTGCTCAAGATAAAATTGAATGAATTTAATAAAATAAGAATAAAAAAACATGCCTAACAATTCCTTCAACCCAGACGCGGATTAACGCTGGTTGAGTTTGGCAGCCAATGTTGGTTGCCCGCTGGTTAAGGTAACGTTATCTGCCTAGGAGATATAATGCGAATCGGTGATACTTGGGGAAGCATCCGCGGAATTATCAGAGACGGATTTTCCTTTTCTCAGATTAAAGATTTAGTAGGAGCAGCCGGTCTACCTATACATACTTTGAGTAAACTGCAACAAAAATGGACTGGTGGTACATCAAAAGGACAATTGATGGACGCGATTGATGATCTTGTCAACAATTTAGAACCTGATGATCGGGATAGATACGTCTCTGCTTGTATTACAGAGATTGTTAAGAGGAGTTCAAGTCTTACTCCGTCATTAGAAGATGTATTATTGAGAGTTGGTTGGGGGCTTAGTGGTGAACAACCTCATCCGCTTAATTTGCAAATTGATCTTGATACAGCGGCCCTTAGCGAGCAAATACGAACAGCAATTTCTAACTGCCTTAGGCGATATCGGGACGGTGATATATCAGGAGCACTCACAGCCATCTGTGGTGTCGTTGATAGCTTAACTGAAGAGCAGTATACAAACAATTCTCTTGGAAATCATCGAGATGCTTCATATCAGGAGCGTGTCTCCAAATCTTTTTCAGCACTGGAGACATCATACCGTAGACCTCTTGATAGTGTTGCCGATTTATTGACTGAAGAGAAAAATCGTTTATGGCACAATCATAAACAGGCTGTTAATCAAGCAGCTTATATACTTGCTTCATTTAGAAGAGAATTTTCTGACGCACACGGACCACAAGCGGCTCCTCCAGAGTTGCTTCAACGTGCTATGGATTGTGCTGTGTTTATTGTTAGAAGCATTACAAATGTCACATAGATTAGTTATTACAAAAACAGCAGATAACAGTGCGCTGGAGTTGAACGAGTACCACACGGAGCTTTCCCGGCATGTTGTTGGTTTGAATAGAGAAAAACAGTTTATTAGCGAGCGGGTGTCATTCAGTGGCACTCGTCACTCAGTTAGCGTTCAACATTTCTTTTGATATTCCTCAAACTTTTGGTAATCCCTAAACTGTTTGTGTGTAGGTGAATTTCGTATAACCGTCACCAGACTGTCACTAGAATTAATCGGAGACTTATATCATGATAATTGCAGTTGAGCAAAGTCGAATTGTAGGAAATATTAATTAGTAAGTCAATTTGAATATTAAAAAAAACTCTGATTTATTTCTGGACATTCTGGCTTACGCTGAATCCATTCTGCTCCAGTTTGAGTTATTCTGAGAATATCAATCGGCAACTTAACTCTTGGATTTGTCTTAGATATGAGTTCAATACATTCTCTTATAATTTTTGTAGGATCATCGGTGCCATCTTTCATCATTGGATAACAGACTTTTTTATCATTATCGGAAATAATTGTATCCATTGTGGAGTTGAGCCTTTCTGTAGAGTTAATTATTACAGACTTTATCATGGCGGGTTCTTCACTAGAGCTAATCACATTATGATCAATATGATAGGCTACTGGGAACATATCACCTTTCATTACAATAGTGATGCTGACAGCAATAGAATCCCCTCTTTTAAACAAATTAAAAATATCACTTTTATGCCGTATAGCATCAATAATTTTTATGAGATTCCATTTCACAATAAGATCATATGTAGTAATTCTTTCTTGGATTGGGATATTTCTGGAAAAAATATCTTTAGCAATTTTGAAAATGTCGAGATTTCCCCCTTCAACTTTAACAATAGGTTTTCCAGAGATAGCAAAGAAAACATTGCCTGCCTGTCTGATTTTGCAATCTGTTCCGACTTGATATTCACTTATATCCCCTACAAAACTATCCGCTCCGATAAAAATATCTTTTGCGGTTCTAATGCTGATAATACTAGTACTTTCAACAGGGGATACAAAAACAGTAGTGCAAAAAAAGATAGTTACAAAACTATAAATAAGTATTTTTATTTTAATCATAAAGGTATTGTTATTTTATATTCATATTTATGCATAACTTGTAATTATATCCACAAGATTAGCAGAATACTTAATTGGTAGCAAGGAAAGTATTATCCATGAACACTTACCTAATAGAAAAATGCAGACATTGTGAGAAACCCTTATAAGTATTCTATATGAAAAGATTAACTTCTTCCTGAAATCAACACATTATCAGACTGCTCTCATACCGTTTGTTTCTTTTCGTAACTGTTAAGTGGGGTAACTTAACAAAGCGTAGTTATCGAGTTTCTGTTTATCATCCTAAGAGTCATGATATCCAGTTAGAAAAATACGAAAGCGGTGAAAAAACCGAGTGGGTATGATAGAATTTGCGGAGATGAACACAACCCATATAATTACTTGTTACTTGATTAATGCAATTGATTGAGGAGAAGGAGGTCAAAGATGAGAAGATTTCTGTGCGTCCCGTACAATATCTTACTGGTCATCGCGTTTGTAACATTATTGTCAGGTTGTGCTGGGCTTTCCCAACAGTATAGAGCATCTACCGAAGGAATATCGGTAAACTACACCGTGAAAAAGGAGCAGTTGATTAGCCCCAAAGAAAAAGTGGTCATTTCGTCAAGCGACGAGAGACTGGATAAAGAGCTTATTGGCGAAGGAGCCAAACCCACCGTAGGCTCGCGAGTATTGGGGTACGTAGCTTTTGGTGTTATCTACGCTGCAATACCTGACCAGCCAACTTTCAAAGACCAACAGGATCCTATACGGATCTTCAAAACAGCCACGACAGAAAGGCTGTCAAAGAACGGCATCGTTGTTGCCAACAACCATGAGAATGGAATGTTAGTCCTTGATTTGCTGGTGCGGCAATTTAAACTGGACTTCAACTTCGGAAAATGGACCGGGGAAGTCGGTTATATAGCCAGAGTTAAGAAGAGCGGGGAGATTATTTGCGAAAGCAACATATACGAAAAGGCAACAGCCTTTAATCTGTATGGGTTTGGCTCTGGAGAGAAGGCGATAAGTGAAGCTTTCAATAAGGCAATAGATAGACTCGACGTAAACGGTTGCTTCTCAAAATTGCAGAAATAGCGGATGACTGTGTAACCACGCCATGCAGCGGATCGTCGGTGGCTCCCGCTGATGGCCATGTTATGTGTGAAAAATGAACATGCGACGAAACGAACCTTGTTATTGTGGCAGCGGTTTCAAATTCAAAAAATGCCATGGAAAGCATCCTGAACTAGTGCCAAGTAGAACTATATGTGTATATGGGGTCAAATCTTCATTCTTGACATAAAAGACACAGAATGGTATAAAAGCACATGGCAAGGCCGCTTCGCATACAATATCCGGGTGCAGTGTATCATATTACATGCAGGGGGAATGACAGGAAAAATATTTTCAGGGATAACCTTGACCGGAAGAAGCTGC
>JBAQLU010000041.1:0-26959 GCA_049302065.1 Thermodesulfovibrionales bacterium
CTGCGTCCAAAACTGCAAAAAACACATCGTGGACGTTATCTTAGCAGAATAAGTACGTGGATTTTAGTGAAGTCCTCATACTGGACGTCGACAGATTGGGTTTATAAATACTTTTGCAAGAGGCTCTCAATACATGAATACATGCTTTTTTACGCAAAAAATAAAGATATGCTTGACCCTCTTTATATATCTCAAGACCGAGATGCTATAGAAAAATACTATAAGCTCAAGGATGAAAAATTTAAAACTAGAGGGCCATACAGAACACACCCATTAGAAGCAGGCAAAGCTGTTGGAGAAAGAAAAAATCTTGTATTTGCAATTAAAGCACCTGATGGCACTGAAATATGGCCTAAGAGACAATGGTATTGGAGTAGGGATAGAGTTCAACAAGCACTCAAGAATAATGACTTAGATTTTGTGAAAGGTAAAGATGGCTGGACTGTTCATACTAAACAATACATGAAGAACGAGGATGGAGAATTGAGAAGCGGAAAAGCTTTTTCGATTATAGATGATGTTTACACTCAACACGGAACTAATGAAATAATTGATATGTTAGGTAACATACAAATTTTCCCATATCCCAAACCCAGTAAGCTAATAAAACAACTATTAAAACTTTCGACAGAAACGAATGGCATCATTCTTGATTTCTTCTCTGGTTCAGGTACCACAGCCCAAGCAGTTATGGAACTCAACAAAGAAGACGGAGGAAACCGCAAATTTATTTTAGTGCAAATGCCTGAACCTTGTGATGAAAACAGCGAAGCCTACAAAGCAGGCTATAAAACCATAGCCGATATTGCCAAAGAGCGCATCCGCAGGGTCATTCAGAAAATTGAAAAAGAGAAAGCGGAGAAGCCTGATTTGTTTGATAAAAGCAAGCTGGATTTAGGTTTCAAGGTATTCAAGCTTTCATCATCGAGTTTCAAAATATGGAGAGGCAGTGAAATAGACAGTGAAGAAAAACTTACGCAGCAGCTTGATGCTTTCACCAACCCCATCCGCCCCGGAGCCGAAAAGCAAAATATGTTGTATGAGCTGATGCTTAAAGCTGGCCGCGAACTTACAGACTCGGTGCAGTATGTCACCCTGAGCGGAGTCAAAGGGTCTGCCGGTACAGGCTATTACAGCATCAACAACAACGAACTCATCATTGCTTTGGATGCCATGAATGAAAACCTAATAAAGCAAATCATTGCCGGCAAACCGCAAAAGGTTATTACCCTTGACAGTCTGTTCACCGGCAATGACCAGCTCAAAACAAATACTGTCTTGCAATTGCGTGATGCAGGGATTGATTTTAAGACGATATGAGCAGTAAGCATACACACACCTGCCCCTCTCAAGAGGGGATTGTAATATTATTGACGCCTTATTTTAGGAGGTGGCATGTCAGATAAAAATTTAGTGCCAATGGGAAGCACATCTTTTGAAGACCTAAAGAAAGTAAATGAATATGGTGCAGCATATTGGAGCGCGCGGGAAATTCAGTCTCTCTTAGGATATACGCAATGGAGACGATTTGAAGATGCAATTAATAGGGCGCTAACTTCTTGCAAACAATCAGGGAATATCCCTGCAAACCATTTTGCCGGCGTTGGCAAAATGGTTGAAGGTGGAAAAGGCGCGGTCCAATTAGTAAAAAAGTAAAAAAAGTGATAGAAAGTAAAAGCGAAAATATGTAAGATGCAGGAATAGGTTTTAAAACGGTATAATACGAAAATGGAAAATATCAATCCAATTAAAGTCTTTGAACACGGTGCAACCTGGCTTCGAGCCGACTTTCATTTGCATACGAAAGAGGATAAGGAGTTTCAATACACCGGAACTGAGAATGATTTCATCAATCAATACATTGATAAGCTGAAAGAGGGGAAAATCTCTCTTGCTGTTATCACAAATCACAACAAGTTTGCCTACTCAGAATATAAGGCGCTTTCAAAGAAAGCACGAAAGGAAGAAATTTATGTCTTGCCGGGTGTTGAGCTTTCGGTAAATGATGGGTCCAATGGTATACATACGCTTGCTGTTTTTGACCCGGAACAATGGCTTGCAAATGAAAATGATTTGATTAGTCACTTTCTCACTTCAACTTTTTCAGGTAAGGTCAATTATGAAAACGCAAACGGTAGATCAAACCATAGTTTGCTTCAGACAATTGATTTACTGAATAATTTTCAGAAGAACTATTTTCTCATAATGGCTCATATTGTGCAGCGGAGTGGTTTTCTGGAAGAATTAGACGGAGGCAGGATTAGCGAATTTGCAAAAAATCCCTTATTCAAAAAAGCAGTATTAGGTTTTCAAAAACTCAGCACGCGCGATAAACTGACAAACCTGAATACATGGTTCAACAACCAGCTTCCTGCATGTGTGGAAGGTTCGGATGCCAAGTCAATTGATGAAATCGGAGAAGGCGAAAAGACCTTTATCAAAATTGGTGCTTACAATTTTGATGCGGTGAAGTATGCTTTAATGGACTATACATATAGGATAAAGAAAGAAGTACCTGTACTAACCCAGGCATACATAAAATCTATCTCAGTCACCAGCAGCAAACAGGACATCAAACAAGTTTGCCTCAACCCCGCCATGAACAACCTCATCGGTATTCGCGGAAGCGGCAAATCTTCTATTCTGGAAACACTTCGCTACTCTTTGGATATTGGCTTGGATGATACTCGTGTGGATGCAAAATATAAGAATGATCTCGTAGCAAATTTTCTCGGCAGTGGAGGTAAAACCAGATTAGAAATTGTTGACCACCAAGGCAATCTGATTATCGCCGAGAAGATTTTAGGTGACAGAACTAATATTTATGTGGATGGAAATCTCAATCCCAGCCTGAAAATCTCAGGTCTCCTAAAAAAACCGCTATATTTCGGACAGAAAGACCTCTCCAATATTAAAGGCTCCAACAGCATAGAAAGTTTAATTAACCAATTGATTGGAGAGAAAGTCAAGAGTCACCGACAAAGGATTGAAGACAAAAATGCTGAGGTACTCACTTTCCTGAGTGATATTACACGGCAGAACAAATCGCTTGCTCAGAAGCCTGATCTTGAAGCAAAAAAAGCGGCCTTGGAGCACAACCTGAAAGTATTTAAAGATAACGAAATTGATAAAAAACTGAACAGGCAAATAGAATTTGATAAAGATGCCAATCGCTTCAAGAACTTGAAGGAATTTGAGCAGGATGTAATCACAAATTTCGAGGAATTTATTTCGAGTTACCACGATAACTTCAAATCATACCTGGGATATCAGTCAAAAGAAAATGCCGACCTCATTGAAAAAGCATACCAGTCATTTGAAAACTTCACAAAACTGTTCAATCAATTATTATTTCTGCTTTCTCAGATGAAGAATGAGAGTACAAATCTAACGGCAATTGAAAAGCAATTCCTCAGTAAATATGAGGATTTGAAGGAAGATTTTTCAAAAATCAAAAGAGAAATAAATCTGCCCAATATTCAGGCAGATGATTATGTCAAATTCAATAAGGAGTTGGAGAACACGAATTTCAAATTAAAGGAACTGGAAAAAATAAAAGACAAAACCCTTCAGCTTCAAAAGCAATTGATTGTTTCTCTTACTCAATTACAGAAACTTTGGAATGATGAGTTTAATCTCGTGAGTGAAGAAATAGAAAAAATCAATGCCGATCAGTCCTCCATTAAGATTGTAATGAAATTCAAAGGAGATAAAGAAAAGTTCAAAGAGTTTCTAAAGGATAGTGTAAGAGGGGCTAATATTAGAGAGGTAAACCTCCAGACATTGGTGGATAGTTACTCTGACCTGATTGAAATTTACCGCGACTTAAATGAATCTACCACATCCACTAAAGTCAGTGATATACTTTCGGGAGGTGTTCAATTTAACTCGTTCAAAATTCGGTTTGACGAAAATCTTGGAACATTTTTAACTTATCGCGTTCCTGATTACTTTGAAATCTTTTACAAAGAAAAACCTCTAATGGAACATTCCCTCGGACAGCGGGCTTCAGCGCTTATTATTTTCCTTCTCTCATTGAAGGAGAATGACATCATAATCATTGACCAACCCGAAGATGATTTGGATAACCAAACAATTTATGATGATGTTATTCGGGTGCTTCGGGATTTAAAAACGAAAACTCAATTTATTTTTGCAACACACAATCCGAATATCCCTGTGCTTGGCGACTGCGAACAGATAATCAGTTGCCGTTATGAGAATAATAAAATCTCTGCATTTGTCGGAAGTATTGACGACATCAACATCCGCAAACATATTGTAACTATTATGGAGGGCGGAGATGAAGCATTTGAAAAAAGAAAAATGATTTACGAATTATGGAAGCAATAGAACTCTTAGACATAATTACAAAAGGCGAGAGCAGCACTGTTCAATTCAAAGAAAGAGTGAACGATGCTTACAAGATAGCCACTGAAATGGTTGCTTTTTCCAATTCACAAGGGGGCATATTAATCATTGGTGTGAATAATAAAACCGGAGCATTAAACGGTTTGTCCTTTGAAGAAATAGAAGCGATCAATGAGTTGCTTGTAAATGCTGCGTCCGACAATGTTAAAAGTACGATAACAATTTTTACGGAGCAGGTCTCGATAAATGAGCAGACATTAATTGTCGTCCGTGTAAAAGAAGGCAGTGATAAACCATACAGAGACAACAAAGGAATTGTTTGGGTAAAAAACGGTTCTGATAAAAGGAAAGTGGTATCCAACGATGAGTTATTACGGATGCTTCAAAGCAGCGGCAATCTTGCAGCTGATGAAGAATCTGTTACAAACAGTACTTACAACGATATTGATATTGACTTCTTCAAAATATTTGTCCAAAAAAAAACGGGGAAAAGTTTTGACGTATTAGATCAATCACTTCCGCAGATTCTGAATAATATGGGTTTTGCGAAAGATGAAAAACTTACTCTTGCTGGCTTATTATTATTCGGCAAAAAACCTCAGGCATTCAAACCTGTTTTTTCTGTGCAGTGCATCTCATTTGTAGGCAACGATATTGCTGGTACAGAGTTTAGGGATAGTGAGCCACCCTTTGAAGGCAACCTAACAGAGCTATATGAACAAGCAATGAGTTTCATCCTTAGAAATCTTCGCAAGCTCCAGGTTGAAGAATCATTCAATATTTTAGGTGAGTTGGAAATTCCAAGGGAAGCATTGGAAGAATTAGTTGTAAACTCACTAATCCATCGTGATTATTTTATCAAATCAGCAATCAAAGTTTTTATCTTTGACAACCGCATTGAAATAATCAGTCCGGGCAAACTCCCCAACACTTTAACAGTTGAAAAAATAAAGTCAGGAACATCCATTGCTCGCAACCCAATTCTTTTTTCCAATGCAAGATATTTACTCCCGTACATTGGTATTGGAAGTGGTATCCCCAGAGCATTAGCTTCGTATCCTAAAATTGATTTTGTGAGTGATGCTGACAGAGAATTATTTATAGCGATAATCCACAGAGCTTTACCTGCTTAAGTGAAACTCCATTTCGACAGCAATCAGGAGTATCAGGTAGAGGCTATCAGAGCTGTTACCGATATATTTGAAGGGCAGCCGTTGAGCGGCGCGGATTTTGAATTCTCTTTGACCGAAACGGGCGCATTACTTTCTGAAAATGGTGTCGGCAACAGGCTGACATTGACTGAAGAACAGGTTTGGGAGAATGTAAAGAGCATCCAGCAGCATCACGAAATAAAGACTGAGAACATAGCATTGCAGGGGATGAATTTCTCTGTAGAGATGGAAACGGGCACGGGCAAGACCTATGTGTATCTGCGGACCATCTATGAATTGAACAAACTTTACGGTTTCAAAAAGTTTGTTATAGTGGTTCCATCAATTGCCATACGTGAAGGTGTTTTAAAAAACCTGCAAATCACCCACGAACATTTTCAGACACTTTATGACAAGGCTCAGATCAATTATGATGTGTATGACAGCAAGAAGGTTTCCAATCTGAGGGGCTTTGCTGCCGGCAATGCCATTCAAATATTGGTTATTAATATTGATTCCTTTGCCAAAGATGAAAACATCATCAATAAGCCCAATGACAAGCTCACCGGCAAAAGGCCTATTGAATTTCTCCAGAGTAGCAATCCGCTTGTCATTGTGGATGAACCACAGAATATGGAAACGGATATCCGCAAAAAGGCGATTGCGAATCTCAATCCACTCTGCACTCTTCGATATTCCGCCACCCACACCAACCTTTACAACCTGGTGTATTCTCTCAATCCGGTAAAGGCGTATGATTTAGGTCTGGTGAAACAGATAGAAGTTGACTCTGTAATAAGCGAGAATGCCATGAATGAGGCATTCATTCAGTTGGAGAGTATAAACGCAACCAAAACTAAAATCACGGCGAAAATAAAGACTGATTGCAACACGGATAAAGGAGTGGTAAAAAAATCAGTAACTGTTAAGGCCGGTGATGATATTTACAAGCTCAGCAGAGAGCGGGAGATTTACAAAGACGGGTTTATTATTGATGAAATTGACGCTGGCAACGGTACTATCACTCTTACTAACGGTCTAATGCTTTCGGTAGGTGAAATGCAGGGCGGAATGAATGATGAAGTAATGAGGTATATGATCCGCAAAACCGTTGAAGAACACCTCAAAAAAGAAAGGGTTTATAAAGGCAAAGGCATTAAAGTCCTTTCATTGTTTTTCATTGACAAGGTTAAGAACTACCGCGAATATGACACAAACGGGAATCCGGCAAAAGGCAAGTTTGCCGGATGGTTTGAAGAGGCATATCGGCAGGAAGTTGCCAAGCCCGCTTATGGCGGTCTGTTGCCCTATGCGGTTGACGAGCTCCACAACGGCTATTTCTCACAGGACAGCAAGGGAAGAGTGAAGGATACTGAAGGCGAAAGTCAGGCGGATTACGACACTTACAAACTGATAATGCAGGACAAAGAAAAACTTCTTGATCCGGATACCCCGCTTCGCTTCATATTCAGCCATTCCGCATTGCGGGAGGGATGGGACAGCCCGAATGTGTTTCAGATATGCACTTTGAACGAGACCAGATCGGAAATTAAAAAGAGGCAGGAAATAGGACGGGGCTTGCGCCTGTCGGTAAATCAAAACGGAGAACGGATATTTGACCGTAATATAAACAAACTGACTGTCGTAGCAAATGAACGCTACGAAGATTTTGCAAAGGCATTGCAGAAAGAGATACAGGAAGACTGCGGAGTGGATTTTTCAGGGAGGGTGAAGAACAGAGGCGACAGGCAGAAAGTCAATTTCCGCAAGGGCTTTGAAGCAGACCCGAAATTCCTGCAGATTTGGGAGAAGATAAAGTTCCATACCCGATACAGAGTTGATTACAAAACAGATGAATTGATTGCCATGTCTGCAAAAGCAGTGAAGAACATGCCGGAAACGAAAAAGCCCGCCATCAAGTCAACCAAGAAAAAGGTTTTGATAACTCAGGAAGGCATTGATGGACTATTGGTAAGCGACAGCGTAAATGATGATTACGGAACCAGGTTTGAAATACCCGATATGCTGGCTTATATTCAGTCAAAGACGGACCTGACACGGCATACCATCCTGGAAATACTTAAAAAGTCGGGGAGATTAAGTGAAGCGCTGCTCAACCCTCAGTTTTTCATGGATAATGCGGTAGCCTCCGTCAAATCGGTGTTGTATCAACTGATGATGGACGGCATCAAATATGAAAAAATCGGCGATAAGATTTTTGAAATGACATTGTTTGAAGACAATGAGCTTGAAATATACCTTGACCGGTTCACCTTTACGGTAAATAACACAGACAAAACCATTTATAAAAACTACATTCCGCTCGATTCATCTGTTGAAAATCAGTTTGCCAAAGATTGTGAAAGCAGTGAGAATATCGAATTCTTTTTCAAACTTCCTTTTTGGTTCAGGATAAATACACCCATAGGCACATATAACCCCGACTGGGCAATAGTATTCAAGGGAGAAAAGAAGATCTATTTCGTGGCTGAGACAAAAGGTGAAGGTCAGGAACTGAGATCAAGTGAGAAAATGAAAATTCTCTGCGGTGAAGCGCACTTTGAACAGTTTGATGAGGTGACATTTAAAGGGCCGATTTCATCGGTTTCTGAATTGACTGCGTGAGTAGGATAGAGGAAAGATTACGAATAAAGAGTATTAGGAAATTGCAGGGGTTTCTAAACCGACGGCTTCAAGAGAACTTGCAATGCTTGTAAGCGGGAAAGTATTAGGACAGCAAGGTATCACTGGGAAAGGAACCTTTTATACACTCATAAAGGGCTTGCAAACGGCTCAAACGATGATCAAAGCGGGTCGTAAATATTTTTATTAGTTGGGGAAAGCCTTTTACAGATTAATAATCACTGCGTGTTCATCACATTCCGGGAAGCGGGGGCAGCGCACACAATCACCCCATATCTTCTGGGGAAGGCTTGCTTTATCAGTATCAGCAAACCCTAACTTCTTAAAGAATTCAGGTTGATAGGTGAGTGCAAAGACTTTCTTTATTCCCAGTGCCTTTGCCTCTTTGATGCACTGTTTTACAAGATTTCTGCCTATCCCCTTCTTCTGATGTTTATTCTCAACCGCAAGTGAACGGATCTCTGCAAGGTCTTCCCACATGATGTGCAGTGCGCAGACACCGCAGACATTCCCGTTGAATTCGCATACAACGAAATCTCTCACAGTCTCATAGAGTTCATTGAGAGACCTGGGGATCATCTGCTCTCTTTTAGCATAGTCATTTACGAGCTTCTGTGCCTGCTTCAGGTCAGATATTTTAGCTTTTCTTATCTTCAATGAAACGCATCCCTTCCATGACAGCTTTTTTGTTGTTGCCGATGATCTTTGTTTTTCTTTCCGGCAGGGAACTCTCAACTGCTTCAAGAATGGACGCCTTTTCCAGTATCCCTGTCTTTGCAACAAGCGCTCCGAGCAGCACCATATTTGTAGACTTCGTATTGCCGATCCTGCTTGATATCTCTGTTGCAGGCACTGCTATAGTTTCAACATCAGTCCTTAATTCGGGATCTTTGATGAGAGAAGAGTCGAAGAGGAACAGGCCATGCTGCTTGAGCCCGGGCAGGAATTTATTCATCGACGCATCATTCATTGTGATAAGCATATCGGGATTCTTTACAACAGGAGAGCCTATCAGTTCATCGGATATAATCACAGTGCAGTTTGCGGTTCCACCGCGCACCTCTGCTCCATACGATGGAAACCAGGTTACCTCCTTGCCTTCGAGCATGCCTGCGTACGCAAGTATCTTCCCAAAAAACAGGATGCCCTGCCCGCCAAATCCTGCGATTATTATTCTGTTTTCCAGTTAGCCGGCCTCCGCGAATCTGTCTTTAAAGATGCCGAGAGGATATACAGATGTCATCTCTTTATGAATCCACAGTAACGCATCACCTGGCGAGAGCTCCCAGTCTACAGGACAGGGAGAGAGAATCTCGATAAGGCTGAACCCCTTTTCTTCCATCTGATATCTGAAAGATTTTTCAACAGCCTTTTTTGTTTCCAGTATATTTTTGTATGAAGAAAGAGATGTCCTGGCTATGAAAGATACTCCTTCGATTGTGGCAAGGAGTTCTGATACGCGCAGGGGGTATCCTTCTCTTTTCGCCTTTCTTCCAGAGGGTGTTGTCGTTGTCCTCTGGCCAATGAGCGTGGTCGGCGCCATCTGTCCTCCGGTCATGCCGTATGTGGCATTGTTGACAAAGAATACCGTAATATTTTCTCCCCTGTTGGCAGCATGGATTATCTCTGCCGTGCCGATTGCTGCAAGGTCTCCGTCACCCTGATACGAAAAGATTATACGGTCAGGGAGCGATCGTTTCAGGCCGGTTGCTGCAGCAGGCGGTCTGCCATGGGCCACTTCAAGCATATCGAAGTTGAAATAGTCATAGGCGAATACAGCACATCCGACAGGGGCAATCCCGATGACTTTTTCCCTGATGCCCAGATTGTCAATGCACTCTGCAATCAGCCTGTGAATAATACTGTGCCCGCATCCGGGACAGTACCTGAATGGTTCCTGTTTAAGGCTTGCCGGCCGCTGAAATACTTTTTCCATTTGAATCCTTTATCGCTAATAGCGCTCCTTCAAGGAGTCCGTAATCGTTTATCGTCAATTCATCAAATCCAAAGATATCCATGACATTAATTGTAAATTGTATCCCCGGTATAATCAAGTCCGCTCTCCCGGGCTCAAGCCCTCTTACTTTCACCCTTTCTTTTAAAGGGAGGTGCATAAGATTTTTTATTATATCCTTCAACCTTGCATAATTAATTTTATGGAGATGAACCTTTTCCCTTGCGTAGGCCTCAAGTCCGAGGTCGATAGAGGCGATAGTTGTAAAAGTGCCTGCTGTGCCTATTAGTTGTGTATTATTGTCAATATATTGTCTGATCCTGTATTTCAGATTATTTAAAACAGAGATGATTTCATGATTCAATGCATTCAGGTCTTCCTCTGAGACCGGATCAGTCTTTATATGTTTCTGGGCAAGTTTTATAACCCCAACAGGAATGCTTCCCATATCAATATTATCTTTATCCCGATAAAATATCCATTCCGAACTGCCACCTCCGATATCGATGATAAGGGCTGAGTGAGGAATTCTGAATGCAGAGCGATGGAAAGAAGCGAGGATGCCTGCAAGGGTCAATTCAGCCTCTTTTCTGCCTGAAATAACTTCTATTGCTATGCCGGCAGAGTCAAATGCTTTCTTTATGAATATGTCCGAGTTTGAGGCCTCACGCAATGCGCTTGTAGCAACCGCTTTTGTGCGTACAACCCCATATTTTGAAATAACAGAAGAGAACTCCATGAGTGCAGACAGAGAGGCATCCATATTATCGTCCTGGAGCCTTCCGGTCTGCCCGACCTTATTGCCCAGGCGGGTTATCTTCCTGTCAGAATATACATCAATAATCCTGTTATCCCTGACCTCTGCGACAAGAAGCCTGAGCGTATTGGAACCAACATCTATTGATGCAAGCAAAGGCATGATGAGATATTATAAACCAGTTTTCGTGCGCAAAACAGATGGATACAGGCAAACAGGTTGATTTTAGTCTCTTTGCTATGGTATAAAATTAAGATTTCTTTTGGATGAATGAAAATAATTTATAAGGAGATAGTTTGAATGAATATATATGAAAACATGGTTATTTTGAATGCGAATATATCGGATGAGGAAGCTGATGCCTCGATTACAAAGATCAAAGAACTCGTTGCAGGACAGGGCGGAGAGGTGCTTAAGGTAGAAGTCTGGGGCAGAAGGAAACTTTCTTATGAGATCAAAAAGCAGAAAAAGGGTTTATATGTGCTCCTGTTTTATAAGACGCCGGCTGCAACAGTCAAAAAGCTGGAAGATTTCTTCAAGGTCTCTGATGCTGTTTTGAAATATGTGGTCTTAAAGCTTGGTACCAAGCAGATCCAGAGTTTTGAAAAAACCGAGGCTGCTGCAGCGGCTGCCCCTGAACAAAGAGGCGAAGCTTAGTGTACAACAAGATAATCCTTATTGGTAACCTTACAAAGGACCCTGAATTGAGATATACCCCGCAGGGGACACCGGTAACCACGCTAAGGATTGCAGTAAACCATAAATACAAGCAGGCTGATGAAATGAAGCAGGAAACGATGTTCATAGACAATGTCGTTTTCGGGAAACAGGCAGATTCGTGCAGCAAGTATCTCAATAAAGGAAGTTCTGTGCTGGTGGAAGGCCGGCTCCAGGAAAGAAGATGGGAGTCGAACGGTCAGCAGAAGAGCAAGTTCGAGGTAATTGCACAATCAGTCCGGTTTCTCTCAAAGAAGGCAGGTATGCCGGAATCCGTATCAGGCGGAGAAAGTGATATGATTCCGCCCGAGGAAACGACTGATTTAGAACCATTTTAGCATTGAAATAAAATAGAGAGAAAGGAGTCAACTTGCAACCGAAGAAATTCCAGAGGAGAAAGTTCTGCAGGTTTTGTTCAGAAAAGGTAGAGTTTATTGATTACAAGAATATCAAGATCCTTAAAAGTTATCTTACTGAGAGAGGGAAGATTCTTCCCAGAAGGATGACAGGGACCTGCGCAAGACATCAGCGAGAGCTGTCTGAGTCTATAAAGCTGTCAAGGAGCATAGCATTGCTTGCTTTTGCGGAAAAGTAGGATGAGGATCCCGAAGACCTGGGTTCCTCTTCTCACAAAAAAGCTAATAGACAATATCACATCAAAAGGACTTGTTAAACCAACCGTATCTCCGGAAAAACTCCTGACAGAGACAGAAGAAATCATTACGAATGAGCTCACCATTGAGGACAGACTGAATGAAGAGGTGAGGGAGATTTTAAAGGGTCATGCCTCTGTGATAGAGAAAGGCCGCATGGATTACAGAAGGCTTTTTGAACTCACAAAACAGAAACTGGTTAAGGAAAGAAACCTCGTCTTATGATGCTTTCTGAGGATAAAATCTCGCATCTGTCCCACGTCATCCTGAAAGGTCTTTCAGACAGGAAACTTATAGAAACAATAGAGGAAGAAAGCAAGATACGTACTGAGATCAAGAGAACAATCGTATCTGAACTGAAGGTAGGTGAAGAAATAGATTCTGCAGTCAGAAAGAAGCTTCAGTCATTCTCAAAAAAGATAGTCGAGGGAAGTCCTGAGTGGGAAATACTCTACAAGAAATACTACAAAGAACAGGAGATAAAAAGAGGCAGGGCTTCTGGATAAGACATAGCCTCCTGTTTGCACTGCTTTTTGTCACCTATCTCGGACTGCTCCTGGAATTTCCTTTAAAAAGCAAAGGCCTCTGGTTTATCTTCAGTATCACAACGATTACCGTCTATTCTGTCTTCCATATCATTAAGAAAGAAAAGAGATATTCTGTCGAATTCCTATTTTCTCTTGCGCTCTTCATGGCAGGCGCAGCTCAGGCCTTTTCCATCCCATGGCTGAAAATGGCCTATTTCCCGTTCCTGATATTTCTGACAGCATTTTATGGCCGGAGAACCATACTTGCTTTATTGCTGACCATCCCTTTTCTGGAACTCGGCAGCTTTCTGAAGGGGGCGCTGCCTGTTGAAGTGGTAATTTTTATCGTATCACTCAGTGTAACTGTCGGGATATCATTATTCCTGAAAAACAGGATAAGAAAGGATAATGTATTTGAGTCATCATTCAGGGAAAGGGAGGCGGTCAGTACCTCTGATTCTGAAGAAGAGATAAAATCTTTCGGTGACGAGAAAGTCGTATCACATTATCTTGAATCCATGTTCAGGCCTGATGACGAGATCAAGGACATCCTGATGGTTGCAAAGAAGACATTATTTGCTGATGCAGTGAACCTTTTCACAAGTTCCGGAGGCAGTTTGAGATTGAGAAGTTCTACAGATGAATCAGGGGCGATCATACCCTCAGGGAGCGGACTCATCGACGTCTGCTTCCACCAGAGAAAACCTTTGATCTCATCCGATATCAGCGAAAAAAAGCTTGAAGTCGGCTATTTAAAGAGAGATAAGATTTCCTCCCTGGTTTCGGTGCCTGTCATGGATGAAAGTTTCCCGCTTGGCGTCATAACCGCTGACAGTGCAAGGTTCCAGGCCTTCAGTAGCGCTGATAAGGATATCCTGCAGATGTTCTCAAAGCAGATAGTGAGAATACTCCAGAGGGAACGCGTCTATCCGCAGATAGGGCGCTCCTACGCAAAACTGGAAATCCTGAATGAAGAGAGTTCAAAGCTCCTTTCATCATTAAACGTTGATGTTATTGTGCAGAACCTTATAGATGGCGCATACAGGATTGCTCCGTCAGAGATAGCCTTTTTTATGGCAAAGGGAGATGAATTTGAATTGATACAGCAGAGGGGATTTCAGCCTCAGGAAAAGACGGTATTTGTTTTTAAAAATACGTTGCTCGATAACATAGTGAAAGACAAAAAGCCATATACCCTTTCTGATGTCAGGGATTATCGTACCCCGATCATGCCTTTTAAGACAGATAATACCGGCTCGGTGGTCGCATTGCCTTTGCTTTATGAGAAAGATCTCCTTGGCATATTTGCATTGCTTTCAGAAAAGACAAATGCATTCAGCCCGCATCAGATAGAGCTATTGAAGGTGCTTGCAAACCAGGCATCAACATCCATTGCAAACGCCAGGTTCCATGCAGAAATTGAGAGACTTGCCGTGACTGACGGACTCACCGGGCTTTTCAACCACAGGCATTTTCAGGAGAGACTCGCGCAGGAATTCAACCGCCTGGAGAGATTTTTAGATCCGATCTCATTGCTCATTATAGATATAGACCACTTCAAGAAGATCAATGACACGTATGGACATCCTGTTGGGGACTCGGTGCTTAAGGGGATAGCAGAGAAGATAAGGAAGACCATCCGGAATATCGATGTGCCTGCCAGATATGGAGGAGAAGAGTTTGCGGTCATCCTTCCGGGAACTAATGAAAATGGTGCTATGAACATGGCAGAAAGATTGAGAAAGGCTATGGGAACTACTAAATTTGCCTCGGAAAAAGGCGCCTTCAGCGTAACTGTCAGCATAGGTGTATCCACCTTCACAAAAGAAATAAGAAGCAAAGAGGAACTTGTTGAAACCGCTGATAAGGCTTTGTATCACGCAAAGAGGAATGGGAGGAATCGCAGTGTACTGTGGAATGAGATCAACGGGAATCTCCTTTAATTAATCAGCTTCATGCAGGAAAATATTTTGAAGCTCAACATAATTAAAGCAATTGCATATTATTTATTTCCATACCTATTAAGCCTGTTATTAAACTAACAAATATCTTCTTATCCTCATTTTAGCTATTCGATTCGGTAGATTTATCTTTGCAACGTAACATGTGGAGATAAAAATTGTTTTTCACCCAAATAATGCTTGACATTAATATTAGCGTTAGCTAATATTTTTTAAGTTTTAAGTAAATAAAAATGGGCATAAAAAATTGGTATGGGTTATTAAGGAAAATAATTTGTTAGAAGGAGGATTTGAAGATGCAGAGAAAAGGGGTTTTAAAAACTAAAGGGTTTTGCCTTGTTTCATTTTTGCTAATAGTATTCATCATACATCCGTTGAATCTATTTGGTCAGGAAGATAGTCAAGAGAAGGTCTTTAAAGTCGAAGTTAAGGACAATCTTATCGCGGTGAATGTTAAGGAGGCAGAGTTATCTGATGTATTACAGGAAATAGGGAAAAAGGCTAATGTAAAGTTAACGATTAGCAAGAATCTTTCCGGTAAGAAAATAACCGCCTATTTTGAGAATTTAGATGCAGAGACTGTATTGAAAGAAATTCTCCAGGAGTATTTTTATGTCTTTACGTTTATAGATAATCCGGCCAATAAAGAAAAGCATATCCTGAAAGAGGTAAGAGTTGAGAGTGATGTAATAGGGACTAAGCCTTATAAGGGGAAAATGTTCTCTGTGGATATTCCGTATGGTTCAGGTGTTGGAGAAGTTGGCGTTGTTGATGCAGGAGAAGGTGCTATGGGAGGTCCGCCTTCCTTTGCTGTTGATGACATTGGTAACATTTTCATTTTAGACCCACTGAATAAAAGAATTCAGATATTTTCCAAACAGGGGGTTTATCTATCAAGCATGCCTCTAAAAATAACAGCATGCGATATTGCTATAGATAAGCATGGATTCATTTATGTTTATCATTGTGGTGATGGTATAGTGAAAAAACTTTACCAGTATAAAAAAGATGGCGACATTGTTGCCGTGATTGATGTAGACGCGAGTCGATGGAATGTATACGATGCTCCAATCTCCATTGTAAACAACAACATTTACATTGATACTTGTAATTATAACAATACATGCGGGTTTTTTCTTATTGGCAGAATCTTAGCCGGTAATATACTTGGCAGGCCATCGTTCGAGGAATCAAAAACTCCAAAGGTAAAGAGAATTGGATTAAGCGGGAGAGAATACACGGGAGAAGCAACAAAAGGCGTAAGAGGCGAACTGAAAATTAAAGAACAAGGCATTGGAATATATAAAACCATTTCCTTGCCACTAAAAAATATTTTATCCATACAGTTTATGGCAGAAGATACATCAGGGAATTTATTCGTTAAAACAGACCGTGACGATGAAAATTATAAACTCGTCGAGGAATTTCATAATTTTAGTGCCAACGGCGATTACCTGAGAACTATCAAAATGTCTGGGAGCAATATTCACTTCCGTTCTACTAAAAATTACGATCTATCTAAGGACGGAACTATTTATCAATTCTTGCCGGAGACAGACAAGCTGCGATTAAATATTTTCCCTGTTGAAGAGAATCAATAGGAGTACAGAATGAAAAAAATAATAATCATTTCTATCATGTCAACAATAGTTATTTTATTTCTTTGCACCTCTATGTTGTACGCATGGAGAGGAGATACATGGGAGACAGAAAGTAGGGAGACGATTATAAGGATCGCAGATGAGATGGTAGATTTTACATGGGGGCCAATGAAACCTATAACGAACTGGAACTATGACAATGTCTGGTATACATTTAATAGAAATGGTATTTACAGAGGCGAAGCATATAGTCAGACAGGTTATCCGAATAATGATCAAGCTAACTGGTCGGAGTTTACCAATTATGTTTATTACACAAATGGCGGAAATACCTATTATGGGAATGACTGCTCGGGGTTTGTGAGCATGAGTTGGAAATTACCGACAAGATATAACACAACAGCATTCGAATCAGATGCTACAAGTAGTGGAGGATATGTCATGAGTCTTGGTGCGATAGGAAGCGGTAAAAATATTTCCCTGCTTCGTGGAGACGCCCTAGTTAAAAGTGGCAGTCATATAATATTATTCGAAAGCTATCTTCCTGATGGAACGGGAATAAATGCAATAGAACAAACATCTGTCCCATCAAAAGGAATATATTGGGCAGTGCGAAACAAATGGACTTGGGCAAATTTGACATCCTATCGCCCCATAAGGCGAAATAACCTAACTGAGGATAATTATGTTTTTACGACTAAATGGGGCACTCCAGGTACAAGTAACCGACAATTCAACTACCCTACAGATATAGCTGTTGATTCAGCAGGTAACGTATTTGTTGTCGATTCTTTAAACGATCGTATACAGAAGTTCAATAGTAACGGTGACTTTATTACTAAATGGGGAGTACGTCAATGTGGTACTGCATGGTGTGGTTTTCCTGGGAATCCCCCGTGTCCGCCACAACAAGGTTATGAGCTTTGTGGTCCTAGTAAGATAGCTGTTGACTCATCAGGAAATATATATGTGAATAACAGTTATTTATACCCTATAAAGAAGTATAGTAATAATGGAAATTACATAATGGGAGGGTTTAGCAATTTTTCGCAAATTAACCCTGAAGGTATAGCTGCGAATTTATCAGGAAATATATATGTAGGAGACTCATCTAATGACTGTATCAAGAAGTTCACCAGTAACGGGGGCCTTATAACCCAATGGGGTTCTTATGGCTCTGGAAATAAACAGTTTAATGATCCTTATGGAATAACCGTTAGCTCATCGGGAAATGTCTATGTGGCAGATACGTTTAATAATCGCATTCAGAAATTTGACAGTAATGGTGGTTTTATAACCCAATGGGGGGGTTGCTGCTCTCCTAACGGATATTTTAATGTACCTTACGGTATAACCGTTGACTCATCAGAAAATGTCTATGTGGCAGATACATATAATCATCGTATCCAGAAGTTTAATAGCGATGGTATTTTTTTGACAAAATGGGGTTCTAATGGTTATATGGAGGGTGGAGAGTTTCAATACCCTGAAGGTGTTGCTGTTGACTCCTCAGGCAATGTTTATGTGGCTGATACATATAATCATCGCATTCAGAAATTTTCACTTGTTTCACCTCAACCATCTGCGCCAACCGATCTCGCAGCAGATCGTGCTTCAACAACCAGTATAAAACTCACATGGAAAGATAATTCGAACAGTGAAACAGGGTTTAAGATCATAAGAAAGACTACTTATATGGGACTATATTCAACGGTTGCAACTGTAGGCCCTAACGCTACAAGTTATACTGATACTGGCCTCACCTATGGGATGCAGTATTTTTATGCAGTATCGGCTTTCAACAATAATGGTGAGTCTGCTTATTCAAACGAAGACCCGGGCGGAACCTATTGAGTTATGCTTTGAAACAACATGTAAACAACATGGAAAAACAATAGTCATTGGGATAAGCCATTGATTATTGACATTATTGACTTTGATTCTTTTCCCCATCCCTTCGAGAATTTCCTGTCTTTTCTTGAGAGAAGAAAGGGGGCTACCATAGAATTTATACAGGTCTCCTGAGTCCTCTTGACACATATAAAGGTTAATTGTTAAATTATTAGCACTTGACCATTGAGAGTGCTAACATGCAGATTTTAAATGAAAGAAGCAGAAAAGTCCTTTATGCAGTTGTCCAGAGCTATATCAACTACCCTGATCCTGTAGGGTCGCGTGTGGTGACGAAAAAGTATTCTTTCGGGCTCTCCCCGGCTACGATACGGAATATCATGGCAGACCTCGAGGAGATGGGCTTTCTATTGCAGCCTCATACCTCAGCGGGAAGGGTTCCCACGGACCTGGGGTACCGGTATTATGTCGATTCACTCGTGGCAGAAGGGACGATCTCCTATTCCGATATCGAGATACTCCAGAAACTCTACAGAAAGCTCGAGGCCCTTAAAAACGATATGGACCTGTTACTCAATGAGGCAACAAGAAACCTGTCCATGATGTCACATTACCTTGGTATTGCAATGTCGCCAATGCCTGACATGACAACACTGAAAAGGATTAACCTCCTGAAATATAAAGCCGATGCGATTGCTGCAGTATTGCTGACAGATGAGGGGATTAAAAACAAGGTAATATCTGTTGATTCCGAAATTTCCCAGAAAGACCTCAACAGGATAGCAGGGCTTCTTAATGCAGAGTTCTCCGGATATACATTTGATGAGATCAGGCTGAAGATCGTCAGGGAAATGTCGAGTGAAAAAATAAAATGCGATACCCTTATATCCAGGGCGATGAAGATATGCCAGGAGGCGCTGTCTTTTCCATTCAGTGGTCTTTTTGTGTCCGGGCTTGCGGAGGTGCTTGAACTGCCTGATTTTGCCGACCTTAGGAAGATAAGGGAATTGTCAAAGGCAATAGAGGACAAACATACGATAATCAAACTGCTCGATAAGCTCTCGGAGTCTGATGGAGTTCACGTCCTGATCGGCTCGGAGAATTCAGAGGATGAATTAAAGAAATTAAGCTTTGTTGTCTCTCCGTGCAAGGAAGGAGACAGACCAATCGGTGTTGTTGGCATAATCGGGCCTACACGGATGAACTATGCAAAGGCAATGTATATAGTTGAACATACGGCAAAGCTTATTACAAAAATGTTCTCAGGACGATAAGGAGAATTTTAAAAAAACATAAGATGAGTGAAGAACAGATAGTATCGCGCGAAGACGAATCTTTATTAAAAGAAGAAGAGACGACTGAAAAAGCACCTGTTGCTGAAAGAGAACAGCTTTTAGCAGAATTGCAGGAAATAAACGCTAAATATCTAAGGCTCTATGCTGAATTTGATAATTACAAAAAAAGGGTCAGTAAGGATAAAGAGGAGCTTATCAAATACGGCAATGAAAGTCTCCTCTATGAAATCCTGCCGTTTATTGATCACCTTGAAATGGCTTTGAAACACGCATCGAATGAGGTTTCTTCAGGCCTTGTCCAGGGGGTGGAAATAACACTCAGGGAACTTAAGAAGACACTCGAAAAGTTCGGGTTAACTGCGATAGAAGCGGAGGGAAAACCATTTGATCCTGTGGTTCACCATGCCATGTCACAGGTTGAGCGTAACGACACTGAAGACAACACAGTTGTGGAGGACTTCAGGCGGGGATATATGTTGAGAGATAAGGTCTTGCGTCCCGCTTTAGTTGCTGTGTCAAAAAAGACGGTCAAAAGCGAGGGGCAGGAAGAAGAAACAGAGATAAACAAAAATATAGAGGAGGAATATTGATATGGGAAAAGCAGTTGGAATAGATCTTGGGACTACAAACTCTGTAGTAGCAGTTGTTCAGGCAGGTGACCCTGTGGTCATCCCCAATCAGGAAGGAACCAGGACAACCCCGTCTGTTGTGGCCATTACTGATAAGGGAGAAAGGCTTGTCGGACAGATTGCAAAAAGACAGTCGATAACAAATCCCGAGAATACGATATTTTCTATCAAAAGGCTCATGGGAAGAAAATACAATACACCTGAAGTTGAACATGCCAAAAAAAGACTTCCCTATAAGATTACTGAGGCATCAAACGGCGATGCCCATGTAGAAATACAGGGCAAACGCTATTCTCCGCCGGAGGTATCAGCAATGATACTGCAAAAGCTCAAGCAGGCTGCTGAAGATTATCTTGGAGAGCCGGTAACAGAGGCTGTTATCACTGTTCCGGCATATTTCGACGACAGCCAGCGTCAGGCTACAAAAGATGCCGGGAGGATCGCGGGACTGAACGTGCTCAGGATCATCAACGAACCAACAGCAGCAGCGCTTGCATATGGAATGGATAAGAAGAAAGAGGAAAAAATAGGCGTCTATGACCTCGGTGGCGGCACATTCGACATATCCATACTTGAGATCGGGGAAGGTGTCATAGAGGTTAAATCGACAAACGGGAATACATATCTGGGCGGCGATGATTTTGACCTCAGGATTATGGACTGGATGGTCGAGGAATTCAGGAAAGACCAGGGGATAGACCTGAAGAATGATAAAATGGCTTTGCAGAGGTTAAAGGAAGCTGCTGAGAAGGCCAAGATAGAGCTTTCAACAGCAATGGAGACAGAGATAAACCTTCCGTTTGTCACTGCTGATGCCACAGGTCCAAAACATCTGCTGATGAAAATCTCACGATCAAAATTAGAGCAGCTTGTTGGAGACCTCATAGAAAACACAATAGGTCCATGCAAAAATGCCTTATCTGATGCAAACCTCTCTGCATCAAACATAGATGAAATTCTGCTTGTTGGCGGCCAGATAAGGGCCCCGAAAGTCCAGCAGACAGTGCAGAATTTCTTCGGCAAAGAGCCGAACAAAACAGTAAATCCTGACGAGGTGGTTGCTGTCGGAGCAGCTATTCAGGCTGCTGTTCTAAAAGGAGATGTGAAAGAGGTTCTCCTCCTTGACGTTACCCCCCTCTCTTTGGGTATTGAGACACTCGGTGGTATCTTTACAAAGATCATAGAGAGAAACACTACTATCCCGACAAAGAAGAGTCAGGTATTTTCGACTGCTACAGATAATCAGCCCGCTGTTACAATCAAGATCTGTCAGGGTGAAAGGGAGATGGCTGCAGATAACAAACTCCTTGGCAATTTTGAGCTCATAGGCATTCCGCCTGCGCCGAGGGGAATTCCACAGATTGAAGTGACTTTTGACATTGATGCAAACGGCATATTGCATGTCTCTGCAAAAGACCTTGGCACAGGCAAAGAGCAGTCTATAAGGATAACTGCAACAAGCGGTCTTAGCGAAGACGAGATCAAGAAGATGATGCGTGATGCAGAGTCACATTCAGAAGATGACAAGAAAAGGAAACAGCTTGCTGAAGCGAGGAATGAGGCTGATACACTTATTTATTCAGTAGAAAAGTCGGTGAAGGATTATGGGGATAAACTGAGCGAACTGGAAAAGAAGGATATTGAAGAGGCGATTGAGAGATGCAAAAAGGCAAAAGATACCAGTAATGAGGCATCAGAAATAAAGTCTGCAGTAGAAGATCTTACGACCAAATCCCACAAACTGGCAGAACATATGTATAAAGGAACCGGTGCACAGGCTGATGCCGGCGCCGGACCATCAGAAGCCGGTGGGGGAACCACTGCCGGAGCAAAAGGGCCTGAAGAAGAAGTTGTTGAGGCTGAATTTGAAGATGTGGACAAGGACAAGAAAGGCTGAAAATAGTAGACAGTAGGTAGTAGACTGCAAAATATTGCTTCTTTATTTATCATCGAGTCCTATATGCTATCTACTGTTTGTAATCTACTTTATTTAAATTATGAAGGATTATTATGAGATTCTTGGTGTATCGAGAGATGCATCTGAGGCTGATATCAAGAAGGCATTCAGGCAACTTGCCCTGAAATACCACCCTGACAGGAATCCCGACAACAAAGAGTCAGAAGATAAATTCAAAGAGGCAAACGAGGCGTATTCATGTCTGATTGATACCGATAAAAGGGCTCATTATGACAGGTTCGGTACTGCTGAAGGGATTGGCGCCGGCCAAAGTCCTTTCGGAACAGGGTTTGGCGATATCTTTGAAGACATCTTTGGTGATTTTTTCGGGACATTTACAGGCCATCGCAAACCAAGGCCAACAAAAGGGAATGACCTCAGATACGATCTTGACATAACACTTATGGAAGCTGCTTTTGGCATAGAAAAGACCATAGAAGTGCCGAGGTGGGAAAACTGCAGTGAATGTAACGGATCAGGCTCTGCTCCGGGTAAAGCTCCGGCAACCTGTCAGAATTGCAAAGGAGCAGGGCAGATAAGAATCCAGCAGGGTTTCTTCAGCATTTCCAGGACATGCGGTTCATGCAGCGGTGCAGGAAAGGTGATTACAGACCCTTGCAAGGCTTGTAAGGCACAGGGCAGGATCAGGGAATTTAAAACTATTAGTCTTAATGTTCCGGCAGGGGTTGACACCGGCACCAGACTCAGAGTCTCTCATGAAGGAGAGATAGGTTTTAATGGCGGCCCCCGCGGTGACCTCTATATTTATCTGAATGTCGAAGAACATCCATTCTTTAAGCGGGATGGCAATGACCTATATTGTGAAGTCCCCCTGTCATTCCCCCATGCCGCACTTGGCGCAGAAATAGAGGTTCCGACCATTGACGGCACACAGAAACTCAAGATTCCCTCGGGAACACCTTCAGACAAGATGTTCCATCTGAAAGGGAAAGGGGTGCAGAGGCTTGGCGGAGCCAGCAGAGGGGACCAGATAGTAAGGGTTTATATTGATGTGCCAAAGAGTCTTAACCAAAAGCAGCGGGAATTGCTCGAGGAATTCGCGCGAATAACCGGTGATGAAGTAAATAAGACATTCAAGGATAAGATTAAAAATATATTTACAGGCACTGAAAAATAATAGAAACAGGGTCCAACAGAAGCAGGATCCAAGGGCAAGGATTCAAGTGAAAATGATAAACTTAACAAAACCAGGATAGAATACTTGAACCCTCGAACCCTCGAATCCTTGAATCCTGTTTTCAATTAGATGCCCAGAATATACCTTCCTGCCCCTGTTTTTCTGAATAATAGAATCTCGATCACAGATGAAAAAGCACATTATCTTGCATCTGTTTTGAGATGCGGGAAAGGGGATTGCTTAATCATCTTTGACGGTAAAGGCAACTGTTTCAGGACAACGATAGTAACGGCTGACAAAAGAGAAGTAGTAGCTGAAGTCGCAGAAAAAATTCCCTGCAATCTTGAGTCTGATCTGAATATAACCCTTGTACAGGGGCTCCTCAAAGGTGAAAAGATGGATATGGTTGTTCAAAAAACAACGGAACTCGGTGTGAAAGAAATACTCCCGGTTATTACCGGCAGGAGCCAGTTAAGAGATACGAAGAAGATCGCAAGATGGAGAAAGATTGCAGAAGAGGCATCAAGACAATCAGGGAGAAGTATGGTTCCGGTCGTTCATGAAACGGTTAAGTTTGACAATTTCCTGTCTGTTCACGATTCAATTCATGGACTTGTTTTTTATGAAGAAGGTGGGGTAGGTTTAACTGAAGCAGTTTCATCCTTAATCCCTCGTCATTCATCCTTTTTTGTGCTTATCGGTCCCGAAGGCGGGTTTACTAAAGAAGAAATCATGCTTGCAAAAGAAAAAGGCCTAATCGTCACTTCTCTCGGGAAACGAATCCTCAGGGCTGAGACCGCTGCAATCTCAGCAGTTACATTGGCGCAGTTCTTGTTAGGTGATATGGGTTAATCTTCTTTTTCCCTTATTGATGTAACCCTTTCAAGTGGTATGACAATCCAGCCCATATCTGTTTCAAGGTGCACATCTTCCTCACCTATCTCAACAAGTCTCCCTGTGTAAGTCGTCTCCTGGGTTTCAACAACAACGATCTTTCCGGTTAAATTGTTCATTTGCCCCTCTCAAACATTCATGATATCAGCCTGACGACATCAATAGTGAATTCATGAATATTGTAGACGAAACAGACCCAATTATCTATACACAATCATCCACAAAGATCCGGCTGCCTATTTACCTTCTACAGAAAAACTGAAAATTTAGGCCGGTTCCTGATAATTCGGGATATTATCTTGATTCATTCACAGAGAAGGAGTGATTTTGAGTCATTTCAGACGTATCTCTCTTTCTCCCTAAAGTTGACAGGCTAGGCACATCATCCGAGATTTCGAGGTACACCTGAAAGTCTGCAGTTGCGGGAGATGAAGCTATTGCGGATTCTTGTTTCTAACTGACAGGATAATCGAGAAAAAAATCTATCTGATTCGAGGCCACAAGGTCATGCTCGATAGGGACTTGGCTGAACTGTACGGGGTAGAAACACGTGTGTTAAATCAGGCTGTGCGCAGAAATCTGGATCGGTTTCCTGAAGATTTCATGTTTGCTCTGACCCGTGAAGAGATCATGAACTTATCACAGATTGTGATAAGTTCCCGCATAAAGCATGCCCCTAATGTATTTGTTTTCGCGGAGCAGGGGGTGGCCATGCTTTCGGGTGTGCTGAACAGCGAGAGAGCAATTCAGGTGAATATAGCCATAATGAGGACTTTTGTGAAGCTTCGGGAAATGCTGTCCTCAAACAAGGAACTTGCTCACAAATTGACGCTGCTTGAAAACAGGATTGAAAAGCATGATGGTGAAATAAAGGCAATCTTCAACGCTATCCGCCAGCTCATGGTTCCGCCGGAGACGAAGAGTAAAAAGCCGATTGGGTTCAGGCGGGAGCCGGAAAAATGAAGAGAACGAGTCTCGTGCTCATCGGCTATAACTCGGATACTCAGGTGGATAGACTGAAGGCCGAAGGTGGAAGGCGAAAGGTTATTAGGATACTTCAGCCTTCGGCCTAAATACCTGTATCGTTATTACTCAGTCATTTGAGAAGAATATGGATAATGGGGATCAGTGAGGTTGATGAGAGTGGGAATTAAGTGATTGGAAAATGCAGAATGCAAGAAACAAGACTTGACCCCACGCGGACACGCGGAACACCACGCGCGGAACATTTGCGGTCGCTGAGTATTGCCAATATCAACGAGTTTGACACCTCCGTCTTTACTTTACTTTATTTTATCTGACTTTTTTGTCCACTTTTTCCATCTTACATCAGTCAACCTGTTGTTTGTTTTTCAGTAATAAGTTGTAACCAATCAGTAACTTTCCACTTGATATTCTTTATCCCTCTTGATATCCTTTATCTGTCAATTCTCAATCGCTTGTTTACTATTTTGAACTCAAGCTGAAATAGTAGTGAAATATATACGCACAGAAAAAAAGAGGGCAAGTAAATATTGGGAATTATTGATAGAAAATGGGAGGTGTAAAATGAGTAAAAACAGCAAGGCAGTAATTGTAATCTTTTTATGTCTTATGTCTTTATTAATGAATTTTACCCTATCTCAGGCTGGCATTAACGAATGGACATCGGATGGGCCTTTGGGGGGGGATGTTTCTGCCGTTGTCATTGATCCTATCACACCGTCAACAATGTATGCCGGGACTGATGGAGGAGGCGTATTCAAGAGCACGAGTTGGGGCGCTGACTGGAATGTCATGAATACAGGATTGACTAACACAAATGTCACTTCCCTGGCTATTGATCCGACTCCGCCTCCGCCTACTATACCCCCCACACCGTTAACAATTTATGCGGGGACTTATGGAGGAGGGGTATTCAAGAGCGTAGCGGGTGCTGACTGGACTGCCATGAATACAGGATTGACTAACCCCAATGTGACTTCTCTGGCTATTGATCCGATTACACCGTTAATAATTTATGCCGGTACTGATGGAGGAGGCGTATTCAAGAGCACAGACGGGGGCGCTGCCTGGACTGCCATGAATACAGGATTGACTGACACCTATGTGACTTCCCTGGCTATTAATCCCACCGCGCCGTCAACAATTTATGCCGGTACTTATGCAGGAAGCGTAGGCGTATTCAAGAGCATAAACGGGGGCACTAACTGGGCTGCCGTGAATATAACAGGATTGACTGACATGGATGTGACTTCTCTGGCTATTGATCCCACCGCGCCGTCAACAATTTATGCCGGTACTTATGGAGGAGGCGTATTCAATAGCGTGGGGGGCGCTGCCTGGACTACCATGAATACAGGATTGACTAACCCCAATGTGACTTCTCTGGCTATTAATCCCTCCGTGCCGTCAATAATTTATGCCGGTACTTATGGAGGAGGCGTATTCAACAGCATAAACGGGGGAACTAACTGGGCTCCTATGAATGCAGGATTGACTGACACCGATGTTAGATCCTTGGCTATTGATAACACCTCATTCCCACCAGTGGTGTATGCTGGTACTTATGGAGGAGGCGTATTCACCTGCATAGCGGACGCTCTCTGGTACGAAACAAATGAAAATTTGACTGCCACACATGTCAATTCTCTGGCTATTGATCCGGTTACACCGTCAACAATTTATGCCGGTACTGATGGAATAGGCGTATTCAAGAGCATAAATTGGGGTGGTAACTGGAATCCCATGAATACAGGATTGACTAACCCCTATGTTAGGTCTCTGGCTATTGATCCGGTTACACCGTCAACAATTTATGCGGGGACTTATGGAGGAGGGGTATTCAAGAGCGTAGCGGGTGCTGACTGGACTGCCATGA
>JBAQLU010000042.1:0-4129 GCA_049302065.1 Thermodesulfovibrionales bacterium
GACATCTTAAAAACTTACGCATCGATTTACAGAGAGAAATTATGCAGGCAAAGGGAAAGGAGGCAGTGGCTGCCTGATATGCAGCAAGGGGCCGCTACTGAATTTCAACGAGAAATGGGATTGACTCATGTTCGCTCCTTATTGATGAAATATGGAAAGAACTGAATTCCCTAATAAATTCTTTGCAAAGGAATACTCAACCTTAACCTCAGCCTTAACCTTATAGTATGTACCTTAACCTGAGCCTTAACCTTAATTTTTTTATGCTTTACCTTTACCTTTTTACGCTGGATTTAGATTTAAGCAGTTTATTCTGTTATAATTGTTTATAAATAACTGAAAGGAGGTCAAAACAATGGCAACAGCCAAAACTGAACGGATAGAGATAGACCTTCCGCAAGACATAATATTTGCAATGAGGGGATTTGAGAAACCAGAGGAAATAAAAAAGAAGTTAAAAATAGCACTGGCTATCTTTTTATTTAAGGAAAGGTCTATATCTCTCGGAAAGGCAACAGAGTTAACAGAAATGAGCAGGGTCAGATTTGTGGAAGTTTTAAAGGAACATGGGACACCTGCCTATGAATATAATGAGAGAGATTTTGAAAAAGATCAACAAATGATAGCTAAGTATCATGAAACACTTGGAAAATGAAAGTTTTTCGGGTTGTGGTAGACAGCAGTTGTCTTATTGGACTGGCTCAAATAAACCTGTTTGAATTACTAAAAGAGTTATTTTCAGAGGTGTACATCTCAGATGCCGTATACAATGAGGTTGTTATTAAGGGAAAAGGTGAGATAGGCTCTGAAGACACAGAATCGGCTGTAAAAGATGGCTGGATATTAAAGAAAACTATTAATGATGAAGTAGCTATTAATGCTTTAGCAACAATCTTAGGCAAAGGGGAAGCCGAGGCTATCATACTTTATAAAGAATTAAAGCTTGATTGCGCCTTGATAGATGAAAGGACAGCAAGGAGCATGGCAGACCTAATGAATGTAAACACAATGGGTGTCTTAGGAATTATAGATTTAGCTATTAAAAAGGGATTCTCTATTGACAAAACGAAAGTTATTGACCGGCTAAAAGATTCAGGCTTTAGAATAAGCGATAAACTCTACAAGAAGATATTTCCTGATTCAAAATAAATTATCGCCTTAGCCTTAACCTCAGCCTTAACCTTTCAATATGCTAATTCAACGATTGAAATCCGGTATGCGAAGTATTATCGCTTCAACATATTATGCTACAAACCACTATCTCACCCGACTTAAGGGCAAGGTTGCGATCTTAATGTATCACAGGGTCATTTCAGAAAAAGAGCTTAGCGGGTATTATATTCAACCCGGCATGTATGTTAAAAATGATGTTTTTGAAATGCAAATGAAGTTCTTAAAAGAGAATTTCCAGATATTATCATTTTCTGAACTACTCAATCTCTGGAAAGATAAAAAATGGGATGTAACAAAGCGATATTGTGTTATTACCTTTGATGATGGATGGCTTGATAATTATATTTATGCATATCCTATTCTAAAAAGATATAATATCCCAGCGACGATATTCTTGCCGACTTCATATATCGGAACAAACCAATGGTTCTGGCCGGAAAAAATTAGCTATCTATTACAGTATTACTTCAAGAATGGTATCCCGCTAAGACAATTCACAATTCCCCTCTTTGTTAAAGAGGGGTTAGGGGAGATTACAAAAGACAATAAATTCCAAACACTCTTCAGTGGTAAGGATGAAGGTGTTGATTCAGCAATTGAGAGGTGTAAAGGCTTGCCCGATGAAGAGATCAATAAACTTATCGCGAGCTTGTGCGAGGCATTGGGCCAAAAAATACCGCTTGAACGGTTATTACTTAATTGGAATGAAATAGAAGAGATGTCGAAGAATGGAATTTCGTTCGGATCCCATTCTTGCAGCCACAAGATCCTGACCAAACTCGATCCGAAAGACCTTCGTAGTGAAATAGCAGATTCCCTGCATGTTTTGAGAGAGAAACGAATCAATAGCGTGCCTGTATTTTGTTATCCCAATGGAGATTATAGTGATAGCATAATTGAGCAGGTAAAAGCCTCCGGATATCAGGCCGCGGTGAGCACTCTTTTTGGATTGGAGGATGGCTCTCCTCAAAATCTATTTGGCTTGAAAAGAATCGGTATTCATAATGACATTACATCAACAATATCCTTGTTTGCATATAGAATTTCAGGAATAAAATTAGGTTAAGGTTTAGGATGAGAGGATATAAAACAATAGAAATTTACTCTCCAAGAGATGTGGTTCACTATGAAATTTAAGGCTGTAGAATGGGTTCGCATGGTTAGGGATAAGAATTTTGATAAATGCAAAACGTTGAGTCTTAAATTACGATGCTGTCCGCAGGCTATGTAAATAATAAAGACCGGACCCAAGAAGAAAGTGAGACCAGTATCTTTAAATTATTTATTGTATCATGTTAAGATTTCTAATAATATGTGCTTAAACGGAGGTAACGAAAATGGAAAAAGAAAAATTTAAGAAATACACAGAAGAAATCTTCAATGCCCTTAATTACCATGATGAAAATGAAGCCCTAATAGATTTCGCCATTCTTTCTGCATCCTCGAAATATACAGAGTTTTATGATGAATGCCAAATATTTGAAAATAAATATGGAAAATCATTTGATGATTTTGCAGGAGAAGTAATGAAAAAGGTTGGGATGGAGAAATTTGAAGAAGAAGACGACCTTATGGCCTGGCAGTTTGCTAAAGAGAGTATGGATTATTGGAAAAACAGGTTAGAGGAATTGAAGAGTGCTTTACAATCTACAACGTGAATACAAACACATCATCAAAGATGTAAAGATTTTAAAATTCAGGACCCTTTTAAATTCTTATGAATTACTTGCAGAAATAATTTTTATTGATGACTCGATTCTTTATGTAAAAGATTATCTTTTTTTAAGTGGCAAAAGAAAATATTCATATCATTGGCAATCGAAAAAAGGAGATTTACTAAACCGATGGGACAATGCTCTTCACTGGCCAGATATTCCAACATTTCCACATCATAAACATATTAAAGATGTCTTACAGGTTGAGGTTTCAAAAGAAAGAACTCTGAAAGATGTTTTGAAATATATAGATGAATATTTTGGATACAAGTCAGGATAGAGTGATTTTCAAAAGTTACAGTAACGTCTCTCACGAGCAACGTAACCGTAACCGATAGACGAATACATTACCTTTACCTTTACCTTTTTGTGCTCAGCCTTATCTTTTTTAATGCTCAACCTTAACCTCAGCCTTAGCCTTTATTTATATAAATGAATACCTCAACCTGCAAAACAAAAACTGTTTTGCACCTTTTTTCCGGTGATCTCTGGGCCGGCGCTGAAGTCATGGCATACAATTTACTTAATACGTTAAAGGATTTTTCTGATTTAAGAATCATTGCACTGTCAATGAATGAGGGAATCCTGACTCAAAAGCTCAGAGAGCAGGGAATAGAGACCTATGTAATTCCGGAAAATAATAATTCCTTTTTAACAATATTTCTAAAGACTTTGAAGCTATCTAAAACGATGAAAATTGATATCATCCATTCACACCGTTACAAAGAAAACCTGTTAGCCTTTCTTCTCGCAAAATCACTTGGGGTAAAAAGCCTAATCACAACGATGCATGGTTTGCCAGAACCAATGATGCTTGGGGAGCATGGAAAGTTTACTTCAAGTTTGACAACAAAGCTGAATTATTTTTTGCTGAAAAATGTTTTTACCCATGTTGTGGCTGTTTCTCAGGAGATGAAGAACAGGCTTATACAAGAATATAGGTTCAATCCTTTAAAAATAAAGGTTATTTACAATGGCATCCCAATTCCCTCGACTTCCTTATCAGATAAAAACCTCAACCTTAACCTTAATTCGCCACTTTTCCCCTCGAATCCTCGACCCCTTGAATCCTTGAACCCTGATTCATCTGTTTCCTCGGACCCTCGAACCCTCGAATCCTCGAATCCTGTTTTTCATGTTGGCACTGTTGGACGTATGGTACCTGTAAAAGACTATGATCTTTTTCTTGAGATTGCATCTGAAATTAGGAAGCAAAACGACAAGGTTCGTTTCAGCATACT
>JBAQLU010000043.1:0-6684 GCA_049302065.1 Thermodesulfovibrionales bacterium
CTCCTCCGCTTCGCTCCGGAGGGAACGTGGCGCTGAGCAGCTCGTGCCTGATCCTCCCTCCGCTCCGCTGCGGGAGAACCAGGCACTCGAAACAGATGCCCTTCGGGCACTGCTCAGCGCCACGTTAGACCACAAATGATAAAAATATGACAAAACCATTTTATCAACGACTTCAGAACTATTTTTCTCAAGTTGGTAAAGTTCTTAAGGGTGAAGCCGACTCTGCATCAATCTTCCCTAATGCAACGGATATTGGTAGCTCTCGGGAAAAGATATATGCTGCTGTCCTTAAACTTCATCTGCCTTCAAGCTGTAATGTCAATTATGGCGGCTTTCTTTTTGACCGCGACGGTAATGAATCTAAACAACTTGATGTAATCATTTCAAATGAACAAACTGTACAATTCAATTTTAATAACCAAGACGGTAGCGGGAAAACCTTCTCATGTATAGATGGCTGCGTAGGGGTTGTTTCAGTAAAATCTGCACTTGATAGTACACAACTAATTGATTCACTATTAAACTTAGCAAGCCTCCCAGAAAAACGCCCTCTCGCTGGTAGGCACAACCCACTCATTAGAATACATCATTACGACGATTGGCCTTATAAAATAATTTATGCATCAGACGGTGTTTCCTCAGAAACTGTGCTGCGGACTTTAAATGACTTCTACTCACAACATCCTGAAATCCCTATACACAAACGCCCAAATCAAATCCATGTTGCCGGCAAATTTGTTATCATTCGAGTTGGCGAAGGCGCAAAGACACGAGATGGCAGTCAAATTGAGCCCAATTCTTTTCATTGCCAAACATTGTTCGCTGATGAATTCGGCATTCCATTTGCAATCGGAAGAATGCAAGAGATTGCTACATCATCAAATCATATAACGTATAACTTCGATGAAATATGGGATAAATTACCTTATAAATAGCAGTAACTTTTTACAATATAATAAAGAAAAGGACGGGTCTAACAAATTCATCCAGCCCGACCGGGAATAACGCTTTTTGATTCTTGTCTCAGGTCTGTGGCCCGGCGGCTGATGAGGGTCGTTAAGTGACAAAGCGGGGCTGCAAGCAAAAGCAAAGGACGTAGCTATGCCAAATACAAGCTTTTGTACAATGGGAGCTGAGGATGTCTGACGAAATCGCGAGTCTAATTTCGAGGAGTTTCGCAGAAAGCGAATTATTTCAAACGTGCCTAAAGGAGACTAATTCCACAACGAAACGAGAACGGTTTCGGTTTACCTTCCAAGCCACCAACCTGATGGTCGCGAGTTTGCAGCGGCGTCTCAATGCTGACCACATTCCTTGCCGGGCTGAGTGCGTTCCTTACGTCGCCGCCTCTCCGATCGGACTTAGATGGACTTTGTATATTCAACCCGATGACACCACACGGTCTGCCACTCTCGTAACTGATGGGGCACTCCGCGAATTAGTATACAGCCGAGAGACATCCTTCACCCGCACGCTTGACGTGGCGGCATATACGTCCGAGCAAACGCTAACCGCCAAGGCAGAAGCTATTGCCAAGGACTGGGCTTCATGGGTAACATCTAAACTCTCAACCCTTGCCAGCGACCAAGGCCTCGTGCAGGACTATCGTGACCGCTGGTTTTTCCCAGCACACGATACTCACAGAAGAGATTTCGAGCGGGACTTGGATATGTTTGTGGTTGATCACCCGATAAACTGTCAGCCTGGTAGTGCCATACTATTACAGTATGAGGCCACAATGATGAATTTATTCCGTAAACACAGACGCGAGCTTAAACTGCTCAGCGTTCTGCCAGTCCCGTTGCAGCATGCTATGTTCCAGGAGGATGACGCGGCTTTGCCGTCGGATGAAGATGACGAGGAGAAAATCGCTGACACCTCGATACTTGAACTGGTTGAGGAGAATCACGGCGCTGATACTGAGCACGCTATTTTCCTGTATCTTGGTGTAAGCCGCTTGAATCCAGTAGCTAATCCGTTTGCATTACTAAAACTAAACGAGCAGTTGTTAGCTCTCAACTGCCACTTTCTCCCGATATACAAATCAGCCGCTGACCTGTGTTCCCTATGGCAAAGGGGCAATCTCATCCACAGTTCTCTGACAAGCCTTTCACACCACGGTGCAACGAACAGTTTCCAGATCAAGTGGCACAATAATATATCATTAGGCGTAACCGACTATAGTAACTATGTTCGAAATTTCCGAGAGGGTACCCGATACCCGAATTTGCGAATGTCTGGCCTTGCCGATTTCGAACATATCTGTCGAGTTCGTAGGAATAGCGATGGATATGAAGCATTTTCCAAGAGCATTGCGGAACTTATTATTTGCGCATCGCTTAGTTGTATGAGTGAAATGACACGTAAACATGCGGGCCTCATTGTGGGCGTAACTTTGGCGGAGGCCCTTGCTCGACACAAAGGCGACTACGAAGGATTCTGGAAACAGGCGAAAGGGGAGGAATTGTGGGCCGTGGTGGATGACATCTCGACCGCCAAGCTTAATGACCAGTTGAATATGTGCCGCGTGGTTCGCCTCGCTGAGTTGTTTGTGCTTAGTTTGGAGCGTTGACATGGACTCGACTGCAATGCAAGACGCCATCTACAAACGAATTGCCTTACGGGCATATGAAGGTTTCGACACGCTGGCTAAGCTTCTCGACCTTGATCGGGCAGATATCGTTCGAGCATGTTCTGAACTCGAAAAGCGTGGGTTAGTCACGTGTTCTGAGAACGGTGCCTCGCCGATCAGATGGTGGAGGGAAGAACATTTGGAATTACTTGTCAGCTTTTCCACTGTCGATCAAGACGTGTTTCATGCAGTATGTGATGACGTTACTGCGCTGGCTGCGGCTTTTCGATCTCGTGGCTATAAAGTTGTGCGACCGCAAACACACGAAACGAGCATGATAATCATTGCGGGCACCGCATTGATTGCAGTAGCAGGCCTTTTTGCAAAATCGTTTCTTGAACAATTAGCTAAAAGCTTTGGCGAGTTTGCCGCTACCATATTTACAAAATACCGTGCCAAAGGTATCTCAAAAATTGAAGTCACAGGTACACGACAATTCCCGAACGGTGACACATTCACGTTTAACGTAACGGGAGACGATCCTGAGAAGGTATGTGCCGCGTTCCACGCTGTGACCGGAAAAATCGGTAAATTAGTTAGCAGCGAAGAAACGAGGATCTTAGAGCATGGCTCCATCGAGGACTCGGGGAATAACTGGCGTTTGTCCCTAGGGAAGAAAACACCGGGGTCACCCTTGACATTGGACAAGGATGCTAAACACTAACCAATCGTTCAAGCGGGGAACCCGCTTAACTCATTGTTCCCTCCTCCGCTTCGCTCCGGAGGGAACGTGGCGCTGAGCAGCTCGTGCCTGATCCTCCCTCCGCTCCGCTGCGGGAGAACCAGGCACTCGGGGGTCAAAAATCTATGGGGTCAAATCTTCATTCTTGACATAACAAGACTCAGAGTGGTATAAAGGTACATGGCAAGGCCTCTTCGTATACAATATCCGGGTGCAGTGTATCATATTACCTGCAGGGGTAACGACAGGAAAAATATATTCAGGGATAACACTGACCGGAAGAAGATACTTGAGATTCTTGTTCATTCAGTAATGATATACAAAGCTAAACTTTTCAGTTATGTTTTAATGGACAACCACTTTCATCTTCTTATGGAGACACCCCTTGGAAACCTTTCAGAATTCATGAGGCAGTTCAATATTACGTATACCGGATATTCCGCCGGCACAAACGCATTGGACACCTTTATCAGGGGAGGTACAAGAGCATATTAGTAGACAAAGAGGCATATCTCACGTTGCTTTCACGATATATTCATCTTAATCCAGTAAAGGTCAAGGGCATGTTAAAGTTGCCGATAGAAGAAAGGATCAAAAAGCTTAAAGGATATCCATGGAGCAGCCTGCATGGTTACCTTAATGGTAACAGGAGGTTGTCTTTTATTGATTACGTCATAGGACAGAAATGGGGACGGTTCTAATTTCTTGACATAGTTACAGATGAGCGTCCAATATACAAAAGACTCTCAAGCGAAGAGACAGAGCGGAGAGAGAAGTACAGGGATTTTGTGAAAGGGATGATAAAGGGCAGAAAGGCCATGAAGGGTGAGATGGACAGGAGGGTGGTGTATGGCAATGAAGATTTCATAAAAGAAACGGAGAAGAAATATAAAATTGAGGGTATAATAAAGGCAGTGGGGAGGCCGATAAAAGATGAAAAAGGAATTAATTAGAACCGTCCCCATTTCTCCATTTATGATAATACATTTGGATATTGCGATGCTTACGAGTATGCTAAAAAATTGTTTACTCTCGGCTGGAATAAAAAAGTTAATATTGTATCGGAGTCCGTGCTTGCAAATCTTATGTCTGATAATGGACTTATAGATAAGGTATTCTTGGGTGCGAATGGCATTGACATAAGGGAAGGCTATTGTGCACATACTGCAGGCCATCTCCTTGTGGCGGAGCTCGCGAAAAGGAATGATATTCCGGTTTATGTTTTCGCCGACAGCCTGAAGTTTTACAGTTTAAGAAAAGAACCTTTTCAGTACCCGCCAAGGCAAAATAGGAATAATTATTGGTTTTGCTCAAGAAAGGAACTCGATAAGCGGGAAGTGGAATTGGCAGAAAAGATAACCAATTTTGGAAAGTTTCGTATCGAAAATATGGGAAAGATATTGGATACAATATCTTATAACAGACAAGAAGACATCGTGAAAAAGGATTTGGTCACTCTCTTCATCACAGACATGGGGATAGCACCCCCTGAGAAACTGGATCGTCTATTAAAAGAAATTCATAACATTGTGGCTGAATTAATTAGTTGACGTAAGAGAGCGTGGAGCTTGACTATTGACATTTAGGATAGAAAATGAATCTGACCGTTTGTGCTAACGCTAATGAAGGAGACTGTCCAACCAGTCCGTCAACCCGCTAAACGGGTTACGTCCGCGTTAGAATTGTAAAAGTGTACCTATCATAACGATATTCAGAAGATTGGTACACCTTTCAACGAAAAAAGTATATCTATAAACAAGTTATGCGTCATGCTATGGCGACAGTGCAACTTTAAACCATATAGCTTTGACCAAACATAAAGAACACGACAAAAATTAAAATGGACAATCCAAACAAAATAGAACTATCGACCAGGCGAAATATTCTTGACGGATTTATCGTAACCCGAATTTCTTGGTATGGTAACTTGGAGCAAGCAAATTTTTTAGGAAGACTGTTTGACCTTTCAAAACTTCCATCAACTGACCACCGTTACAAAACGGCTGACGAAGATATTTGGAAACATACTGTTGCAAATAATGACTGGACAGACGAATGGGTTTTCACCGACCGGAGATTTAATTTCCTTCACATTGAGGACAAATTGTTTCTTGAATTTTTATGCCAGACAATTCATCCTACCGTTCGTGACAACCAAGACCAAGTTGTAACGCTTCTTGAAATTTACAATAACAATCTCTCGAAAAACGGTTATGAGCTTTTTCAATCAGGAGACATTGCAGGCAGACCAATATATGAAGCAAGAGAAATAAAAGCAGTTGCAATGGCTGCTGCAAAACCACATAAAGAAACTAAACTTGCCTTAGTAATTGGTTGCTCTGAATATAACTATGCTGGTGTTTTGGCAAACCCACTCAATGATGCAAATTCTATTGAGGAAAAACTTCAGAGTTTGGGCTTTGATGTTTTGAAAATTCTAAATCCAAATCAGAAAGAACTCAAAAAAATAATTGATGACTTCGGAGATACGCTAAAGGGTTATGACGTTGGATTATTTTATTTCGCAGGACACGGAGTTCAAGTGAAAGGAATGAATTATCTCATTCCTGTTGATGCGAATTTGAAAACAGAGAGAATGGTTGAATACGATTGTGTTGAGGCAAGTCGTGTTTTAGGATATATGGAAGACAGCAAAGCACTAGTAAACATTGTTATACTTGACGCTTGTCGTGACAACCCGTTTGAAAGAAGTTGGGGACGTGGAGTAAGTTTAAGGGGTTTGACAACCATGAACGCTCCAAGTGGTTCATTAATCGCTTACTCAACTTCTCCTGGTAAGACAGCATCTGACGGTGATGGGGTAAACGGACTTTACACTCATTCTCTTATAGAACACATCGGAAGTAAGCAAGTAACCATAATGACAATGTTTCAAAATGTGCGAAAAGACGTAATGACTAAATCTAAGAATGAACAAATCCCTTGGGAATCAACTTCACTAACAGCGGACTACTTTTTTAATCCTTAAATCAAAATGAACATAGGAATAGATAAACAATATTTAGAGCATAAGGTATTCGGCCAGCTTATCGAGTATTCTGACTTTTATAGCAGCTTGTCGTTTTCTATTATGAATTGGATACGTCAAGGGACAAAGGCAGTTATGAACCTTGACACTTATGTCTATTCTTCAATGCAGGGAACGCTTGAATCTATCAAAGACATTTTAATCAAAGGAAGAATAAACGATGCTTATGCACTTCTAAGAAAGGGGGTCAATCTATGGGGTCAAATCTTCATTCTTGACATAACAAGACACAGAATGGTATAAAAGCACATGGCAAGGCCGCTTCGCATACAATATCCGGGTGCAGTGTATCATATTACATGCAGGGGGAATGACAGGAAA
>JBAQLU010000044.1:0-2412 GCA_049302065.1 Thermodesulfovibrionales bacterium
CGTCAACTGACGACTGGCCCTCTATTATTTTCCCATCGGTTGGAATTTTTTCTCCGGGCCTAACGACCATAATATCTCCCACTTTTAATTCTTCTATTGGAATCTCTTTTTCTTTTCCGTCTACTAAAATTTTAGCCGTCTTTGCTCCTAATTTTAGAAGTTCTCTTAGGGCTTCAGAAGTTTTTCCTCTTGCTCGTGCTTCCAAATACCTTCCCAATAGCTGAAAAGCCATAATAAAAGCAGCAATTTCAAAAAAGACCGGCACCTCAACAAAAAAGCTAGCCACCCCAAAGAAAAAAGCAGCCGAAGTGCCAATTGAAATCAAAACATCCATATTGGCATAAAGTCGGCGGATAGCTTTAACGGCAGAGAGGTGGGCTTGAAAACCAATAACATAAACAACAATAAAAGCAAGGGAAGCTTCTAGTATAGATTGCAAAAAATCGGAATCAATCCCCGGAATTCTCAATCCAAAAAGAGGTTTTTCAAGATACATTGCTGCCATTGTAAACATCAGGGGCACGCTCAAAATCAGAGACCAAAATGCTTTAATTTTTGCTTGTCGGACAATTTTTTGTTCTTCAATTTCTTCCTCGCTTATTCCTCTTACAATTTTATAGCCAAGTTTTTCAACAATAGTTTTCAAATCATTTTCCGAAACCGATTCTTCGCCTTCAACAAACATCTGAGAGGTTCCAAAGTTAACATTAACAGAATGAACGCCCGGATGTTTTTTTACTTGGGCTTCAATATTTCTGGCGCAAGAAGCGCAATGCATGCCAGAAATTTTTAGGATTGTTTTTTTATTTATATTCATAAAAATTAAATTTTATAATTAAACTATCAGTTTAATTTCAAGGTTCTCGACGAAGTCGAGGTTCTTATATTTTTATCTTCCGCCGCAACTACATCTTCCATTTGCACCACAGCTTCCGCCCGAACTCTCTGCCCCCGATGGAGTAAACAAATTTCCATTGCCATTTGAGATATTATCTTGAGACGCCGCACCGCCTTTATCTACAACTTCTACAATCCCAGAAATCATCCCCATCCAACAGCTAAATTTATACTTCCCGGGTTTTTCAGGGGTAAATTCCTTAACGCCGGTTTGGCCTGGGGTTAAGGGGATTTCTCCCTCAAATAAACTTTTTGAAATAATGGCATTGGTACAACCACTGGTCCCCCGATCCGTAATCTCCCACCTGACTGGAATTCCTGCTTTCACCTTAAAATAATTTGGTTGATAACCATAAGAAAAAGCCTCCATTTTTAAAATTTGTTTCCCGCCAACAATAGGGGCTAACCCCTCTTGCGAAATTTCAGCCTGATTACCCTTAATATTTAAATCATTAAAACTGGTAAATCCCAAAACGTTTAATTGGGAATTAATGTTATAAAAAGCAAAAAATAATACTAAAACCCCGGCAATTTTAAGAAAGCGAGTTGCTTGATGAGGTCTTTGCGAAAATTTCACACTTGAAAAACCGATAGCCAAAAGTGTAGGAAGAGTTCCTAGGGCAAACAAAAACATTATTAAACTTCCCTTGAGTGGGTCTCCAGATAAAAGGGCTAGGCCTTGTGCTGTTATTGTAAAACCGCATGGTAAAAAGAAGGTTAACGCTCCCATTAAAAGGGGCATATAGCGGCCTTTAAAATTCGATTCATTGGCAACATACCTGGTTATAAACTTGGGCATTGTTAGTTGAAATTTACGAAAAGTCTTAAAACCAAGCATCTGTAAAGCCAATAAAATCATTATCACGGAAACCGCAATCACTAAAGCAGAGGTAAATGTTAATGATATTTGCAATTTACTACCAATAGCTCCCAACACCGCCCCAAAAGCGGCATAAGAAATGATTCTACCGAGATTAAACATCAAATGAGGCTGAAATCTTTTCCCCCAAGATTTGCTTTCTGAATATAAATCCACCCATTGCTTAGACATAGAAAGAACTAGCCCCCCTATCAGGGCTGCACAGCTGGAAATTCCAGCCAAAAGCCCAAAAACGAAAAACATTGGCAAAGAAGAAAAAGCATTAATACTTATCCAGCTTGTTAACCCTAATTTATGTAAAACAACAAAACCAATGATGGTCAGTAAGGAAGCACTTAAAATAATTAAAAAATCCCTTCGGGAAAAGACTTCATCTTTTTTCTCATCTTTCTTTTCTGGTCGGTCATAAAAGACATAGTTCTCTTTTTTAAAAATTTCGTTCAATTTCTCTAATATTGGTCTTTCACCTTCATACTCCACTAAAATCTTCCCCTGGCTTGCTGAAGCTTCAACGGACTTTATTTCTTCAATTTCCAGTAGTTTTTTCTCAATCAAAACCTCACACGAAGCACAATGCATTCCTTGGACAAAAAATGTTTTTTCTTTCACTTTTCCTCCTTAAAAATATCGACAAT
>JBAQLU010000045.1:0-2487 GCA_049302065.1 Thermodesulfovibrionales bacterium
TTATCCGACCTTCACAGGGCGGGTCAATAGACCTGAAAAGGTGGGTCAATGAGGGTGAAAAAGGGGTGGGTCAATGCTCCTGAAAATCTAACCCCTCAGGTGGGTCAATGCTCCTGAAAAATCACAATAATCTCCTCTTTTGCCTTTATAAGGGCAGACCAGTTTGATGATACCTTTCGTATCGCTGAATTGCTCCTGCACGACAGGCATGACCTTATACGCAAGGCAGTAGGCTGGATGTTGCGGGAGATAGGGAAAAGAGACCGCCGGAAAGAAGAGACTTTCCTGGGAAAATACGCTGCAGTCATGCCAAGAACCATGCTCAGGTATGCTGTTGAGCGATTTGACGCAAAGAAGAGGCTTTCATATTTAGATTTAAAGAAAAAGCAGAAAAGCTGACTCGCATCACTCCATAAATGGATGAGCCAGAATATCTCATCCAAATTCGCCCCAACAGACATACTGAGTACTTCACACCTCGGACAGTTTTCTCCGAATGCGCGATACACCTACGAGGTGTTAAAATCGGAAAGACTTGACGATTCAAAATTTCTTCATCTAACACACAAAGGAGATGTCTTTTGCAAATCGTGGGTTCTTCGGAATGTCACATCCGAAAGAATGTCGTAGTTTTTTGAAGATATTTAAAAAATAAAGGAAAACCTAAGATGCTTCATTTCTACGGAAAATGGCTTCTGAAGCTAAAATAAGAGCGACTTCTTTTTGTTCTGATTTTTCACTTGACCATCCAATGATGTTTGCGTGTTTTTCAGGAGGTTCTTGAGGAACTGCTTGTAAACCATTTGAAACAACTACAGCTGTAATAATGTCTGCTCTTCCTATTAAAGGTTTGTCTCTCCTTTTTGCTACCTCTCTGCCGATATTCCATATGTTATTTGCTGATATTTCAGAAGTACGAAATACTGATGTTTCGCCATTTCTATCTGGCATAAATGCGGCATGTCGGATTGAATTGTCAATTCTAACGTTTGTTCTATGTAAGATAAATCTTGATAAGATTTCTGATAATGATATAGGTGACAATTCTCTTATTCCTGAAAATATAAACGTCTCAGATTTTCAATAATTTTCTGAGGTAGATTATCTATAAAAAATTCTGTACCGTGTGTTTTGTTAGGTCCAAATAAACCAGCATATACAATTTCGTTCTTTTCTATCACGCTAATAATGAAAACAAAGCGTTTCGCTTTGTACCACTCGAGAGCAATCCCGCCATCTGGTTCGGGAACTATTTCTGGCATAGGGAGTGAATATATAGGTAATAAGTCAATTATTTTCTTTGCTTCAAAGTATGCATCTTGTGTTATTGGATTCGCATTATATCCGTCCCAACCCTCTTCAGAACATTCCTCATATAGTTGCGTAAGAGATTCGAGTGTTTTCTCTAAAGGACCCCTTATTGTTTCAGTTTCTCTAAATCTATTAACCACATAATCATAATAATCATAATATTTTTTCAGGCTCTCAAAATCTGAATCTGGTCCAGAGCCAATAAATGGATTGTATGAAAAGCTTCTACATTCTTTACATGGAACGGCTATGCTCATTTATATACCTCCTTCAATTTATCAGTAATACTATTAAAAAAAATTTTATTTTTAAAATGGCGAAGTTTTTCTATTGTTTCCCATGCATCTTTTTCTTCAAATCCGTCCTGTTTCTGTTTAAAAACATCAATATCCAATATTATAGGAGCAAATTTGGGGTCGATTATCTGTTCAAGTGCTTGAATAATTATTCCAAAAACTGAAAGAGACGGCTCATATATCTCTACTCTATTTAAAAAACTACTCACCTCTTGTGGTAATTTTTCTGGAACTATTGGAGGAGCTGTCAAAAAGTCGCCAAAATCTTTAATTGGCATCGGTATATTCAGATTGTTTATGTAACGCAAAGCAACTCTCGTAATTAATTCGGGAGAAGTAAAATCGGCATAAATTTTCCACAATCTATAAGCTTCATCTCGCATATTTTCCCAAGTTATATAGGGTTTTAATCGATTAAGGGTGAAGCCATCAATTCTTGCCTGAAAAATTTGTTTCTTGTCATCAGAAATATATCGATAACCATATACAATTTCTTCGCCTGCAGAGATAGTTGGTTTCCCTTCTTCGATTGTTATTTTATCTTCACGTCTTTTTCCTATTTTTTTTATTAGATATTGTTCAGAAATTTTGTTATATATAGGTTCCAGTTGGCTAATATCAAAATCTTTCCTTAATTTAACACGAATGTCAATTAGAGCTTCGGTTATGGGTGCATTTTTTAAGATTGGATATTCTTCTTCTAACATATATAAATGAGTTAATTCTTTTTCATAATTACTAATAAGACCATAAGTAAAGCCACATAATTGTCATTCCCCGACTCGATCGGGGAATCCAGAAGAAGCCTGGATTATCCGGTCAAGCCGGATAATGACAACATTCGCATATGATGTGGTTTTACTTATGAACTCCTTAGTAA
>JBAQLU010000046.1:0-2260 GCA_049302065.1 Thermodesulfovibrionales bacterium
GTCGTAGACCTCCAGGGGAGAGGGTTGTAATACTACCCCTCCCTTGAGGGGAGGGGATGAAGGGGAGGGTGATGTATGTGGCTTTACTTATGAACTGATTAGTTATCATGTCGTTTCTCATTGCCTGGAAATGAGAATTACCAACTGTTTTGGTTTTCCTGCATTAGGTTTCTTATCAGCCTCGCTTTGCAAGATAACTTCAGTAGTCAACGCCTTTGTGAAGCCCTCTGAGAGCAATCCTTCACATAGAAAGAAATCCATTTAGAGATTTCTGGACCGGTTTGCTCCTTCCTGGACTTCACACTTTTCGTATCTGTTATAATAATGCAGATTTCAAGTCATAATGTGGCAGGCAAGGCAATGGAAACAAATAGCATCCTCGCTGTAATTGCTGTAGAATTGCTCATTATCATATTCCTTCTTTATGATATGCGAGGCCGATAATTTCTCTTTCAAGTAGTTCCTTACTATGCTATATTCTTTCAGGAACCGGAAAATCCAAGTTGGTGTAATATTTGGTAGAGTTTGAAAAAAATCTGATAATCGTTTGAAGGAATTTATGTTCAAAAAAGACAAAAACAAAAAACAACGCCAAAGCACTTGGTCACTCAGTATGATTGAAGAACTGAAAAAGTACCTTTTGTATGACGTCATCCCTGGACAAATATCGTTCTTTATAAAAGAAAGGGAAACCTTGATTTCACTTAATGTAACTACCGCAGAAGAAAATATTAGTTACCTTGGGTTTATTCCATATAAACCACTTGAAGATATTTATTTTGCTTTAAGCACATGGGAGCGTGAAGATTTAACAGAAGAATATCAGAATTATATGGGTTATATTGAAATATTAAATGGCAGAGTATTACGAAGTGGGGAGCATGTACCAATGATAAGGGGATTTATTAAGAAAGGATTTTCTTTTTTTGAATCTCTTAATAAAATGCTGATTGAATCCAGACGATTTAGTAATGTTATGGGATTGGACATTGTTGTTGATTTTTCGAGGATAGATAATATTCCTGCTGAAGAAATATTTAATATGATCTGTGATAAAAAGACTATAAAATTACCTATAAAGAGAGTCGATGTCTTTCAACGAATGTCTTTTGAATGAAACCAAAAATGGATAATCTTTGAATCAGGTCTGAGAACGATGTCTGCGATTGAAAAAAAGTTTAAATTAAAAACAGCCCAACAATACGCTCAAGAGGGACGAGAATCTATTCATAAAGATAGGTTTGAGAGGCAACAAGAGAAATTATAATTTTTTAATCAAATATAGAATACGCTTAAAAATAAATGTTAGTGTTTTTACACTGTAAGAAGTCCCCTAATGAGCATTGATTTTTCTAAATGGTCTGCAAGTGATTTTGCTGCATGGTGGGGTGCAATAGTTGCCACTCTTGCAGTCATTTGGAATATTGTTGTGGCTATTCGATCTGGCGCCAGAGTATATGTTCGAGCGACTCCAGAAATGCAGGTATTCCCTCGACAACCAATCACTGAAGATAATATATATATTTCTGTAACTGCTATTAATAGGGGAAATTCATCTACAACTATCACACATTTTTGCGGTTATTACACTAAAAGCATTTGGAATAGAATCAGAGGGAAAAAGCAGGCATTTATTGTTAACACAGATCCATCGCTCGGAAAAACAATTCCATACGTATTGAGGCCAGGCGAAGAATGGAGCAGTATGGCCAATCAAAAGAGCATACAAGAAAAATGTGCCGGTGGCCTTTTGTACATTGGTATCATACACAATCAGAGAAAACGTCCAGTTTACAAACGAGTAAGATTTAGAGTCTAACAAAGGAATGCAAAGATGATTCAATCTGTTAACGGGAGGTATCTATGAAAAGAATAAATTATCTAAAAATATTGTTTACTGGAATTTTTCTTTTAACTATTATCTCATTATCTTATGCGGTTGAATGGGAATATTTAGGAGAAACCGATTCCAGTACTTCCTATTATGATAAAGAGAATATCAAACATATGCCCAATAACATCATTAGAGTTTGGACAAAAAAGATTTTTTCTGATGCTGGAAAGGAAAAAGTAATAAAAAAGTTGGGTGACGGTTTTAAAGATATTAAACACTCATTATCTTTAGTTCATATAAAATGAGCCTCTTGCAAAAGTATTTATAAACCCAATCTGTCGACGTCCAGTATGAGGACTTCACTAAAATCCACGTACTTATTCTGCTAAGATAACGTCCACGATGTGTTTTTTGCAGTTTTGGACG
>JBAQLU010000047.1:0-9542 GCA_049302065.1 Thermodesulfovibrionales bacterium
GCATGTGCATCTCAGGGAACCTGGCTTTGAATACAAGGAGACGATCAGTTCCGGAACCCTGGCTGCAGTCAAAGGTGGCTTCACAACAGTATGCTGCATGCCGAATACCTTTCCGGTGAATGACAACGCAAGTGTCACAGAATTCATTAAGAGGAAGGCTTCTCAGGAAGGTCACTGCACTGTTCTCCCGATCGGCGCCATAACAAAAGGCCAGAAAGGTGAAGAACTTGCAGAGATAGGGACAATGAAGAAAGAGGGCTGCATAGCATTTTCTGATGATGGGCATCCGGTTATGAACAGCCTTATTATGAGAAGGGCCCTTGAATATTCAAAGGCATTTGGTGTGCCGATTATCTCTCACTCTGAAGATTTAACCCTTTCTGAAGGCGGCGTGATGAATGAAGGGCTGATGTCTGTAACGCTCGGACTTAAAGGCATTCCTGCTGAAGCTGAACAGATAATGATCTTCAGAGACATTCTCCTTGCAGAACTTACGGGCGGGAGATTGCATATTGCCCATATATCCACCGAAGGCTCGGTAAACTTAATCAGATACGCGAAAAAGCGTGGAGTACATGTAACAGCAGAAACATGCCCGCATTATTTCAGCATTACCGAGGAAGCAGTCAGCGGATATAACACAAACGCAAAGGTCAATCCGCCATTAAGGACTAAGCGTGATATCGAAGCGATCAAAGAAGGGTTACGCGATGGAACGATCGATGTTATTGCAACAGACCATGCTCCCCATCACAGAGATGAAAAGATGCGTGAATTTGATATGGCCCCTTTTGGCATATCCGGACTGGAGACTGCGGTGAGTTTATGTCTCAGGCTTGTCGGGGAAGGAACATTAACGATGGATCAGCTTGTCGAAAAAATGACCCTCAATCCGGCAGAGATTTTACAGATCAACAAAGGCAATCTTAAAGTTGGCTCTGATGCCGATTTGGTCATCATAGATACAAATAGGGAATTTACTGTGCGGTCTGACGAGTTTGTTTCAAAAGGAAAGAATACCCCCTTCGAAGGCTGGATGACAAAAGGAACACCTGTTCTTACCGTTTGTAAGGGAAAGATATATGAGTAACAGGGCTCTCTTGGTCTTGTCCGATGGCGTTGTTTTTGAAGGCAGGGGATTTGGCTGTGAGGGTGAGACTACTGGTGAGGTTGTATTCAATACCTCTATGACAGGATATCAGGAAATTCTGACTGATCCCTCGTACAAGGGTCAGATCGTTACCATGACGTATCCGCAGATAGGGAACTACGGCATCAATACAGAAGATATTGAGTCATTGTACGGCCCCAGGGTTGAGGGGTTTATTGTGAAAGAATACATTGATTTCCCGAGTAACTGGAGGGCTTCTCAATCCCTTGGTCAGTATCTCAGGGATCACAAAATCGTCTGCATCGAAGGGTTAGATACAAGGGCACTCACAAGACATTTAAGAGATTACGGTGCACAGATGGGAATAATCTCAACTGTTGATCTTAATCCCGAAAGTCTTTTAGAAAAGGTCAGAAGACATCCTGGGATATCAGCTTTTGATCTTGTAAAAGATGTAACGACAAAAGAGGCATATGCATGGAAAGAAGGCGTATGGAAATGGCAGCCTGCTGTTGCAGGAGTTCAAAGTTTTAAAAACAAAGACTCGTCACTTATCACTCATCACTTATCACTGCTTGTTGTTGTCTATGACTTTGGTATTAAATTCAACATCCTCAGAAATCTTGTAGAAACCGGCTTTCATGTCACTGTCGTCCCTGCACAAACACCTGCCGAGGCAGTGCTTGAGATGAACCCTGACGGGATCATTCTGAGCAACGGCCCCGGAGACCCTCAGACAGTAACGTATGCCATTAATAATGCAAGGAAGCTTATGGCTGAGAAACCTATCTTTGGCATATGTCTTGGTCACCAGATACTCGGCCTCGCAATGGACGGAAGGACATATAAATTGAAATTCGGTCACCATGGCGGTAACCACCCGGTCAAGGATTTATTGACAGAAAGGGTCGAAATAACATCCCAGAATCACAACTATTGCGTTGATATCAAGAGTCTTGGCGGTCAGGTCAGGCTCACCCACACAAATCTCTATGATGGAACAGAAGAGGGGATGCAGCATGTAGAGTTGCCCGTCTTTTCGGTTCAGCACCATCCCGAGGCTGGCCCAGGTCCAAATGATTCTTCTCATATATTTAAGAGATTTAGAAAAATGATTGAAGGAAAGGAATAGATATGATGACAGAAATAAAATCCGGTATTTACCACTTGTTACACCCTAAAATCACATTCTTTCTCACAAGTATCAGCAAGGACGGGAACCCGAATGTTATGACCTGTGCATGGGCAACGCCTGTGAGTGACGAACCATCTCTACTGGTTATCTGTGTATCTAAGGAAAGCTATACAGCAGAGTTGATCAAGCAAACAAAGGAGTTCGTCATTAATATTCCATCTAAGAAGCTCTTGCCTGCATTATGGATTTGCGGGAAATCATCCGGGAGAAATACGGACAAATTTAAAAAAGCAAAAATAAAAACTTCTTCAGCTAAAAAGGTGGGAGCTCCCATAATCAATGATTGTGCCGGCCATATAGAATGCAAATTATGGAAGACAGTTGAGGCTGGTGAATGTTATGTATTCTTTGGAAAAGTTCTTTCTGCTTATGCTGATAACAGATATTTTAAGAAAGATGTATGGTCTGCAAAAGCAGACATACCCCTTCATCTTGGTGGGTCAAAGATAGTGTATTTTAGATAACAATTAGTAAGCCCCCGCTATCCCCCTTTTTCGCCTCAGCGAATCCGTCCGAGTGCGGAAGAAAAGGGGGTTCAATTTATTCCACTCTTTTATAAAGAGGGGTTAGGGGAGATTACTCAGAATGATAATGACAAAAAGTTAGAGATAATTTCAGGTAATATATGCCAAAAAGAACTGACATCAGGAAAATCCTTCTAATTGGTTCCGGCCCGATAATCATCGGTCAGGCCTGCGAATTTGACTATTCAGGAACACAGGCTTGCAAGTCGCTCCGGGAAGAGGGCTATCAGGTTGTGCTCGTCAATTCGAATCCTGCAACGATCATGACCGACCCGGAGACGGCTGATGCAACATATATAGAACCATTGACTGCGGATATCATCGAGAAAATCATACAGAAAGAAAAGCCGGATGCCCTTTTGCCTACCATGGGCGGGCAGACTGCTTTAAATCTGGCAGTTGAACTTGCAGACAAAGGGATTCTCAGTAAATATAAGGTTGAACTCATTGGCGCAAAGCTCGATGCAATAAAAAAGGCAGAGGACCGGGAACTTTTTAAAGAGGCGATGAAAAAGATAGGCCTTGAGGTTCCTAAGTCATCTCATATTGGCTCCTTAAAAGATGGATTGGATGCAGTAGAGGATATCGGATTCCCTGCCATCCTCAGACCTTCGTTTACCCTCGGAGGGACCGGTGGGGGCATAGCATACAATATGGAGGAGTACAGAGAATTACTCGAAAGAGGGCTCAAACTCAGTCCGGTCAGGAAGGTCCTTGTCGAAGAGTCGCTACTGGGATGGAAGGAATATGAGCTTGAAGTAATGAGAGACGGGAAGGATAATGTTGTCATCATCTGCTCTATCGAAAACTTTGATCCGATGGGCATTCACACCGGCGATTCTATAACCGTAGCGCCTGCTCAGACGCTTACTGACAAAGAGTATCAGAGAATGCGGGATGCCTCTATTGCAATCATACGCGAGATCGGGGTTGATACCGGAGGTTCGAACATCCAGTTTGCCATGAATCAGGATACCGGAAGGATGACAGTAATAGAGATGAATCCCAGAGTGTCGAGGAGTTCTGCACTCGCTTCAAAGGCTACAGGATTCCCTATCGCAAAGATCGCTGCAAAGCTTGCCATCGGGCTCACCCTTGATGAGATACCGAATGATATAACAAGAGAAACTCCAGCATCATTTGAACCGACGATAGACTATGTCGTTACTAAATTTCCAAGGTTTGCCTTTGAAAAATTCCCTGCAGCTGATCCGACACTTACAACACAGATGAAATCAGTCGGTGAAGTAATGTCCATAGGAAGGACTTTTAAAGAGTCTTTGCAGAAGGCGATCAGAAGCCTTGAAATTGGCAGCCACGGGTTCGAAAGTGTCACTTCTGATATCAATATTATCAAATCCAAACTAAAAACCCCGAATGCTGAGCGGGTGTGGTATATCGCTCAGGCTCTGAGAGAGGGGATGAGCGTTCAGGATATCTATGAGCTTACCTGCATAGACCCATGGTTCCTGCAGAATATCAAGCAGATTATTGACATGGAAGAAGAAATTCAGGGTTCAAGGATTCAAGGATTCGAGGGTTCAAGTGACAAGCCAATTCATTTACAGGACCCCTCAAATCCCCGACCTTTTGAATCCTTATTACGTAAAGCGAAACAATATGGTTTTTCTGACAAAAGGATTGCGCAGTTACTCAATGTACAGGAGTCAGATATCAGGCATCTCAGAAAGCAGAATAATATCCGCGCTGTTTACAAAATGGTTGATACATGCGGGGCAGAATTCGCTGCGTACACGCCATACCTGTATTCAACGTATGAAGTACCCTTTTATAGGCTTCCAGGATTCAAGGATTCAAGGGTTCAAGCCTTGACCCCTCGACCCCTTGAATCCTCGGCCCCTACTGTAGAGTGTGAAGCTAATCCGAGCAATAGAAAAAAAATCGTTATTCTCGGTTCCGGACCGAACAGGATAGGACAGGGCATTGAATTCGATTACTGCTGTGTCCATGCAGTTTTCGCATTGAAAGAACTTGGTTTCGAAACAATAATGGTCAACTGTAATCCGGAGACAGTCAGTACAGATTATGACACTGCGGACAGGCTTTATTTTGAGCCATTGACCATAGAGGATGTGCTGAATATCATCGAGACAGAAAAGCCGGAAGGAGTCATAGTCCAGTTCGGAGGTCAGACACCTCTCAAACTTGCGGTACCGCTCGAAGATGCAGGAGTGAAAATTCTTGGGACTTCTCCTGATTCCATAGACCGTGCTGAAGACAGAAAGCGGTTTAAGGAACTTCTCCATAAACTGAATCTGAAACAGGCTGAAAGTGACACGGCAATGTCTGTTGAAGAAGCCTTGTCTGCTGCTGAAAAAATAGGCTATCCCGTTATGGTGAGGCCATCGTACGTGCTCGGGGGGAGGGCAATGGAGATAGTCTACGATGAAAAAACATTATATGAATACATGAAACGTGCAGTGGAAGCGTCTCCCGAACATCCTATTCTTGTTGACAAGTATCTTGAGGATGCTGTTGAAGTTGATGTTGATGCCATTTCTGATGGCATTGACGTCATTATAGGTGGTGTGATGGAACATATCGAAGAGGCAGGTATTCATTCCGGTGATTCAGCATGTTCTCTCCCGCCGCACTCTTTGAATCCGGAAATTGTGAAGGAGATAGAGAAACAGACAAAGGCCCTTGCAAAAGAACTGAAGGTAATCGGATTGATGAACGTTCAGTTCGCTGTAAAAAATCAGGACATCTTTGTCCTTGAGGTAAATCCGCGGGGATCGAGAACGATCCCCTTTGTTGGAAAGGCAACCGGTATTCCGCTTGCAAAATTAGCAGCAAAGCTGATGGCCGGCAAGACTTTACGGGAACTTGGGCTGACAGAAGAAAAGCATATAAGGCATATCGCAGTAAAAGAGGCTGTTTTTCCGTTTGACCGGTTTTATGGAGTTGATACGATACTCGGTCCTGAGATGAAATCTACCGGAGAGGTTATGGGAATAGATGATGATTTTGGTCTTGCCTATGGAAAATCCCAGATATCATCAGGCAATATGATCCCATTATCAGGCAAAGTATTCATAAGTCTGAAAGATAAAGACAAACCTCTTTCTGTTCCAATAGTCAGGAAGCTCCTTGAACTCGGGTTTGATGTCGTTGCAACCAGAGGTACAGCAAAGTATCTCAAAGAGAATGGCCTGGCTGTCAAAGTCATTAATAAGGTTACAGAGGGAAGACCTCATATTGTGGATTTAATCAAAAACAAGGAGGTCCATTTTGTCATAAATACCGTCAGCGGCACGCAGGCACAAAGAGATTCTTTTTCAATACGACAGAATGCACTTCAATATAAAGTGCCGTTCACCACTACAATATCAGGTGCAGTGGCAGCAGTGAATGCGATAGAAAAGCTCAGGGAACAGCAGGTTCACATAAGGTCTATCCAGGAATACCACAAGGACAGCTGAGGGTTGCCGGCTTGATCGAATCCCATAATATGACCCTATCAGTAGATTTTCTTATAGTGGATAGTATATAAATTATGTTAATATTTATATTAATTTAAGTCTTATATTTTGAATTCTCAGGGGGTAAGCATGTTAGGGAAAAACTATTTTTTCACTTCAGAGTCTGTTACAGAAGGTCATCCGGACAAGATAGCTGATCAGATCTCAGATGCTATTCTGGATTCAATACTTGCAAAAGACCCTTTTGCAAGGGTAGCCTGTGAGACACTCGTAACAACAGGTCTGGCATTTGTGGCAGGTGAGGTAACAACTAACTGCTATGTTGAGATCCCTGATATTGTCAGAGAGACAATAAAAGACATAGGCTATACAAGGGCAAAATACGGCTTTGATTATGAAACATGTGCTGTAATAACCTCTGTTCATGGTCAGTCCTCAGATATCGCACTTGGTGTAGATACCGGCGGTGCAGGTGACCAGGGTCTCATGTTCGGGTTTGCCTGTAACGAAACGCCGGAGTTTATGCCGCTCCCGATCCTGCTCGCACATAAACTTGCTATGAGATTAGCTGAAGTGAGAAAAAAGGACATCCTCGGTTATTTAAGGCCGGATGGCAAGACTCAGGTTACCGTTGAATACAGAAACGGCAAACCGTTAAGGATAGACAGCATTATTATTTCAACACAGCATAGCCCTGATGTTACCCTGAAAGAGATCCATGAAGATGTCATCGAGAAGGTCATAAAACCTACTATTTCTCCTGAAATTCTCGATGAGGAGCATATCAAATATTTTGTAAATCCAACAGGCAGATTCGTTATCGGCGGACCAATGGGTGATACAGGACTTACAGGCAGGAAGATCATCGTAGACAGTTATGGTGGTGTTGGAAGCCATGGAGGAGGTTGCTTCTCGGGAAAAGATCCATCAAAGGTTGACCGGTCAGGCTCTTACATGGCCCGGTACATAGCAAAAAATATCGTTGCTGCCGGACTTGCTGACAGGGTCCAGGTGCAGATCGCTTATGCGATAGGGGTACCTGAGCCTGTTTCGGTACTCGCAGAGACCTACGGGACCGGCAAGATCGCGCAGGAAAATATCGTGAAACTGATCCGGAAAAACTTTAACCTCACACCCAAAGGCATGATAGATACCCTGAATCTTAGAAGACCGATCTACAAGAAGACAGCTGCCTATGGTCACTTCGGCAGGAATGATCCCGATTTTACCTGGGAAAAGACAGACATGGCAGAGACTTTAAGGAAGGAAGCAGGACTATAAGAATCAGGTTAAGGCTAAGGTTAAGGTCAAGATTTTCTAAAACCTGGTCTCTTGCAGGTTTAGGTTTGTAACCTGAACCTGATGTTTTATAGATAATCAAACAATAGGGTTCAATTTACAAAATTGAACCCGCTTAAAAACTCAATGAACACATCTGGAGGATAAATGGTAAAACACGATATTAAGGACATTAATTTAGCAAAAAAAGGCAAGTTGCGCATAGAATGGGCTGCGCAGGAGATGCCTGTACTGAAGACTATAGCGGAACGCTTTCAGAAAGAGAAACCATTAAAAGGTTTCAGGTTGTCTGCCTGCCTTCATGTTACGACAGAGACAGCTAATCTCATGGAAGCCCTGAAGTTCGGTGGTGCAGAAGTTTCTCTCTGCGCTTCCAACCCATTAAGCACACAGGACGATGTTTCTGCTTCACTTGTAAAATTTTCTAATATACCGGTTTTTGCGATTAAAGGCGAAGACAATAAGACTTATTACAGACATATAAACGATGTGCTTTCAACAAAGCCTCATATGACAATGGACGACGGAGCTGATCTCGTTTCAACCCTTCACACGACAAAGAAAGAAATGCTCAGTAACATTATAGGCGGCACAGAAGAAACTACAACAGGGGTTATACGCCTGAGGGCTATGGCAGAAAAAGGGGTTCTGAAATACCCTATCATTGCCGTGAATGATGCATATACAAAATACCTTTTTGATAACCGGTATGGAACCGGACAGAGTACGATTGACGGGATAATGAGGGCGACAAACAGACTGATTGCAGGTTCTGTTTTTGTTGTTTCCGGTTATGGATGGTGCGGTAAAGGCATTGCGATGAGGGCAAAAGGTATGGGTGCAAAGGTGGTTGTGACAGAAGGAAATCCTTTGAGGGCTCTCGAGGCAACAATGGATGGATTTGATGTAATGCCGATCAGGGAGGCTTCAAAAATAGGGGATATCTTTGTTACCGCAACCGGAGATATTGCTGTAATTTCAAAGGAATGCTTTGCGGCAATGAAAGATGGGGCGATACTCTGCAATTCAGGACACTTTAATGTTGAGATATCTATCGATGATCTGAAAAAGATGTCTAAGGGCAGAAGGATGATAAGAGACTTTGTGGAAGAGTTTACTCTGAAAAACAACAGGAGGATATATCTTCTCGGAGAAGGAAGGCTCATTAATCTGGCCGCAGCAGAGGGACATCCGTCTTCTGTTATGGACATGAGTTTCGCCAATCAGGCACTCTGTGCCGAATATATGGTGAAAAACTATAAAAAGCTCGAAAAGAAGGTTTACAGCGTGCCTGAGGATATCGACAGGAAGATTGCATTCCTCAAGCTTAAGGCTATGGGGATTAAGATAGACTTATTAACTGCAGAGCAGAAAAAATATCTGGAAAGCTGGGAAATGGGGACATAAATTGAGAGGCAGGGTAATCTCTGTCAATATCAGTGACAGAAAGGGCGTCAGGAAGAAGCCTGCTATCGAAGCCTTTCTAAAAACAGACTTTGGCATGGAAGGCGATGCGCATGCCTCTTCCAAATGGCACAGACAGGTAAGTCTTCTGGCCCTCGAAAGCATTAAGAAGATGCAGGACAAAGGGCTGAAAGTCAATCCGGGTGATTTTGCCGAGAATATCACAACAGAAGGCATTGACCTTCTGAAACTTCCTGTGGGCACCAAAATGATAATTGGCAGCAATATAGAGGTTGAGGTGACCCAGATTGGCAAGGTATGCCATACCCGATGCGAGATATACAAACAGGCCGGTGACTGTGTAATGCCAAAAGAGGGAATTTTCGTTAAGGTTCTCAAAGGTGGCAAGGTTACAGAAGGAGACGAAATAGTAGTCGTTAGAGCCTCTTGCAAAAGTATTTATAAACCCAATCTGTCGACGTCCAGTATGAGGACTTCACTAAAATCCACGTACTTATTCTGCTAAGATAACGTCCACGATGTGTTTTTTGCAGTTTTGGACGCAG
>JBAQLU010000048.1:0-20165 GCA_049302065.1 Thermodesulfovibrionales bacterium
CTCACACACATAATTGCGACACAGCCTCTTGACCGGGGGATCCAGAAGGCATTGAAAACACTGGATTCCCGCCTTCGCGAGAATGACGATTTTTATCGGAATCGTACTTTATAAACAGACTCTAAATAAAATGAAGACTCCCCGCCGCAGAGACGGCGGGGTATCGTTCGGTAGATTTTTGATATCTACCCCCAAACCCCCTTCAAAGGGGATTCATGGAATCCCCACAGCAGAGACTGTGGGGTATTAAAAACTTTAATAAACACAAATCTGTTATAACCGAAACAGGAGGGCATAATGTTAAAAAAGATTTTCAGCGTTTTATTCTTTATATCTCTATTTATTAATTCAGCTGTTGCCATGGAGTTCTCTGCTGATACAGTCACAACACATAAAGGTGGAGAAAAAATCACGGGCAAACTCTATTATAAGCCGGACAGGTTCAGGATGGAGATGAAGGCTCACGAAGATATGATTGTCATAACAAGGACGGACAAGAAGGTCGCATGGAACATTATGCCTGCCATGAAGATGTATATGGAGATGCCGTTTGACCTGAAAAACAGACCAATGGTCGAAGATAAATTTGAGGGTGAAACAGAGAGGAAACTGTTAGGCTCTGAGACCATTGACGGACATCCGACAAAAAAATATCTGATCACCTATAAGTCCGGCAACAGGACAGATCAGGTTTACCAATGGATAGCAACAGATATAAACTTCCCTCTGAAGACAGCAGCAACAGACGGGGCATGGATTCAGGAATTCAGGAATGTCAGGATCGGTTCTCAGCCCAACAGTCTTTTTGAAATCCCTGCAGGATATCAGAAGATGGACATGCCACAGATGCCCGGCGGAATGAATTTCATGCACGGGAAATAATACGTATTAAATGTTCTTGCGGAGTATCAGTTCAAACCGGGGCACATCAAATACTTCCGCCCCGACAGTCCACGTCTGAATATGTATTTTGAAGTCACAGATCCTCAGATGCGGCATGTGAACAGGGTTCCCATGATTGTTAAGACTACCGTCAGTCAAGTTAAGGTTATGGTAATGCATCCCGTCTCCTGATGTCCTGTCTTTTTCGTTGATATTGCACAGAAGGTAGATAAAACCGTCATCTTTTAAAACAAAAGACATATTCTCGAGGCTTTTTGCAATATCTATAGTGTGGTCAAGAGAATTAGAACAGAAAACAATGTCGAATATTTCCGGCTGAAAATACTTGTCAAGTTCCTCGGCATAACATGCTGTATTCCGGGGAACATCGCTGTATTCCTCCATTATCTCTGCATATTCATCAGCAAGGGCATCCACAGCAGTCAACTCAAAACGATCGCTGTTCTGTCTGACAAAATTCAGCAGATATGATACAGGACCTGACCCGACATCGATGATACGGGCAAAAGACAGGCTTTCCATATGTTTCAGTAAAAACTGTGAAATTCCCGTTTTAAGAATCCTTTCAATATATCCCTTATCGTTTTCAATGGCCCATCTGATGTTGTAAAGTTCGGATGCAATAGCTTCTTTCGAATGCATATAGGGGTTTCCGAATATCCACTTCTTTATGTTCATGCTAAAGCCCATATCAGATCAGCTGAATATAGCCGTCCTTTCTTCTTAAAGATATTTAGTAATGTAATATAATATCATTTAGGAAACCAAAAAATAGATGTATTTTTCGGATTAATTGCTATAATTTAATTATGAAAGAAGCAATGTTTTATGAAAAGCTGGATGAGAAGAAAGTCAGGTGTTTCCTCTGTTCACATCACTGTACAATCAAAGAAGGTAAAAGAGGGATATGCCATGTTCGTAAAAACATCGACGGGACTTTACACAGCCTTGTTTATGGGAAAGTTATCTCGATGCATATTGACCCTATAGAAAAAAAGCCCCTGTTTCATTTCCTTCCTTCTTCAACTTCATTTTCGATCGCAACTGCAGGTTGCAATTTCCGCTGTGAGCACTGTCAGAATTTTGAGATCTCACAGTACCCAATGGAACATGAAGACATCCCCGGGCAGACTGTCACACCAGAGGATATTGTGGAAGCAGCCGCAAGGAACGGGTGTGAGAGCATTTCATATACGTATACTGAACCTACCATATTCTTTGAATTCGCTTATGACTGTGCGAAACTCGCACACCGGAAAGGCATTAAGAATGTCTTTGTCAGCAACGGATATACAACCCCGGAGGCAACAAGGGTTATTGCCCCTTACCTTCATGGGAACAATATTGACCTTAAGGGCAACGATGATTTTTACAGGAAAATCTGCAGCGCAAGGCTTGAGCCTGTAAAAGAAACGATACGGCTTATGAAAGAACTCGGCGTTTGGGTTGAAGTCACAACCCTGATAATACCGGATCACAACGACTCTGAGGAAGACTTGCGGGATATCGCCGGGTTCATTAAATCAGTTGACCCTTACATCCCATGGCATGTGACACAGTTTTATCCTACATACAAATTGATGGACACGCCGAGGACACCGGTAAAAACACTTCAAAAGGCAAGGGAGATCGGACTTGAGGCAGGCCTCAAATATGTTTATGAAGGGAATGTCCCCGGTGAAGGCCGAGAGAACACTTATTGTCATAATTGCAGTGAACTCCTGATCAGGCGTCTCGGATTCAGCATCGTTGAAAACAATATCAAGGACGGACAGTGCCTGAAATGCGGGACAGGGATAAAAGGCGTCTGGAAATAAGGAAAGACAAGGGTTCAAGGATTCGAGGAGTCAAGGATTCGAGTGAACTGCGTAAGAAATAAAAAGAATTAAAGGTTTGGCAAGTTTTACTGTATGCACTGGAACCCTCGAATCCTGGGACCCTTGAATCCTCTTAAATCCTTCCCATCATAAGAAGTGCATCCTCGTTTGGTGATGCGTAGTATTTTTTCCTTATGCCGGCAGGCTTAAACCCAAAACCCTCATAAAATTCTCTTGCGCCGGCATTCGAAACCCTGACCTCAAGATATATAAAAACACAGCTTTCCTTTTTCAATTCCCTTAGCGCCTCATCCATCAGCAGAGTTGCCACACCACGTCGTCTGAAGTCAGGATCCACTGCAAGGTTCAGGATATACGCTTCATGAAGCACAAAGTTCACACAGACATATCCGATAATATTCCCCTCAGACAGAGCAACTCTTGTGAAAGCATATTTTTTATAGATTTCGGTCAGAAAAGAATATTCGGACCATGGGGTGCTGAATGACATCCGCTCAATTTTCAAAACAGCAGGGATATCATCTTCCTCCATCTTACGGGTAAGTATCTCAGTCATCCCGTTTTATCTCAGCTTCTGATCTCCTTAAATAAAACGGGACAAGGCTTACGGGTTCAGAAAACTCCCCCCTCAAGGCCTTTTTCATAGCAATGGCCGCGACATTTGACGGTGCAGGTATCATCTTGTCTATCGATGCAAAGATCGCATCTTCACCCATTATATTGACTATCTCATCTTTATAAAGAAGTGACCCTTCACCGGTAAAAATTGTTTTTCCAACTGATAATAGCCTTATATCTTCTAACATCCTATTTACCTTTATCGAAACCTCGTCTATCAATCTTGTAAAACCCTCACCGTCCCACTGGAACAATGCTGTGTAGACTTCCTTTTTCCTTGCATCAAGCATGGCGCATACAGGATGTCTGCAGTAAGGGAAACTCCATGCAAACGCCTCAAGGGTCGGCACGGAAACTATGGGTTTTCCTGTTGCATAAGAAAAACCTTTTACAGTACTCAGGCCAATTCTCAATCCAGTGAATGAACCCGGACCTGTTGCTACGGCAAAAACATCGATATCCGATATCATAAGTCCGGACTGTTTCAGGAGGTGGTCTGTTTCAGTCATCAGCCTTTCTGAATGTGTTGATCTGACATTCAGCCTTACCTCAGCGATAAGCCCTGAATCATCAGCAATTGCTATCCCTCCGAGCATTGTTGATGTCTCTATTGCAAGGATTTTCATAAGAACTTAATATATCACTTATCCCGGGATATTTTCACAGAGAAACTGATAGCTGCAATAAGGCAGATAACAGATGCAATTGTCACAGCCCTAACAGTTCCGATAGAATCTGCCAATGTACCCATAATAGAATTCCCTATCGGAGCTGTTCCCAGGAATACAAATGTATAAACACTCATTGCCCGTCCTCTGAGATTATCAGGTACAGAAAGCTGTATAAAACTGTTCATAGTTGCAAATAAACTCACTAAAGCCCAGCCAATGAATACGAGAATAACTACAGAGAGATAGAAATTCGTGGAAAACGAAAAAACAAAGAGCAGGATCGAAAAACAGAGCGCGGAAAAAGATATGAACCTGCTTTTCTCTTTTATGTCACCCCTGAATGCAAGCAAAAAAGCTGCTGTTAATGCACCGGCGCCTGTCGCACCTACGAGGAAACCAAAACCCTCAGGTCCTTTTTGGAATATTTCCCCTGCGAATACAGGAAGCAATGTGATGAACGGCATCCCTGCGAGACTGAATACGGCTATGAGAATAATACTCCTGTAGATTTCGGATTTACTTTTAATATACTGTATTCCTTCTATGATATCTTTCATGATCCCGTTCGAGCTTCCAATTATTTCACCCTTTGCTTTTATCTTTGAAAGCGCAATAATGACCGCTATAAAGCTGATTGCATTCAGGTAAAAACATGCTGAAATACCGAGATGGGCAATCGCTATGCCGGCTATAACAGGGCCTGTCATGCGGGCTCCATGAAATGCAGCAGAATTCAGGGCTATCGCATTTGTGAGACTGCCTTTGCCTACCATTTCTATGATGAAAGACTGCCTTGCAGGAACATCAAAGGCGTTTACAATGCCGAGGAAAGCCGCTAATGCTGCAACCTGCCAGACGGCAATTAAATTGATATCGATCAGGATACCCAGAAAAATGGCAGGTATGATCGATAACGCCTGTGTCATCAGGAGCAAGTTTCTCTTCCTGAACCTGTCTGCTGCTATACCTCCAAAAAGGGTAAATAAAAGAATCGGCAGTGACCCGGCTGCAGCAACCATGCCGAGATAGAAAGGCGACTTTGTGAGGCTGTAAACAAGCCATCCCTGCGCAACTGACTGCATCCATGTGCCTGACAGGGATATGATCTGTCCAAACCAGAAGAGTCTGAAATCCCTATACTGTAATGCCGGAAACCTTCCTGCAGGAGTCATTTTTTATTTTAACTTAAACCTGCATGTAGAGGTGGGAGAAATAGGTTCCGGAAGCAGGTTTACACTATATTATTGCAAACCTGTATCACCACAGGAGTTTGAGAAATTGACATCCGAGCTCAGATTTCAGAGTTACTGACTGGCAGATAACTTTGAGAAATCAGCAATCGTTGATACAGTTCTCCATATCTCATTCAGCAAAGACAGCCTGTTCATTTTGATCTCTTCGTTCTTATCCATAACAAGGACTTTGTCAAAGAAATTATTAACAGAATCTGTAAGAGAAGAAAGGAGAATGATTGCATCATAATATTTCCGGTCGTTCAGAATAACCGGGAGGTCATGACGGACAGAATCAAGCTTCTCCTTAAGCTGTTTCTCCGGCTCTTCCATGAGCAGATCTGCTTTCAGTTCAGGGACTTCTGTTTTTGGTATTATGTTATTTACACGTTTTACAGCTGCCAGGAAATCATTACATACTCTGTCATCTTTGAATTTCCTGAGAGCATCCAGTCTTTCACTTATCTCTCTCAATTGTACGCTGCGTGATAAAGAGAGTACGGACTGCACAATGTCAGGACTGTATCCATGATCCGAAAATATGATTTCTAATCTGTTTTCAAAAAATTTCAGTATCTTCCCTTTTACTTCTTGCAGATCTTTTACGCCTGATAGTGTTTGCAGTGCCTTCTCTACCAGGATATCCAAAGGCAGACCATAACCTTTTTGCAGGAGTATCGCAATAATGCCGAGCGCCTGCCTTCGTAATGCAAACGGATCTTCGGAACCGGTAGGTGTAAGCCCTACGGAAAAGAAGGCAGATATATTATCAATTTTATCACTCATGCTGAGAAGCGCTCCAACGTCTGTCTGCGGCAGTCTTCCGCCTGAATGTGTCGGGAGATACTGCTCTTCGAGAGCCTCTGCAACTTCCTTTTCCTCTCCATCATGCACTGCATAGTACTTGCCCATAATCCCCTGCAGTTCCGGAAATTCCCTGACAACACCTGTGATGAGATCTGTTTTTGCAAGCCATGCGGCACGGACAAGGCTGTTTTTTGCTGAAGGAAAAAGCCGCTCAGCAAGAAATTCTGCAATAGATGCCATTCTCTCTGTCTTATCATAGATACTGCCGAGGTTTTCCTGAAAAGTTACCTTTTTGAGTTCCTCTATCCTTTCTGAAAGGGGCTTTTTTCTGTCCTCGTCAAAATAAAATCGTGCATCCTCGAACCTTGCTCTTATAACCCGTTCCGCACCTGTCTTAACAGTATCTGCGTTGTCTTCACTGGTATTGCTGACTACAACAAAACGGTTCGTAATCCTGCCATCCTTATTTTCAACCGCAAAGTATTTCTGATGGCCTTTCATTACTGTGATGAGCAGTTCCTTCGGAAGGGTAAGATAATCTTCTGAGAATGTTGCAAGGACAGGGACAGGATATTCAACAAGGTTCACAACCGTATTAAGTAGTTCCTCATCATCAACACGTCTTTCACCAAGAGATGATAGGAGATCGTCTGTCTTCTCGATTATGATCCTCTTTCTCTCTTCAGGGTCAACTAGAACGCAATTGTTGCTGAGTAATTTTCTGTAGCTCGGAATCTCCTTTACCTGAAAGGCGGCAGGCGACAAAAATCTGTGCCCCCTCGTACTGTTGCTGCTTTTAATACCCTCTATCTCAAAACTGAGAATCTCCTTATCGAGCAGAGACAGCAACCATCGAATGGGTCTGACAAATCTCATGTTGTTGTTGCCCCATCTCATGGATTTCGGCAGATAAATCGAAAGCACGATTTTCTTCAGGAGTTCCGGCAGTACTTCCCTGACATGCAGACCCTTCTCTTCTATGACAGCAACTACGTATTCACCTTTGTCTTTATTTTTAATCATGAGGCTTTCTACACTCACACCCTGCGATTGGGCAAATCCTGTTGCTGCCTTTGTCGGCCTGCCGTCTGCATCGAAAGCAGCCTTTTTGGAAGGGCCGGATACTTCCCGCGTCCTGTCTTCCTGCATAACTGGAATGCCATCGGTAATAACAGCCATTCTCCGCGGAGTTCCATATGTTCTGATCTCAGAAAACGCTATGTAATTTTCCTTCAATATTTTAGCGGTGTTTTCTTTTAACTGCTGGAGGGCAGGATGTATAAACCTTGCCGGTAAATCTTCTGTTCCGATCTCAAGCAAAAGAGATATCGTGTGATTTGTATTATGGTTCATGTATTTTCCCTCCGGACAAACGTAGTATTTCTGATGAATTGTCCAAAATTATACCTTTATACAAGATTGATTGACAAGACAGCATCCGCTTTTAGTATTTAACAGGTCTCCTCTCGGGCACTCTGACATGCCGGACCTTTTCTTCATTCCATTCTCCTGAAACATAGAGCCCGCAGTAGCAGCTTCCATACTCTTTTATATCAGGGTCTCTGTATACACAAGGGCATATGATGTCAGCATCCTTTTCCTTTGTGCCTGCTGCGAGACGGCAGGGGCAGGAACGGTATCCGTACCGCGATTCATTGGTAAGAAGCCCTTCCAGTATTGCCAGGACGTATTTTTTATCCTTATTGAGCTGGCCCCCCTGCGATTCAGCATATTTGCTCAGGATCTCGTAAAGCCTCTCAGGGCTCATTCTGAGTCTAACGCCTTTTTTATGGCTTCTTCGTCGAGCCCGAGGATAACTTCTTCTACAACAAGGGTCGGGTAAGTCACTGCAGGATTATACTTTCTGACTTCTTTAGACATAAGCCATTGCTCACCGCTGTCAAGCAGGTCCACCTCAGTAATTTCATATTTGATCTTGTTTTCATCGAGGAATTTTTTTACCATTTTACATGTGGGGCATGTGCTCAGTGAGTAAAGTCTGACTCTCTTTTTCTGTTCTTCCATATCCTCTCCTATGCATTCCCTATCGGACGTTCAGGGTTGTTTATTTTATATAACTCCGTTGTAGTCATCGCAACGTCTTCCATCATCTCGGCATTTGCCCTGTTTATTATTTCTATCGAAACCTCTAAATCGTCAGCGACATTCTGCAATGAAAGACCTTTCACGTAATGCATATCCGCAATAATTATCTTGAGCGCATCGTCTTCAATATAGCTTTTTAGCTCCTTGTCCTCAACATTTATGCCACTGCATGCTTCATTGAATTTCCGGCCTTTTTTCAACGCCGCCATTATCTCATCCATGGCCTTGTTATAAATCTCATTTTCTTCTTCGGTATATTCCTTGTACGTAAAATCTTCCATAAAACCCCTTTTGAATTTTAATGAACTACCCCGCAGTCCCGAAGGCTTTCGGGACGAGGTATCAACAAATAATAATGCCTGCTATAGGTTGTCATTCCGCACTTGATGCGGAATCCAGATTTTCTTTCTTCTGGATTCCCGCCTTCGCGGGAATGACGATTTTCAATACCCCGATGCAGAGCATCGAGGAATTCTTTGATTAAAATGCATCACATGCACACTGTTTTATCTATGTATGATACCATATTATTGACATGGATGCCCTCGGTAAAAAGGAGCTCTTATCCTTCTACAACAGACATCTGAAAGACTTCGGTGACAAGCCACAGGCTGTCAGGTGGACGCCCGGAGGACAACTCCGCAGATATGAAACCCTTTTGAACATTGCAGGAGACCTTTCGGGTAAAACGATCCTCGACTTCGGATGCGGCAAGGGAGACTTCTATGGATTTCTGAAAGACAGGGGCATTTCTGTCAATTACTCCGGCATTGATGTTAACGAAAATCTGATCAAACTGGCCAGGAGCAAATTCCCGGAGACAGAGTTTATTGCCACAGATATAGAAGAGTCAGAGTTCAACAGGGAGTTTGATCTCATTTTTATCTGCGGTGTATTCAACCTCAGGATCGCAGGGGTTGAGGAATCCATGAAGAATGTACTTAAAATCCTTTTTAAGCTGTGCCGTGAAGCTCTTTACGTTAATCTCCTCACTTATTATGTTCCGCAGAGAAGCGTTGAACTGTTTTATGTGAAGCCTGAAGAGATCCTGTATTTTACGATTAACGAGCTTTCTCGGTCTGCAACATTAAGGCATGAGAAAGAGGATATCTTCCTGTCAGTTTACAGATAACAGCCCCCTCCAAATTTTCCCGAATAATCCACATTTCCACCTCCAAACCTGTTGAACAATCAACAACACTCATGAAAGTGATAAACAAAATGTGTTTCAAATCATTGGTGTTTTGGCACAAGACGTATTTGCAATTCACAACCGAGAGCCTGGGCAACCTTTTTCAGCATGGAAATAGAAGCCTTTCCATAATTAGGGGACTCTAATCTTGATATGGCAGTAGACTTTGTCCCTATTCTTCTGGCAAGTTCTGCCTGTGTCACTTTTGCTTTCGTTCGCGCCTTGATAAGTTCCTCTGCTAACTGGAACTCTGCTTTCAAAGCTTCGTATTCTTTCCGTATCTCGGCATCTTTAAGCCACTGATCCTTTAACTTTTTAAAATCCTTGAGTTTAGCCATGCATCACCTCCTGCATCCTTTTTGTAGCAATATCTATTTCTCTTTTCGGCGTTTCAACCGTCTTCTTTATGAATCCATGGAGCAATATGATCTTCTGCCCGGCAATCGTGCAGTAGAATACCCTTGCAATTCCATTTCCCTTTCGCTCTTATCTCGAAAAGCTTTTTTTGCCCTTCCACGTGCTTTACATAAGGTTCCCTGACATTATGAGGGCCGAACATAACAAGCATATCCACGATCCCCAGCACTTTTGCCTTTATATCAGCAGGGATAGTCTCCAGCCATTCTTGAAGTCGTTCATCATATTTGACGACCCACATGATCTAATATAACAAATTTGTTACTATTTAGTACAATTTATTTTGAGGGTATGATCAAGGAAAATCACTTATAGTCTGCATAAAGTCGTAAGGCGCTTCAAATATGATACTTATCGTTTGAACTGCGCGCTATTGGCCTTGCTCTTAAAACGTTACTGTGAATCGGAAATTTTCAAATATCAATGAAGAACAAAAATCAACAGTTCTATTTGGACTTCAGTTTTTGGGGGTTTATGTTATAGAACGAAATGTGCAGGAACTTCAAACTGTCTGGTATAAAGTAAATCGCCTGTGGCTATTTTTGCGGTTTAATGTACCGGCCCTGAAGAAATGAGCTTTTCCACTTCCCTTTTGATCACTGAAGCAGGGATGCCACCGTGTATCTTCAAAACGCCGTTTATTAAAACAACAGGGGTATTGAGTGCACCCATTCTTAAAAGTTCCTTTATATCGTCAAACTCTTCCTCTCCGTCCATGAACAGGTCAACATATTCCACACACACGACGGAAGGATAAAAGTAATTCATTTCCTTGGAGAGTTCATCTGACAGTATCTTATTTGTTCCTGCCACATCTGACGAACTATCATCAAAGAGGACAACTTCCGTAGGGTTGTCAAGTATCTGAATGTGGACTCTCTGGAACATTCAGGTTACCTCTCTTTCTTCACATTTATAAAAATATTATCTATGAGCCTTGTATCTCCGATTCTCACTGCAACGGCGAGGAGCATAGCCTCCTTTATCTCAGAAGGCTCATTAAGGGTTTCCGGGTCGTATATGCCGGCATAATCAATCCCTGAAACAGCAGATTCTCTGAGGAGTCCCTCCTGCATTGCCCTTTCGACAGCTTGTATATCTATTATACCAGATTTGATCAAATCCGAAGCCTCTCTTAGACACCTGTAGATTACGGTAGATGCCTCTCTATGTCCTTCATTCAGGTATGCGTTTCTGGAACTCATTGCAAGACCATCCCGCTCCCGTATCGTCGGACATGTCACGACATCGATATCCATGGCAAGGTCCTTAACCATTTTGCTGATAACAACAGTCTGCTGAAAATCCTTTTGCCCAAAGTATGCCCTGACCGGTTTCGCAATATTGAAGAGTTTTGCAACAACAGTCGCAACACCCCTGAAATGACCTGGCCTGAATGCACCACAGAGCTTCTCGGAAATCTCTCCAACCTCAACATGAGTAACAAACCCTTTAGGATACATTGCAGCGATGTCAGGCATGAAAAGGATATCCACCCCTTCCCTGCGAAGCTTCTCTGCATCTCCTTCGATATCCCTTGGATACTTCTGAAAATCCTCAGATGGCCCAAACTGTATTGGATTAACGAATATACTTACTACACTTATATCATTTTCCTGTCTTGCCCTCCTGACCAGGCTCAGATGACCTTCATGAAGCGCTCCCATGGTCGGGACAAAACCTGTTGATTTTCCACGCAAACTATACCCTTTGGCTGTATCCTGCATGATACGCGGTATTCTTATTATTTCCATAATAACCTCAAAGAAAAATTTTAATCTGAACAGGTAAGTTTTTTCGATATAAGCTATCCAATGAGTGACTGTTTTGTCAAACTATTCCCGGATCCCGTTCAAAAATATTGACAAAATCATGGAAATAATATAATTTAGCATTTGCTAATTATTATATTTGGAGGAAACCATGAGTCTGAAAAGAATACTATTTCTCAGCCTGTTCTTCATAGCCACAGGAGCAGTCACAGTTAAACTGTTTGCAATAGGCTCCGGTACTCCACATTATGCTGAACCGAATGTAATGAACTCTTCTGCGGAAATCGAAACTGTCACACAGGACCTCATTAAAAACATGACCCTTGCCAGAGAAGCTGCCCAAAATGATAAAACAGGCTATTTGTTTTCCATGCATAACGAAGGATACGACATAGGAAAGGACTTCAACCACGATGAAAATTATCACTCAATAACACGCGTCAACTTCAGCAAAAAAGTCTCCTGGAACAATAATAACAGATTCACCGTAGTCATATTCAAACCGGACGGCTCATGTGAGCAGATTCCAGAGAACTTTATCATCTCAGTTATCAACAAGGAAAACCATACCGCAAAAGAAATCGTCAACAATCAGTGCACTTTCGCCCCGAAAGATAATCCCTCATAAAAGTCGGTCCTCTGATAGGAATACTTTTCCGCGATAAGTATTCTTCGGCATAAGACATTTCAGGACTTTTCGAGGCCTGTTATGGTAAAATTTGATGCTGTGGAAGAGGTTGGCGTTATCAAAGGCATCGAGGGCATAATGGCAGTCGTCTCTATCCCGAGAAAAAGCGCTTGTGAGGGTTGTTCATTAGGTATATGCAAGCCTGATGAGCAATATATGGAGATAAAGGCCCTCAATCCTGTCCATGCCAATATCGGACAGAAAGTGAAGATAGTGATGAAGTCGCATACATATTTAAAAGGTTCTCTCATTGTCTATGGCATCCCGGCCCTCGCCCTGATCACAGGGGCTGTCATTGGCAAAGAGGTCATAAGTCCTTACTCTGTGAGGCTCGATCCGGATATCGTTTCAGCTGTCACCGGATTTATCGCATTCGCTGTATCTTTTATAGCTGTAAAACTATGGAGCAGCAGAGCCGGGGAAAAAATCGAAGCAAGTCCGGTTATTGAAGAAATATTGGATGAGACAGGCTAAGGTTAAGGTCATTGTGTTTTAATTTAAACTTTATTAGAGGGGGAATTTATGGCAAACTTTGATGTGGATAAAATACGAAATATTGCTGTTATTGCACATGGGGGCGCAGGCAAGACCTCACTTATTGAGGCGATGCTGTTCGATTCTGGTTCAATAGACAGGCTCGGGAGGGTTGATGACGGAACTTCCACAACAGACTATGAGCCTGAAGAGATAGCAAGAAAGATAACGATAATATCATCAGTTGCGTTTTGTAACTGGAATGGCTGCAGGATAAACCTTGTAGACACCCCGGGTTTTATCAATTTCCTGGAGGATACGAGGGGTTGTCTGAGGGGCGTTGACGGAGCAATTGTGATTGTCAGCGCACTTTCGGGGGTAAAGGCTGAGACACAGAAGATATGGAAGTATGCTTCTGAATTCGAATTGCCAAGGATTGTCTTTGTAAATAAAATGGACAAAGAGAATGCAAATTTTTCCAGAGCATTAGGAGAAATCGAAAAGGCTTTTGGTAAAGATGCCCTGCCACTGCAGTTGCCGATAGGCTCAGGTGAAAGCTTTAAGGGCATTGTTGACCTGACAAAAATGAAGGCATTTACATTTGATAACGGGAAGGCAACTGAATCTGAAATCCCTTCTGATATGATGCCCGAGGTTGAAGAATACAGAAAGAAGCTGATCGAAAAGATTGCAGAGTCTGATGATGCGATGCTCGAGAAATACCTTGAGGGTGGAACTCTCACATACGAGGAGATAATCAAAGGGATAAAAGAGGGCGCACTCACAAAAAGGTTCATTCCGGTAACATGCGGTTCTGCGCTCAGGGATATCGCAGTGCCTCAGCTTCTTGATACTGTTGTTCTCTGTCTGCCATCGCCTGCTGAAATGTCAAGGATATCTCCCATTAAAGGCAAACATCCTAAGGATGGTAAAGATCTTGAGAGAAAGCCTTTGCAGACAGAGCCATTGTCGGCATATGTTTTTAAGACAATAGCAGACCCGTTTGCAGGGAGGCTTTCAATATTCAGGGTTTATTCCGGTTCGCTCAAGGCTGATTCGAATGTCCTCAATACAACAACCGGGGTAAAGGAAAGGATCGGCCAGGTCTTTTATCTCATGGGGAAAAAGCAGATATCAGCCCAGACAATCGGTCCCGGAGAAATAGGAGTTGTTGCAAAGCTCAAGGAGACAGTCACAGGCGATACGCTGTCTGACGATTCGCGTCCTATTGTCTTTAACAAATTGAAATTTGCCGATCCAATTATTTCGTATGCAATAGCTCCGAAGAGTAAAGGGGATGAAGATAAGGTCGGCACAGGACTGCACAGGATCCTTGAAGAGGACCCTACGCTGAAGTTCCAGAGAGACGAAGAAACAAAGGAGATGCTCCTCTCCGGCATGGGGCAGGTACATCTCGAGGTTACTCTTGAACGGCTGAAAAGGAAGTTCGGAGTTGAGGTGCTCATGAAAACACCCAAAGTGCCTTACAAAGAAACGATTAAGGTAGCTGCAAAGGCTCAGGGTAAATACAAAAAACAGTCCGGCGGGCGCGGGCAATATGGTGATTGCTCGTTAGCAATAGAGCCGCTTCCCAGAGGCGGGGGATATGAATTTGCAGATAAAATAGTCGGAGGCGTCATTCCCCAGCAGTACAGGCCTGCTGTTGAAAAAGGGGTTATTGAGACCATGAAAGAAGGAGTTATTGCCGGATATCCTCTGGTTGATGTTAAGATTTCCTTGTTCGACGGCTCCTACCACACAGTAGACTCTTCTGAAATGGCGTTTAAGATAGCCGGATCCATGGCATTAAGAAAGGCTGTACAGGATGCGAAACCCATACTGCTTGAACCAATCATGAAGATAGAGGTCACAACCCCTGATGAAACCCTTGGCGCTGTAATAGGAGATCTGAATTCAAAGAGAGGCAGAGTTCAGGGTGTTGAGCCGCAGGCAGGAGGCAACCAGAAGATAAACGCACAAGTGCCCATGTCTGAAATGCTGACCTATGCAAACCAGTTAACCAGTCTGACTTCAGGCAGAGGAATGTACTCAATGGAATTTTCCAACTATGAGGAATTGCCCAGCCATTTAACACAGAAGATCATAGCTGAACGGGAAGCACAGAAGAAGGATAAGGCAGAAGAAAAATAAGAGTATGGCAAAAGACTATAAGGACACACTGAATCTTCCGCAGACAGACTTCCCCATGAAGGCTAACCTTACGCAAAAAGAGCCTTTAACCCTGAGTTTCTGGGAAGATAATGAAATATACCGGAGGATTCAGGAGAAGAATAGAAACAATAACCATTATATCCTTCATGACGGACCTCCTTATGCGAATGGTCACATCCACATCGGTCATGCCCTGAACAAGATACTCAAGGATATAATTGTGAAATACAAATCCATGAAAGGCTTTTATTCACCATATGTCCCTGGCTGGGACTGTCACGGCCTGCCGATCGAACTTCAGGTAGATAAAAACCTCGGGGATAGGAAGGACAAGCTCGATATCCTTGAAAAGAGAAGGCTCTGCAAGGAATATGCAACTCAATTCGTTGAGATCCAGAGAGATGAGTTTGTCAGGCTCGGCGTATTCGGGGACTGGCAAAAGCCTTATCTGACCATGTCAAATGCATATGAGGCAACGATTGTAAGGGAATTCTGCAAATTTGTAGAATCCGGGTCTGTTTATAAAGGTAAGAAACCTGTTCACTGGTGCCCTTCGTGTATCACAGCCCTTGCCGAGGCAGAGGTCGAATATGCGAATAAAGAATCTCCTTCCATATTCGTTAAATTTGCAATTGATGACGAAAATTTAGACAGATATCTCCCTCAACTAAAAGGGAAGAGTGTTTTTGTAATCATATGGACAACAACTCCATGGACACTCCCTGCGAACCTGGCTATCGCTTTTCATCCTGATTTTGATTATGTCGCTCTTGAGCAGGGCAAGGAGGTTTATATTCTGGCTGAAGGCAGGATCGAGGCGCTGAGAGAAAAAATAGGGCTGCAAGGGAATGTCATATATAAAAAGCAGGGCAAGGAGCTTGAGGGCATGCAGGCGCTCCATCCTTTTATTCAAAGAAAATCGATCGCGGTTTTGGGAGATTTCGTATCCCTCGAAGAAGGAACCGGCATTGTGCATATTGCACCCGGACATGGAGAGGATGACTACAAAACAGGCCTGAAATACGGACTTGATATTTATGCGCCGGTAGATAAACAGGGAAAGTTCAGGTTTCCACAATCTGAACAGGACTCTCCCTTGCAGGGGAAGTTCGTATTCAAGGCAAATACAGAGATTATAGATATACTCAAGAACAGAACCATGCTCATAAAAGAAGAGTCTGTCACTCATTCCTATCCTCATTGCTGGAGGTGCAAGAAGCCTGTTATCTTCCGTGCGACTGAACAGTGGTTTATCTCTATGGGTAAAAACAGGCTGAGAGAACAATCACTCTCAGAGATTGAACGTGCTCATTGGATCCCTAAATGGGGCAAGGAAAGGATTCACGGGATGGTTACCGGCAGGCCTGACTGGTGCATATCAAGACAGAGGGCATGGGGCGTTCCGATCACGATTCTGAAATGTAAAGGCTGCGAAGAGTTTGTGACAGATTCCGGGGTGTTATTCAATATCGTCAAGCTTGTTGAACAGCACAGTGCGGATATATGGTTTATCAAGGAACCCGGGGAATTACTGCCATCCGGTTACAAATGCAAAAAATGCGGCGGCGCCTCTTTTTCAAAAGAAATGGATATCCTCGATGTCTGGTTCGATTCAGGAGTCAGCCACGCTGCTGTAATGGAGACAGATGAGAGACTTTCCTGGCCTGCTGACATGTATCTTGAGGGAAGCGACCAGCACAGGGGATGGTTCCAGAGTTCGCTCCTCGCATCTGTGGGGACGAGAGGAAAAGCTCCATACAGAACAGTGCTTACACACGGCTTTACTGTGGACGGCCAGGGCAAGAAGATGTCCAAATCCCTCGGCAATGTTGTTGCACCGCAGGAGGTCATAAAGGGCAACGGGGCAGAGATATTGAGGTTATGGGTATCGGCAGAGGATTACAGGGATGATGTCAGGATCTCAAAAGAGATACTCGACCGGCTTACAGAAGCATACAGGAAGATAAGGAACACATGCAGGTTTCTGTTAGGAAACATATTTGATTTCGATAACATGGATTACAGCAGACATCTTCTTGAAATAGACAGGTGGGCAATGAGCAGGCTGCAGACATTCACCGGAAAAGTTACTGCAGCCTATGATAATTTCGATTTCCATGAAGTCTTTCACTGCATCTACCGTTTCTGTGTCATAGATATGAGTTCTTTCTATCTTGATGTCTTAAAAGACAGGTTGTATACATTCGGATCAGATTCAGGGGAGAGGCGTGCAGCCCAGTGGGTTCTGAATCAGGTGCTTTCGACAATGACCCGGCTTATGGCACCGATACTCTCATTCACTGCCGAGGAGGTTTGGCAGAGTCTAAAGCAAAGAGCAAAGAGCAAAGAGCAAAGAGCAACAGATTTAGAAGAATCAGTATTTCTTGCTTCATTCCCTGAAGTTAATGCGCAATATTACGACCGGACACTTGAAGAAAAATGGGACAATCTGTTTATGCTAAGGAATGAAGTAAATAAGGCTCTTGAAATAAAAAGGGCTGAAAAGTTCCTCGGGAATTCCCTCGAGGCAAAAATAGTACTGTATCTTCCTGATAAATACAATATGCTTGTTTCAGAAAACAGGGACTTTCTGCCGACCTTCTTTATCGTTTCAGCAGTAGAGATTGCAGACAGGGGTTTTGACGACTCATATAAAAGCATTGAAATAGAGGGGCTTGAGGTCAGCGTTGAAAGGGCTATAGGTGCAAAATGCCAGAGATGCTGGAACCGGAGTGAAGCTGTCGGAACTTTTACAGATGCTCCTGATATATGCGGCCGGTGTCATAAGGTTATTCACAAAAAATAGAGGATTCGAGGATTCGAGGATTCAAGTGACTCAAGTTTCTTTCCACTGGACTCCTTGACCCCTTGAATCCTGGATCCCTAAATACACTAAATATTATTATGAAAAGATACATATACGTTCTCCTGATAGTTTTAACCATCATTGTTCTGGATCATATAACGAAATATCTCATTATCACTCGTTTATCACCCTTTGATTCTATAGAAATATTCTCCTTCCTCCACATAGTCAGCGTAAGGAACACGGGCGCAGCCTTCGGAATATTTAAAAGCCTTGGCAGCAGTTTCTTTATCATAGTATCCGTACTTGCCATAATCTTTGTCGTAAATCTGCTGATGAAAAGAATCTATAATACACTCGGCCTTTCGCTCGTGCTGGGTGGCGCTATAGGGAATCTTGCCGACAGGATATTTTACGGAAACGTTGTTGATTTCGTAGACTTTTCAATCGGGACTTTCCACTGGCCTGCATTCAATGTAGCTGACTCATCACTAACAGTCGGCATCATTATTATCCTGCTTACTTCCCTTTTCAAGAAATAAATAGAGCTGTGTATAAAGTAAATATTTCAACACCCTCCCCAACCCCTCCCCTCAAGGCTGATCGTTACCCATAAGTATCGCTGGACACGGGGGAATTTATCAAGGAAGACTAAAGAATATCAATTCCCCCTTAACAAAGGGGGATTAAGGGGGTTGTTATAATAAAATAGCTTCATAAATACATCCTGTTTAAAGTGACATTAAAGAAAAAGTTGACTAAAATGGATTTTAAAAATGCAATTCTGAAAATAATATGTCAGGCATGTATGCAGAAAAAGCTTTAACCCCGCCACCTGCTTATTCCTGTGATTACGGACACCCGGAGTATTGCAGACTCTAACGAGATGCCTTCTATTCATAATATGTTGAACAAGGGATTTTTGAGAAGTTCACCTACGAGCAAACGTCACGAAGGTATTTCAATAGCTGAGGATTATCAGGAGAAGAAATGTATAACACACGGCTTCACCTGCCACCATGGAATGGTGTCTGTGTGCAAGCCGTTGTTAGCCGTAACCATATAATGGAATAAGTTTTTATAGATTTTTTAAACAAGATTGTGCATCTCCCGAGATGGATGTGTTGCTCCTGACTATTAGTTCATATAGGACTTTTGCGTCTTCAATTTGTCCTCTGGCCTCATAATGAATAGCTTTCTTGAGCAGTGTATAAGCTTCACTTTCATCTAATAAACCTGACTTTGCTTTCACTAATAATTTCTCGAATTCCGCATCATCGTTCTTATTGGGAATTGTTACAAATAGATTGAAAAAGAATAAAGCTGTCGCAATTACCATAATAATAATGCCAAGATAAAATAATAAACCTCCGCCAAAAACACCCGTAAGGAGTGCACCAAAAACCCAAATAAAAAGAATTCTTACAATTGTGATTCTAACTCCTACCTTCTTAAGTACATAGTGAAGAGCAAATCCAATAAGAATAAGAATCCCGATTGCAATTGCCTTATCAAACATGGATATTCTTCATAATCCTTTTTACGACTAACACGAAAGTCAGTGAATCGAACCCTTGAGGATAATAACATGCAAAAAGACAATTTGAACATTGAAAAATATCACAACATCAAAAAGGATTCGCTGGTTCGATTTCATCTGCACTGTCTGGTTATATGTTTTTAAATGTTATCAGTCTGCTCTCTTCATCCATATAAGCTTGATAAACGTTAACATGAGAAAAATCATCACTAACAGTTTTAAAAATATCTTTTTTATTTCCGCCGTCAATTTCACAGCCCAGATATACGGCATAAATTTCTTGTGGTGAAAATGGAACATCCTCATATTCTCCGGAATCATAATTTCTTTTAGTCGAAACAATACGCCACTCATTTTCATCTGACCATGATGTAGCTTTAGTAGTTACTAACGTTAAAAATTCATCAGTGCTTATCATTGGTTTTAAACCAATAGCGACCTCAGTAATATATTCAAAAGTTGCAACTTCTGGTATATCATCAGAATAGATTACTGGGCGAGCCACATATAGTGGTGAATCAATCGCAGCAATTGGTTTCCATTGAAAAACTATCCCGGAATGTTTTTCTGCATAACGCTTCCACATTAAATCAGAATCATTAAATTCAGAAAAACATAAAATCCTATAAGTCTCAATATCCTTTTCCCAACGTTCTTTTTCTATTTCTATAATATTGTTACCTATGGGAATCAAGTCTTTTGCTACAGGTTTTATTGTTTCGACAAATTGTTCCACGGGATAGGAATCTTTACGCAAATGTTTTCGCATATAATCTAACTTAGGATTTTTTAGTCCGGTGTCATAGAGCTGGCCGGGAAAAACTGGACAGAGACATAAGTGGGAAAGCTGCTCTAAAATAGGGAACCGGGAGGGGTCAGAGATCGAGTCATGGCCTGATCGTTCCGTAAAGGGCAAATGGCGAATCCGA
>JBAQLU010000049.1:0-3852 GCA_049302065.1 Thermodesulfovibrionales bacterium
AAGACAAAGAAATTCCTTGAGAAGGTAAAGCCACCGAAGAAACATAAACCATTAGACCCGAACAAACTGCCCCATAGAACAATGGAGCCGGTATTCACAGACCCAAGGACATCCCCAGAGCAATTCAGCATAGAGCAAAGAGCTGAGAGCATAGCGCAAAGACAAATCACTTCAAACCCCACTTTTGTAAAGGGGGGGCAAGGGGGGATTACCGAACAGTGAACCAATCCTTGTCGCATCCAATAGTTCATTAAATGGTCTCTTGTCTCGAGACTCTACGCTCTATGCTCAAAGCCCTGTGCTCTATGCCCAGGCTTCTAATCCCCCGACTTCTGCTGATCTTGCACAGACCATCGAGGTCCAGTTCACCCCTGAGATACAGGCAAAGGCAGCAGAATTAAATCACAATCCCACAAAGATATACAACTGGGTTAGAAACAACATCGAATATGTCCCCACCTATGGCTCTATCCAGGGAGCAAATATGTGTCTGCAGACAAAGCTGTGCAATGATTTCGATACAGCGTCATTATTAATAGCCCTTCTTCGTGCTTCGGGAATCCATGCAAGATATGTCTATGGGACAATAGAACTCCCTATAGAGAAGGTAAAGAACTGGCTGGGAGGGTTTACTGATTCGATGGAGGCATTAAGGTTATTGGCCTCTGCCAGAGTTCCGGTAAAAGGTCTTACAGAAGGAGGAACAATCAAAGCTGTTCAGCTTGAGCATATATGGGTTGAAGCATGGGTGGATTACATTCCCTCAAGGGGAGCAAGGCATAAAGTCGGAGACACCTGGATACCATTGGATGCGAGCTTTAAGCAATATAGCTACTCTCAGGGTATAGATATCAAATCAGCAGTTCCCTTCGATGCACAATCGTTTATAGACCAAATAAAGAACACAGCAACAATCAATGAGACAGAAGGATATGTGACAAATGTAAATTCATTATATATCCAGCAACAGATGCAGGGCTATCAGACGCAAGTTCAGAACTACATATCACAGAATTACCCAAATGCTACAGTTGGAGATGTACTCGGAAAGAAGGAAATCCAAAAACAGGAGTTTCCCTATCTCTTGGGAACATTACCATACAAGACAGTTGTTAAAGGCTCAACCTATGCGAGCATCCCTGATACACTCAGGCATAAATTGACCTTCGGCCTCATAAAGGACATATATGATGAGTTTATCGGCACACCGATAAACATTACCAAAAGCCTTCCTGAGCTTGCAGGGAAGAAGATGACCTTAAGCTATTCCCCTGCGACACAGGCAGATGAAAATGTAATCAATTCATATCTCCCGAAACCTCATGCAGACGGGACACCAGTACAACCTAATGAACTGCCAAGTGCTTTGCCGGCATATTTGATAAACCTCAAACCAGAAATCAGAATCGATGGAGTAGTTGTGGCAACAGGCACATCGATAGGCATGGGGAACACCGAGACCTTTCAGATGACCTTCACCGCACCTAAAGAAAGTCCTGATGTGATAACGAATCAGGTAGAAGCGGGGGAGTATTTAGGTATTGCACTTGATCTTGGCAGGATTTCTGAAGAACAGATGTCAAAGATGAAATCCAAACTCGAACAGACAAAGATGAAGGTGGAGGCGGGAGATTTTACGAATTTAACAAAAGATGATATTTTGGGAGATTACCATTACATCGCAGCACTTACTTATCTTTTCGAGCTTGGTACTATGAACTATCTACAGGCGAAGGTTTTAGGAGTTGCGGCGATTATATATCCTTCGGAAACGATCTTCTCCTCTGAGTTAAAAGTACATTGTTTTTTTGGAATACCGCTTTCGGTTAGTCAAAACGGAATGGCGATGGATGCAGATAGGTTAATAACACTCATAAAAGCACTAGATGGAAATAGAAAGAAGCCAGTGCAGTTTTTATATACTGCAGGCATGAACGGATCGGTTCTCGAATATGCAGTACCTGAGCAACTATTTTCAACTCTTGATAATCCTGTGGAGGGAATATCAACAGTGAAATTATTACAGATAGCTAATAATCAAGCGATATCAATATATACAATTGATCAAACGAACATTGATACTATTCTACCGTTGCTCCAGATTGATAGCGGATCATTGACAGATATAAGAAATGCCGTAAACGCAGGGAAGACAATAATCGTACCCAAAAATGAAATAACTTTTAAAAGTTGGACTGGATCAGGATATATAATAATTGATAAAAATACTGGATCAGGGGCTTATATGATAAGTGGAGGAATAAGTGGAGGATATGTCGTTGATATTTTGGACCCAGATGAATGTGAATACGCATACATAGAACGTGTAGTTAATAATTTTCTTAATACAAATGAAGTGATTTTCGGAACAATGGCACCGACTGGTTTGGCACTTATTTTACGTGCAGCAAATCCTATAGCCAAATTAATAGGGACTATTACTGTCCTACAGTGGATGTCGATGGGTTTTGGTGGTGCAGTTATGGAAGGAGTTGCATTTTCATGGTTAGAGACAGCGACCCTTGTTGCTTATACATCGTTAATGACAATGCTCTTTGTGAGCGCAACGTACGAGATTGGTGTCGGGATTGGCTCATTAATAATCGCAACACAATTATGTATTAGGAGGCCATAATTTGAAAAAAATAATAAAGAAAAAATCTTTTCTTTTGACGCAGCCCCTGCGATCGGTTAGACAATATATACTTGGGAAATTAGCGGTTGTTGGATTTCTTGCTATTGTGGCCATAATTGGGTTTATTTTTTGGCAATCGTTAACTTGGTATCTAATATTATTGCTTATTTTCGTTACTGTTTTAATATTGCTTGACTTTGAAACTTTTATATTTCTACTAACTCCATACAACAAGTATAAAGAGGAATGGGAAAAATACAATAAAGAAAAGAGTTCTGTTTCTTAATGACATTTCATATGGAGCCGATCTGAATTATACGGTTGGAGGAATATTATGAAGAAGGCAATACTAGTTTTATTTTTATTTCATTATCTGTTTATTTCGTCTGTCTTTGCCCAAACCCCAGAAATCACCAATGGCCTCAACTACCTCACTTCCACCCAAAACCCAGACGGCTCATGGGGTAGTGAGTCAACAACCACAGAAATATTGCCTTCAACCGTATCAGTAATAGAAGCATTGCAGACCTTCAATCAAACAGGAACTTATAATTATACAAATGCCGTCTCCTGGCTTCAGGTTGAGGGATTAGATACTACCGATTATCTTTCAGAAAGAATCCACGCCATTTCAGTGGCAGGAAGTGACAGTGATTTGCTCCTTGCATATCTTGACGAACTCATATATGCATGGGGCGGTTATGAAGGATTTTACGTAAATAATCTCGACACTGTTTTAGCCCTTCAAGCGTTAAAGAAAATCAATTACTCTGACCAGAATACGATTGAGTATGCGTTGAATTATCTGATTGCCAGTCAGAACACTGATGGCGGCTGGGGCTTGAAGACGGGATTTGACAGTGAAGTTTATTATACGGCATTAGTCTCATCAATCCTTCAGCAGTTTCCTCAGACGACTTCGATTGCGACAGCCATAAACAAGGCAACGGTTTATCTGATAAACCAGCAAAAAACTGACGGAAGTTGGGGAACGATTTATGAAACCGCTTATGCATATTTGGCACTCGTCGGCGTCCCTTCGACAAGCTCAGGATTAGGACAATCATTATTAAATGCGATTAATTATTTGGGTTCATTCGTAGAAAAGTTGAAATTAGGAGTGAAAGGGTAGGAAGAGGAAGAACAGTAGCCAAGAAAAAGGGATACATCGAATTTCAGCCGCAACTGGTATAGTTTTGTTGTCGAAGACAAAATAA
>JBAQLU010000050.1:0-3424 GCA_049302065.1 Thermodesulfovibrionales bacterium
CTATGAGGAAGCCAAAGCAGCGCTTCTGGCGATCAAGAAAGAACTTCGTCTGATCAATGAATCAGCGGTGAGAAGTCTGGAAGAAGGGTTTGAGGAGACACTGACAGTTCACCGGCTGGGTGTAGCAAAGGGACTCCGAAAAACTCTGAAGACAACCAACGTAATAGAATCAGTGCTTGCGATCGTCGGACAGAAGACAGACAAAGTCGATTACTGGAAAAACAGCGATCAGAAACAGCGGTGGGTAGCAACGGCGTTACTGGATATTGAGATGAGGCTTAACCGTGTCAATGGGTACAGACATCTTAAAAACTTACGCATCGCTTTACAGAGAGAAATTATGCAGGCAAAGGGAAAGGAGGCAGTGGCTGCCTGATATGCAGCAAGGGGCCGCTACTGAATTTCAACGAGAAATGGGATTGACTCATTTTTGGTTGTACCCATGAACCTTCTAAGTTGCCTTTATCTAATGAAGAGATAACAAATTTAGTTAATAAAATAATAATCGAATCAAACAGTGATTTTAAAGCTGACGTTATATACTGTGAAAGTTACAAAAACAAAGAATTGAATAGCTTGTACATTAAATTTATCGGACCCCGAAAAGCTGAACATTTATTATTATATGAAGCTGTTATGTATAAAATTGGTAATAGGTTAATAGAACAATATGGAAACTGTTTCAAAGAAATTGTTTGGATTTCACCGTTTCAAGAATCATCTTCTGCATCTGTAATTACAGACTTTAACAGATTTTCATCGAGCACTAAAAAATATGGTCCTGGAGGACATATAATACGATTATTACGTGCTAAAAATGAAAAAGAAGCTCAAGAAATGAAAGAAGAAATGGAGATGTTCGTGGCTAAAATTGACGATATCTCAGTTTTGCCTGAGTGCGTCAAACAGAAATGGGTTTATACCGAAAATATTCAAGTGTCACCCAAAGAACCAATAAAGCAAGAATTAGAAACACAATCTGCTCCACTTCAGCATCCTCAATCCTCATCTAATGTATCACAACAAGAATATTCGCATAAGGAAAAAAGATCAAATGATTATATTGAAAGGGATTGGCAATCAATAATTGAAACTTATCGTAATAAAGTAAACTATCACGAAAAACGTATAGAAGCATTTAATAGGGATTTAGATATCGATCAAAAACATTTTCAAGGAAAAAGCCAAAATTCAATTATGAGTAACCTTCATAGAGAAGAAAAACAATTGGAGGAGGCAAAACAGGAATTAAAGAATATCATAGAGAAGGCGAAAAGCAAAGGCATAAAAGTAGAATAAGGGCAACCCTCTAAAGAGAATTTATTAAATTCATATTATTGCCTCCCCCCATACCCCTGAGAATGACTTTTATGCCGATTCCAATTATCAATATACTGTTTGGCAAGTTCCTTAGACTTCAGGATTAAAAGGTTCTCAGCATTCTTTTCCTCAGCAGCCTTCGTAAAATTGAAACTGCCTGTAATAACTGTTTCCTTGTCTATTATCATGATTTTGTTGTGGGCAATTTGATGTTCAGCATCAATGAATGTTGGAATCCCCATGTTGAAGGTGAAATCAGCAGCAGAATATTTTTGTGATTTATTGCTTTTATCCAAGATGATTTCAGTATGGATGCCCCTTTTATGAGCGTCTATAAGAGCCTTTGCGATTTCCTTGCTGGTAAAACTGTATGCCTGAACCAATATCTCCTGCTTAGCCCTGGATATTTCCTTCACAATTGCGTCTGTGCAACTACCATGAGGGCTGAAATACACCTGGGCTGGGGTGTTGTTGAGTGTCAGATCAGTTGCCTGGGTGTTGGAACAGGTACCAAAAACAAACAAAAAACTAAACCTATTGAAAATATTTTGGTAATCTTCACAATACTGATCCTACTAATCCTGAGAGCAGCATTCGGCAAGTATTTTAACATTGGTATGGTTGGTTATAATATTAGGGAATCGCATACAAAATGAAAATCATCCTGAGTCGAAAAGGTTTTGATTCAAGCTATGGGGGTATCCGAGTCCAATCCTTCCAGACGGTAGGATGGTTTCACTGCCCATACCTTCATCAGATACTGTTTCATATGGTGACTTAAAATTAGACGGTTACAAGTCGTATTACGACCTCATGAAACGGTTGAAACCAAACATAAGATATGGAGGCTCATGGCATAGTCTGGAACGGAATACAAAATGCCACCTTGATCCCGATATCTATAGAGACGTGCAAATCAGGGATAAAAACTGGAAACCAATGTTTGGTCAAATCAACCATTCGCAAACTCACCTGAAGAATCAGGGAGTAAGGGAAGATGACCTTTTCCTTTTCTTTGGGTGGCTCAGGGGAACAAAAGGAGATGGTGATACCCTATCGTTTGGTGATGATGATCCTGACCTACATGTGATATTTGGCTACCTACAGATCGGATTGATAAAAAGAGTGGACAATTCTTGCCAAATTCCTTGCTGGATGAGTTCTCATCCCCATACAAGCTCAGATCGTAGGAAAGTTGATACTAATACTATTTATGTAGCGAGAGATAGTGCAAGTTGGAATCCTAACATATCTGGTTCTGGGGTGTTCCGATTCAAGAAAGAACTAGTGCTGACAAAAGAGGGCTACTCACGTTCAAAGTGGCAAATGCCTGATTGTTTTAAAGGTGTAAGAATCAGTAGACATTCGAATGCTTCTTGGAAAGAAGAGGGATACTTTAAATCTGTTGATATAGGGCAGGAATTTGTAATTGAAGATAATGATAAGGTTGAGGCTTGGGCTAAGACGTTGATTGAGGAGAGTCATCTTCCATAGCCTAACAAAACGGGTGAAGGATGCCTGGAGACAAAATAGTCATTGTTGTATTAAGACAGCCGACAAATGAACCCAGTGAGACACGTGCTGATCCGTATTGGGAATTTGGTAGTTTCGGAATAACAACTTGCCATAGCAGAAATATTCTGAACCCTAAAAAAAGAACTGAGAGGGAAGGCATCAGATTGGCTTTTGCTCAAGGTGGCAAAGACGGTTTTAAATTGGTGTATCTAACTCCACCGATTAATATCAAAATGCATAACAAGTGTTGTGAGGCAAAATGGCATTCTGATATTAAAATGCCTTTTCAATTTCAGGATGCTCCACTTCTTATTAATAATAGCGGTGAGTCATCATTTCCCTTATTAAAACAGGCAATAGCAGAAGCAAAATGTAAGTCATGGATGCAGAAGTTCTCAAGTAGCTTCCGATCCCGCTGTAAGCCAATAGATGACGATATTGCCGCAGAGATCCTCAGCGTCTATAGAGCTGGCCGGGAAAAACTGGACAGAGACATAAGTGGGAAAGCTGCTCTAAAATAGGGAACCGGGAGGGGTCAGAGATCGAGTCATGGCCTGATCGTTCCGTAAAGGGCAAATGGCGAATCCGA
>JBAQLU010000051.1:0-1616 GCA_049302065.1 Thermodesulfovibrionales bacterium
GAATTCTGCCTGTTGGGGACAGTGGCCTCTGCCTCGTCTTTCCAGCCGCTTCTTTCGAGAAAGTCCTGGTATGTGCCCTCAAAAACCTTCACGCTGTCGTCATCGAAAACAATAAGCCGTGTGGCAATTGCATTCAGAATCATTTCGCTGTGCGTTACGATTACAACAGCACCTGAAAATGCGTCTATTGCCGCAAGCAGAGAGTCCACTGATTCCATATCAAGAATATAGGTGAGGGGACGTTGCCAACTTTGACAACTTACTGGGTGACTGAGCATAGGATAGGAAAATGATTGTCCAACCAGTCGTTTCAGCGGGGAACCTGCTGAGCTCGTTGTTATGCCAATCAATAATTTCCAACCTTTTATTGTCAAACTGATTTACGCAAGCTATAATAATCTCATGATGAGGTGGTATGCTTTTATTTGAATGGGATACAGACAAAGCAAAGAAAAACATAAAAATTCACGGTGTTTCTTTTGACGAGGCAAGCTCTGCTTTCAAAGATGATTTGTCATTGACAATTAAGAAAGCAATATGAAGAGAATGCGAAAAGACCCTGACATGCTCGAAGAATATGATTTCAGCAAAGGCATTCGGGGGAAGTATGCAAAAAGGTATGCAGAAGGAACAAATGTTGTAGTCATTGAACCCGATGTTGCAAAATACTTCCCTGATCATGACTCTGTAAACAAAGCATTAAGATCATTGGCTGAAATTATCAAGAGGCAGAAAAAGATCGCATAACCTGTCACTCCACAGGATGCGGCATAACAAACGCCGCACCTGGGAGTTCTGTCGTTAGGTCAAAAAATATGAATAGATGATTTGAAGTTTTTTCTTTTGGAGAATATAATTTAGATATGGAAAAGATGAAATATATTTATTGGCAGGACGAAGAAATGTGGCTTGGATATTTGGAAGAGTATCCTGATTACATGACGCAAGGGGAGTCAGTTGAAGAACTTGAAGATAATCTAAAAGATATTTTCAAGGAACTTACGAGCGGTAATATCCCATGTGTCCGTAGAGTTGCAGAACTCCAAGTCTCTTGAAAAGAACAGATTTAATAAAAGAAATTGAAAAGATTGGATGTGTCTTTATCAGACATGGAGGGAAACACGACTGGTATCAAAATCCAAAATCAAAAGCTGTGCAGCCAATACCAAGACACAGAGAAATCAATAATAACCTCGCCAAAAATATAATCAAAAAATTAACATAAAGACCTAATTCTCTTAGGGGGATCAGTGTTTTAAATCCCGAAAGCTTTCGGGACTGGATTGTCCGGTCAAGCCAGACAATGACAAAATACGACTTTATGGATAGGCTCTGCATCCAATAATACATAAACAAATAGGAGGAAAAGATGAATGCAGTGATTGAGGCAATCAGAAAGAGACGGTCAGTGAGATCTTATGAGGCAAAGACCATTCCAAAGGATATCATCAGCATGATAATAGAGGCTGGAAATGAAGCGCCATCTGCAATGAACAGCCAGCCATGGAGGTTTGTCGTTGTCGAAGATGAGAAGGTAAAAGAAAAGCTCCTCGGCGCTGCGCTGCCGAATGCAAAGAAGATTCTGGAAAAGGTGAAAGATGTTGATCCGGAAAGAT
>JBAQLU010000052.1:0-4456 GCA_049302065.1 Thermodesulfovibrionales bacterium
TGGAAATTTACTCGGAAAGATATGGACCGTCTTATGGCAAAAATAAAAACGCCGTGGGTCGAACAATATCGGCTCGCTGCATAGTATAAAAATACGTTAGCGTATTTATGAACCAGAGTACTAAGCAATTCCTTTTCTGACCGGATGCCAAGCAGTTGATGCAAAAGACCCGCATCACGGAAATATATTTTGGGTGCTTTAACCTGACGTTTTTTCAGGTTGGCGTGCCATGGAGTAAGCTGCCGTATCATAAAGACTCCGGACAAAATATCGAGGTAACGCCTTACCGTCGGCTCACTGACGCCGAGAGAACGCGCGGGCTCTGCTGCATTCCAGGTCTGTCCATGGTAATGCGCCAGCATTGTCCAGAAGCGCAATAGTGTTATTGCGGGTATTCCGATTCCCCACTGGGGAATATCGCGTTCCAGAAACGTCTGAATAAAATTTTTCCGCCATGCAAAACTGTCAGTCTCTGTTCTTGCAAGAAAGGATAGAGGGAAGCCACCACGAATCCAATGGCGTGTCTGAAAAGAAATACCGACTTCAGCAATGCTGAATCCGCTCATAGCCACCGTTTCGATACGACCGGCCAGTGACTCGGATGATTGTTTGAGAAGTTCCGGCGATGCACTGCCAAGAATCAGAAACCGTGCGGGTAACGGCTTCCGGTCAGCAAGCACCCGTAGCACCGTGAATAGATCCGGTTTTCGCTGCACCTCATCAATTACCACCAGCCCCTTCAGTCCTTGGAGAGCAGTCATCGGTTCATCCAGCCGGCCAAGGCTCGATGGGTCTTCCAGGTCGAAATATTTTGGAGAATCAGCATCTAAGAACTGTTGTGCGAGAGTGGTTTTCCCGCACTGGCGCGGGCCGATAAGCGCTACCACACGACGTCGTCTGAGAGCCGAGCGTACATGGCACACTAAGTCTTTACGGTCAATCATACATTTCATTATACCATGAATATCGAATATTTGCCTTTCGATTTTCATGGTACTTTAAAGGTATACTGATTCCTATCATAAAGACATATTAAGCAATAATCCCCACCTGCGGCTGTATTTTCCATGATAAGGATTTTTTTAGCTATTTCATGACCCGTGCATAGAAATCGGCAAGATTGGGTGGAACTTCATGTATATAGGGATTGACCAGTTTTGCCTGCTCATGATGATATGCTGCTTTTGTCCCGTTGCCTTTGACCTGATAAAGAGATTTAAGGTAATTATGCAGAAAGGCAAAACCCGGATAAGTTTGCAATAAATTTTCTATTTCTTCAATCGCTTCATCATAATTTTTGCTATTGATTAAGGAATGTATTTTATTGAGAGCTGTTCGAATGTTGTTTATTGAAGCACTTTCTTTCAATGAAAGATAATTCTCAGCAAAAATGGCCTGATAATAGAAGGATCTGGACCCTTTGAAAAATCCATATACATTGTTTGCAATTTTGGTGTAATTGTTACTTTTTTCAAATTGATCATTTTTCCATTGAGTATATTCTTTATCATCGTCCATACCCATATTTATTACAGTTTGTTCATCTTCCATATATGCGTTTAATAGGCCTATCAGTTGAATTCTGATACCATAATCAAGGTCTTCCTGACCATATAAACCATAATCTTCACACCAGTAACCGAGCAACTTTTCAGTTCGCTTTGATATCAAGATACACGCTCCACCGAGATTGCCATGTTTCAATCTGACACGATGACCATTTATCGTTTGAAGTGGATAACTTGCCTGTTCAAAATTATATGCAACAGCTCCTAAAACAGGGATACTTTCAATTGTCTCTGCCATCGGGGTAAGCCAGGGAGATTTTTGTATGACGATATCATTATCGAGTTTTAAATAATATTCTGAAGATGGTTCCAAAAGCCATGCAATATTAGAGGCTTTTGCCACGCCAATGTTTTCATCAAGCAAAACAAGATTTTTTATCAGTCCTTTTGTTTTTAAATCTTTCAAGAAATCCCTTGTGCCATCCTGACTGTAATTGTCTATAACTGTAATAACATGGGGATAATCGGTGTATTTTAATACTGATCCGATACATTTTTGGGTATATTCAAGCCTGTTGAATGTAATAATGGCAATATTTACGTATTTTTTCATATTTGAAAAGAAAGCTGCCTGATCATTTGACGACACTCTCAAGAAAGTCTTCGAGAGCTGAAATGCAGGTTCTGTCGTGATAAAGCCGGTGCTTGTTTGCAGCAATTTTTTCTGAAATCTGTCGCCGGTACTCAGAATCCTGTCCAAGCCGGACTGCGAGAGCAACATATTCATCAATTGTGTCCACGATGGTCTCCGTCTCATCCATCATCTTCAGGATTCCAAAACAATGTCTCTGGCGCATGAAGGCGCCGGGCAGGGTGACAACCGGCAGATTGCATGAGATGGCTTCGAAAGTGGAATTGTTGCCCGACCATCCAGGTGTATCAAGGAATACGTCGGAGAGGCAATTCATCCCAAGGTATGTTTCCTGGTTGAGCTCTTTGAGAAAGACAATATGTTCTTCAGGGTTCAGGTTGAAACGTCTGAATGCCTCATAAAGTCTTATGCGGAATTGGCTGGTGACATAATCGGTATAGTGCTCGATAAAGATGAACTGGCTGTTGCTAACCTGTTGGGCAATACGGGCATAGATTTCGTCATATCGCGGGAGATGGGTGAATACAGCATGACTGCACAAGTAGAGGACAGAATCCTTGCGCAGGCCGTATGTTTCACGGTTTAAGGCTGCAGGCTGAATGTCAGGAGGGAAATATGAGAAAGAGAGGTTCGGAAGACGGATTAACCGTTCAGTATAGTGGGTGTCTGCATCAGAAGGTTCCATAAGCTCGCTGCTCAGATAATAATCAATGGTCTTAAGTCCTGTTGTGTCCGGATGCCCGAGCGTAATGCACTGCACAGGAGCAAGCCTCAGCGCTGCAAGCTTTAATGTCACAGGATCCATCCCTGTTTCAGGATAAATTATTACATGCAGGTTGTCTTCCCGTATGGCCTGGCAGAGTTTTTCAAAGTCCCTGATGTCCTGAACAAAACGGGTGCAGTTCTGCTGTGCATACGAGGTAACGTGATCCTTAATGCTCCCTGTGTAATAACCGTAAAGATTAAACTTATTCCTGTCAAGGTTTTCGAACCATCCCCTTACAGGTATTTTCCATATGGAATGATGATGGAAATGCCCTGAAACAATTCCAATGCGGATCGGTTTTCCTTCGGCATACGGTGGCATGACCTGCCGTTGAGCCCATTGCGGATACTTTGCCGCCATGATTCTGCCGACCAGACCGCCATATATTTCCTGCAGCTCTCTGTCATTGAGTCCCTGGGCTGCAAGATAGAAAGGCTGGTGGCTTCCCACTGTTTCTGCTGCAGCATTAATATCTTGCGGAGCAGCAAGGGAGATGCTTTCATTTAATTTGATTAGTTCCTCCTGATATTTTCTCCGTGAACTCTTAATGCCTGCTTCATCCTGATAGATGACCGGCAGGTGCGCCATGCAACGTGCCCAGCGTGCTTTAGAAAAGTCAGGGTTAATTTCGAGAGCTTTCTCATAGGCAGTTATTGCCTTATCCATTTGGCCTTCTTCTTTATATGCATTCCCCAGATTGTAGAATACGTGGAAAAGATTCGGGTTCAGGTCCAGTGCCTTTTGAAAGTATGCGATTGCCTGTTCCGGTTGTCCTTTTTCCTGAAAGGTATTCCCCAGGTTACTATATGCATTTGCAAGGTTGGGGTTAGTCTCAAGGGCCAAGATATAATAGGAAATTGCTTCGTCAAGTTTGCCTCTTTGCTGGGAAATGAGTCCTAAATTATTATTCACATCAGCAAGATCAGGGTTAATAAGAAGCGCCCTCTGATAATATGTTACAGCTTCATCTGGTAGACCTTTTTGCTGGAAGATGACACCGAGGTTATAATATGCGTCCTCAAAGTCCGGTTTAATCTGAAGGGCTTTTTGATAGTACATAACAGCATCATCCAGGTGTCCTTTTTTCTGCAGTGCAAATCCAAGATTATAATAAATTTCAGCAACGTTTGGATTAATCTCAACAGCTTTTTTATATTGTGCTATTGCCTCATCAAGCTGTCCTGAATCCTGAAGGACGATCCCGAGATTATAAAAGGCATCTTCAAGGCCTGGATTAATCTGTAATGCCTGTTTGATATATGATATGGCAGAATCATAGTCCTTCTTTTGATAGCAGAGTATGCCGAGAAAATGAAGTGCATCAACATTATCCGGCTGTTGTGCCAGTATTTCCCTGTATACCTCTTCTGCCTTCTGTAAATCTCCTGCCTGATGATACCCAAATGCCGACTCGATTGATATGTTCGTACTCATTGTTTATCCTCACCGTATGGATTTACTAAGGAGTTCATAAGTAAAGCCACACACCCTCACCCTTGCCCTCTCCCCTCAAGGGAGAGGGGACTTAAG
>JBAQLU010000053.1:0-22865 GCA_049302065.1 Thermodesulfovibrionales bacterium
TGGAAATTTACTCGGAAAGATATGGACCGTCTTATGGCAAAAATAAAAACGCCGTGGGTCGAACAATATCGGCTCGCTGCATAGTATAAAAATACGTTAGCGTATTTATGAACCAGAGTACTAAGCATGAAATCACTTAAGCAAATGGATATTGGCTATATAGTTAAGAACACGTATATTATTCAAGGACTTCCGATTTGCTAAAAAAGCAGTCTTTTGATTGCATTTAGCAAATAGAAAGCCATGTGACTATTATAGAAGTTGAAATTTACTTGATGGGTACTTGATTGAAAATACCAAACGGGGCGAACGATAATCTTAACCTATTGATTATAAAGCAATTATTTACTTGATGGGTACTTGATAGAAATGCAGAAACGGGAGACAGAGTGACGACCGACACCAGCGAAAAAGGCCTTGAAACCCTGATCATGCGGCACATGACCGGAACCGACGGCTTAGCACCTGAGGCCGGCGGACAGGTGGCCGAGTCTTCCGCACCTGTCGTTGGAAGTGGTTGGATCGTAGGGCATGTGGCATCCTACGACCAGGCACACGCGCTGGATTCAGCACAGCTCTTTGCTTTCCTCGAAGCCACCCAGCCGGAAGAGTTCAAAAAACTTGGTATTGGAAACTACAAAGACACTAAGGATATTGTACGTCTGAAGTTTTTCGCTCGTTTAAGCGGCGAGATCGCCAAGCGCGGTGTCATTGACGTGCTACGGCACGGCATCAGACATGGGGCGCTTTCTTTTGACCTGTTTTATGGCACTCCCTCACCCGGTAACGACAAGGCGGCACTGTTATTCGCTGCAAACCGGTTCAGCGTTACCCGTCAGCTTCGATACAGCCTGGATGAAACACGCCGGGCGCTGGATCTGTGCCTGTTTATCAACGGCCTGCCCATCGCCACTTTCGAGTTGAAGAATAGCCTTACCAAGCAGACGGTTGAGGATGCCATCGAGCAATATCGGCGCGACCGCGACCCGAGGGAAAAACTGTTTGAGTTCGGGCGCTGCATGGTGCATCTCGCTTTGGATGACCACGAGGTGCGTATGTGCACTCATCTCAAGGCTAAGGGTTCATGGTTTCTCCCTCTCAACCAGGGCTGGAACGACGGCGCGGGTAATCCTCCTAACCCGGACGGGCTAAAGACTGAATACCTGTGGAAGAAGATTCTCACACTTCAGGGTATCACCGACATCATCGAAAACTATGCCCAGATTGTCGAAGAGAAGAACGTGAAGACGGGGAAGAAGAGGTTAAAGCAGATTTTCCCTCGGTATCACCAACTCGACGTGGTTCGCAAACTTCTGGCCGATGTGGCGGAACGGGGTGCCGGGAAGCGCTATCTCATCCAGCACTCTGCCGGGAGCGGCAAGTCAAATTCCATCGCCTGGCTGGCGCATCAGCTTATCGGCTTGCGTAAGGACGACAAAGAGGTCTTTGACTCGATCATCGTCATCACCGACCGTCGTATTCTCGATAAACAGATCGAGGCAACTATCAAGCAGTTCGCCCAGGTGGGTGCGACTGTGGGACACGCGAAGCACTCTGGTGACCTGCGCAAGTTCATCGAGAGCGGTAAGAAGATTATTGTTTCGACCGTGCAGAAATTTCCGTTGATCATCGACGAGATTGGAGACGAGCATCGCGGACGGACTTTCGCAATAATCATTGATGAAGCACATTCCAGTCAGGGCGGAAAGACATCTGCTGCTATGAGTGAGGCGTTATCAGATCCGGAAGACACAATCAATGATGTATTAGAAAAGCGCATGGCAGCGCGCAAGATGCTTACCAACTCAAGCTACTTCGCCTTCACCGCTACGCCCAAGCCCAAGACACTGGCGATGTTCGGAGAACCACGACCACCTGATGCAGAGGGCAAGGTTAAGCACGATCCCTTCCACAGCTACACGATGAAACAGGCGATCCAGGAGGGTTTTATTCTCGACGTGCTCAAGAACTATACGCCAGTGGACAGCTATTACAAGCTGGTGAAGACCGTCGAGAGTGATCCGGAGTTCGATACCAAGAAAGCAAAAAAGAAACTGCGACGGTATGTAGAGAGTCATAACCATGCTATCCGCCTGAAGGCCGAAATCATGGTAGATCACTTCCATGAGCAGGTAATGGACTTGAACAAGATCGGCGGACAGGCGCGGGCGATGGTAGTATGCAGCGGTGTCGAACGGGCAATCCAGTATTTCCATGCCTTCCGCGAGTATCTCCAGGAACGGAAAAGCCCCTATCAGGCCATCGTTGCCTTCTCGGGTGAGCACGAATACGGCGGAGCGAAGGTCAGCGAGGCATCGCTAAACGGTTTTTCGAGCAACGACATCGCAGATAAGATACAGGAAGATCCGTATCGCTTCCTCATCTGCGCGGACAAGTTCCAGACCGGCTACGACGAGCCACTGCTGCACACGATGTATGTGGACAAACCGCTGGCAGGTATCAAAGCCGTGCAAACTCTCTCGCGCCTCAACCGGGCTCACCCGAAGAAGCACGACGTGTTCGTGCTTGATTTCATGAACAACACAGAGACGATCACATATGCATTTACCGACTACTACCGCACCACTGTCCTCAGCGAGGAGACGGACCCCAACAAACTCCACGACCTAAAAGAGACATTGGACGGCTATCAGGTGTATGCGCCGGAGCAGGTTGAGACCCTTGTAAGCCTGTATCTGGATGGCGCTGAGCGGGAGAAACTCGATCCGATTCTCGACACATGTGTGGCGGTTTACAAAGAACGGCTCGACGAGGACGGGCAGGTCGAGTTCAAGGGCAAGGCAAAGGTATTTACCCGCACATATGACTTCCTTGCGTCGATTCTTCCATACAACAACGCGGGGTGGGAAAAACTCTCCATATTCCTGACGTTTCTCGTGCCGAAGCTGCCTGCACCAAAGGAAGAAGACCTTTCAAAAGGCATACTCGAAGCTATCGATATGGACAGCTACAGGGCCGAGAAGAAGGCTGCCATGAAAATTATGCTCCCTGATGAGAACGCAGAGATCGACCCTATGCCGGTTGATGACGGTCGCAGAAAATCGGACCCGGAAATGGATCGGCTCAGCAACATTCTGAAAACGTTCAATGAACAGTTCGGAACTCTCTTTACCGACGGCGATCGTATCATCCGTCGGATCACCGAAGACATCGCCCCCAAGGTGGCAGAGGACCAACCCTACCAAAACGCCAAGAAAAACACGCCGAATGCGGCGCGTATCGAACTGGACGCTGCGCTCATGCGTGTGGTCGGCCCTTTGCTGAAGGACGACACTGAATTCTACAAGCAGTTCGTTCAGAACGAGTCGTTCAAACGATTCGTGACAGACATGGTTGTCAATCTCACAGCAGAATAGAACGTTTACGGATAGCCTTTTATGCGACTGAGAACTGAAACGAAGAGCACAGTAAACCGCTGCATCTATCCGATCCGCTAACGCTTCAATGATGCCCTGAGCTTTGCCGTTACCTGCATAGTCCTTCTCAAATAAATCAGCACTATTGCAAATAATGAAGGGTGAGGATAATCAAGTTTAGTTTTTAGGTTGACATTGAGAGTTATCACTTGTACACCGCAGAATAATCAGGCTGCCAGTGGTTGTTGACTACTGTGAGCATGTTTTACAAGATCTCTAATAACTGTCCCGTTTGTTTGTGGCTGGTAACAAACGCTCTCGGACCTTCTACGGGGTCGTCTCTTTCAAAATGTACTCGTCGCGGATAACAAAATGATGCCGGACAGAACTTCTATGTGAAAGTGCTAATCGCAATATAATCTATGTGTCTGCGATATCAAATCTTATCTGATACTGGCAAACAGTTTTTTTTGAATGATCATATCAGCCTTTCTATTATTTTGCCAAGAACATCTCTTACACGATTATCAAATAATATTTCTGCGTGGTTAAACGCAAAATTATAATGCTCATGAGACCATGGTATCTTTGAGCTTTCAGCAGATACCAATCCATCGCCCTTTCCCATTCTCATCTCTTCAGGATACAGATTTTCGGGTATTACTTTCTCAAAGATATCAGGGAAAGAAATATTATAAAGATTGAAAAGCGTTGGTTTTGTACCTCCAACAGAAGCATAATGTACCCCATTGAGCGGTCCGTCTTTGATTGACTTGAAAAAACTTGAATCAGGAAGAAGCTCCTTCAGAGAGGTGCTTTTGAGGAATTCAAAAATCCTCTTGATCGCAAATGCCGGTCTCCCTTTATTGCCGGCAGGGATGAAAGGGTGCAGCAGAGATACAAGCGGAGATATATATTTTGCAATCTTTGCCACTGAGCTGCCTTTATGCGGGGTAGAGATTGTTATAAGACCTTTTATCGACTTATCCGGTTTAAAAAGGTACTTCCTCGCAATGAGCCCTCCCCTGCTATGGCCTATGAGTATGATGCCTGCATTTGTCATCTTCTGGGCTTCAATGATAATTTCATGTAATTCCTTGACAGCAGAATCAATTGGACCGGCAGGCCTCCTCTGACTCCACGTTATTACACTGTAATCCCTTTGCCGGAGGTCATCGAAGAGCGTTTGAATCTTCTCAACATTTTCCACTGTGTTTTTTTTGTCAAGCAGGATCTTTAAAGGAAACATTCCACCAAGGATGCGGGATTCCGAAGGATTTACCCAAATGTTCTTATCCATTCCGAGACCATGGATAAATACAATAGCCGGCTTATCAATACTGCCGTGATACGATGCAATATCTAATTTCATGGAACGCTAAAGATCGATCTTAACAGGCAGATGTCCTTTAAAATTTAGGTGACCTTCGAGGCACTTTATAACAGCCCTCTGAGCTTGTTCAGTTGCCTCATATGCAGCGATAAGCATATCAGCCTCCTTAAAATGTCGTAAAACATACGGACTTCCAAACGAGATAATAATGGAATGCTTTGTCTGTTTTATGAGTTCATGAATGCGGCTCTTTTCATTTTCATCTATCCCGGAACTTCCTTTCCATGCGGCAATGCTCGTAAAAATAGCAAATATTGGAAGCCTGTTCCTTAATTCTATTTTTTCATCGATTGTCGAAACATTCTTAAAATAGTTTTTCAAAGGCGATGCTTCAAACAATTCATTGTCTCCGGCAAGTATCAGCTGAACTTTATCTTTATTTGAAATCGGCAATATTCCGGAAGTATTTTTCAATAGAGTTATTGACATGTCTGTAATCTGCATTGAGAATATTGCATGCCTGTGATAATCAACCTCTCGTCTTTCTATATTTGCTATTTTCTCTTTTGCTTTTACTATCCGTTGAAACGCTGCCTCTATCTGATTTTCAGTAATCTCCTTTGTCTTAACTGCGTGCATTAGTTTTTTAACCGTTGAATCAGGGTCTGCAGGATGAAGCAGTATATCGGCGCCGGCTTCTATGCATTGTGAGCAGACACTTTTTATATCCTGCAGTGCTTTCATGGTAAGGGCATCTGTCAGTATGAGTCCATCGAAACCCATCTCATCTCTTAATATATTGGAAATGATCTTTTTGGATATGCTTGCAGGTTTATGATCAATTGCCGGGATACTCAAATGTCCGATCATTATGCTGCTTACTCCTGCGCTGATTGCCTCTTTGAATGGCATTATATCCGTCTCGATCAGATTTTTGTAAGATTTATTGATGACCGGAAGTAAGATATGAGAATCTTCAGATGTATCACCATGTCCTGGAAAGTGCTTGGCACAACTGATAAGATTTGAACTCTCCAATATCTTTATATATTCTGATCCCAGCCTTGCCACATCTCCGGGACTATCAGAAAATGCCCTTGTGCAAATAATAGGATTGTCAGGATCTCTGTTTACATCAAGTACAGGGATAAGGGGCATGTTTATTCCAACATCCTTTGCCTCATCTGCAATTGCATTTACTGTATCTCTCAGTTTCAATAAATCTTCAGGTCTGTCAGTATCAGTTGCCGACGCCATAGCCATCTGGCAGGGGAAAGATGTACAACCCTTTATCTGCTGCCCTGCTCCACGTTCTATATCCGATGCTACAAAGAGAGGCATTTCTGAAACTGACTGCATCTTGCCGATGAAATTCCTTGCCTCCTCCTTTTTACCACCGAAGATTATAAAACCACCGATACCTTTTTCTATCAGCTCAAATATTTTTTTCTGGTAAGATTTTACATGAATCTCTTCTCCATTCAGTCTGCTGATAATCAGCTGGTACAGTTTTTTTTCTAAAGCGCCCCTGCTTGTCAGGATGTCAGAAAACATAGAGAAGTTTAGCAAATAGTCGCTTATATGAACAAGAATATGTTTGTTATTGCATATAGATAGCTTTTCCCATGTGTCATCTCTAAAATACAAGGTAGTATCTGATTTATAATTAGCTACAAAATTTTTAAAATCTGATAAAATAAGCTAAAGCTAAATTTGAGGTTAATACAATGGCACTGACAAGGATCCTTTTTGTTGAAGACGACAAACTCCAGGCAAAGCTCACAAAGGATTATTTGGAGAAGAACGGTTATGAGATTATACATGTTGAAAATGGGACTTCAGCAATAAAGGTAGCTAAAACACAACATGTAGACATTATCATCCTCGATCTCGTCCTTCCTGATATGGATGGGAACGAGGTTTCCCGCTGGCTGAAAACCGATGAAGATACCAAAGCTATCCCTATAATCATGCTTACCGCCAAAGGCTCAACGATAGATAAGGTTGCAGGGTTAAAGGCAGGCGCTGATGACTACCTCGCAAAGCCTTACAATGAAATCGAACTGAATGCACGGATATATGCTTCCATGAGAACAAAAGCCTTGCAGGATGAGTTGAAGAAGAAAAATCGCGAGTTGGAGGAGGTGCTGGCAGAACTCAAAACCCTCTCTATCACTGATCCGTTGACAGAAATATCCAACAGAAGGCACCTTTGGAGTATCCTTGAAAATGAATTTGCAAGATCTGTCAGATTCAAAACTCCCATTGCATGCCTCATGATAGATGTTGACCACTTTAAGAATATCAATGATGAATACGGACATCTTACGGGAGATATTGTCCTTAAGGAACTCGCAAAGATAATAAAGAATTGTTTAAGAAAAGTGGATACAGCAGCACGATGGGGTGGTGAGGAATTTATCGTGCTCCTTCCTGAAACTGACAAGGAACATGCATTAAACGCTGCATCCCGGATACTTTCAGAAATCTCAGGCCGTACATTTGCCGGAATCCAGCGAAAGATTACCGTCAGCATCGGGATTGCGAGTCTTCCCGGAACTGCTATAGACACACCTGAAAAACTTATTGAAGTATCAGATTCCGCACTTTATGCAGCTAAGGCAAATGGGCGTAACAGGGTAGAGATTGCGGAATGATATAGATTTTGCGTATGGTTGTTTCTGAATTAATAGTTTTAATTTTAGTATTTTATTTACAAAAAAATCAATTTATGTTATTTTCTAAATATGTGGTCGGTTTATAACGAAAATCCTACACGGGAAAAAATCATTCTCTTACTCAAAAGAAGAGGCCCTTTATCAATAGATGATCTCAGCAGGGAATTGAGTATAACATCGATGGGCATAAGGCAACACCTTCTCTCGCTGGAGAGAAAAGGCCTCATAGATTACATAGCCAAAAGACAGGGAATTGGAAGACCGGCCTTTCTCTATAGACTTACTGATAAAGCAGAATCTCTGTTCCCCAGGGCATATGATAAGTTTATCATGGATTTATTCAAAGACATTGAGAAGCATGACGGAAAAGAAAAGATAGATGAGATTTTCAAATGGCACAGAAACAGATTCATGAAGGAAGCCAAGGATTTTATAGCGGAGAAAATAACCGTTCAGGACAAGGTTTATGGCCTTAAGGATTACTTTGAATCTGAAGGATATTACGCTGAACTTTCCGAAGCAAACAATTATTATAATTTAAAACTTTTCAACTGCCCGATCTTTAAGTTAGCGACAGAATACAAAGAGGCCTGCCGATATCATCTCCAGGCCTTTAAGGAACTTCTCGGAAAAGAAGTAAATCGTGATGAATGCATTACTGATGGAAATCTCTCCTGCACATATTCCATTCCTAAAAATATCCTCAAAACTTAATTTTTAAACAATTAGTTTAAGTTATATCTGCAACTATCCAAGAAATATATTTTTATATACAAAAGTGTTGCTTTTACGTCTGTATATCACTATTTCCTGTTTCATAGAACCTTCTGTGACTTCCGAACGCTATAAGTTCTATTTTTTCTAAATATTTATATATACACTATTAATTCAGCACATCAAAAAATCCACTTGCCATATGATGCGATTTTAGTTTATCTTACTCATATACAAAAAAACTCAGGGAGGAAATTATTTAATTCAGTCGAATTGCCTGCCCTGTTTGTGATAGGGGGAACATTTGATCCGGCAAATTAGATCTTTTGGGAGCTTGGGTAAAGAGTTGGTGTGCATGTCTCCTCAGAGGAGAAAGCCTAAAGACTCTTTCAGGGCACCCCCCTATTTTATAGGCGGATCTAATTTCTCCTTACACGGCAGGGTGGGTTTATTGTATTAGGTTGGTTTTTATGGCGCATATATTTTTTTGGAGGATTTTAAATAAATTTTATATGATAGAGAGTAAATGGAAATTTATCTTCACAATTAAAATTTTCTCACCTCCAAAATTCTTTTCAAAACCATAACCCAACCTTTAAAATCGATATCTTAAAAAAAGAAGCTCTTTATGCTTCATGAATGAAATCCCTCGATGTTAAGGGAAGATTGAAAAGGGGGTTTAACATATATGCAACCGATAGTATATATAGTCATAGCAGTATGTACAGGTCTCGTTGCCGGCTTAGTCTTCGCTCTTATCTCCCAGACAAAAATCAAAAACAAGACAATTGAAATTGAACAGGCAAAGGCAAAAGCAGTTGATGAGGCGCAGAGAGAAGCTGAAAGGATAAAGAAAGAGGCACATGTTGAGGCCAAGGATATTGTCTACCAGGCCAAAGCAGAGGCTGAAAAAGAGGTAAGGGAAAGGCGTTCAGAATTAAACCATCTTGATAAAAGGCTGAGACAGAAAGAAGAGAGTTTTGATAAAAAGTTTGAACAGATCGAAAGAAGAGAGCAGGAATTAAACAGAAGAGAAAAAGATTACACATCAAAGGAACGGGTTATTCAGGAAAAGGACAACACATTCAACAGTTTAATAAAAGAGCAAACTGAACTGCTCCAGAAAATATCAGGATTGAGTTCTGAAGAGGCAAAACAGGAGCTTCTGAGGAAAATCGAAGAAGAATCACGGTTCGAGGGCGCCAAACTTGCCAAAAAGATCGAAGATGAGGCAAGAGAAAACGCAGAGAAAAAGGCAAAAGAGGTCATAGGTTTCTCTATACAGAGGTATGCAAGCGATTATGTTACTGATGCAACCGTAACCTCTGTTAACCTTCCGAATGATGAGATGAAAGGCCGTATTATAGGCAGGGAGGGCAGAAACATAAGGGCGCTGGAAGCTGCAACAGGTGTTGACCTAATAGTAGATGATACACCTGAGACAGTGACACTGTCTGCCTTTGACCCTGTAAGGCGTGAGATAGCCAGACTCTCGCTTGAACGGCTCATTACTGATGGAAGGATCCACCCTACAAGGATCGAAGAGATAGTCGAAAAGGTAAAAAAAGAAGTTGAGACATACATCAGAGAAGAAGGAGAAAAAGCTGTCTTTGACTTTGGTCTTTCCGGCATCCACCCCGAACTTATAAGATTGATCGGAAGGCTCAAATACAGAACATCATATGGGCAGAATGTTCTCCAGCATTCAAGGGAGGTAGCTTATCTTGCAGGCATGATGGCCGGAGAATTAAGAGTGGACGTTAAGCTCGCAAAGAGGGCAGGGATACTTCACGATATCGGCAAAGCAATAGACCATGAAGTAGAAGGATCTCATCAGGAAATAGGCTCAAACATGGCAAAGAAGCATGGAGAGAATAACAAGGTAACAAATGCCATACTGGTACATCATGGTGAAGGTGACCCAGTAACTGTTGAGGCTGCTCTTGTTGCTGCTGCGGATGCACTTTCAGCTGCGCGCCCGGGTGTCAGAAAAGAGAGCATAGAAAATTATCTCAAACGCCTTGAGAAACTTGAACAGATGGCTCTCTCATACAAAGGTGTAGAGAAATGTTACGCGATCCAGGCGGGAAGAGAGATAAGGATAATAGTCAAGCCTGAGGATGTGACCGACGAGACATCATCTATGATATCGAGGGAACTTGCCAGGAAAATAGAGTCTGAGATGACATACCCTGGTCAGATAAAAGTTACTGTTATCAGAGAGTCCCGGTATGTTGAGTATGCTAAATAGCAGTTTATGAAAGTTCTTTTTATCGGTGACATAGTAGGCAAGACAGGGAGAAACGCAACAAAGGCGCTCCTTCCAGCGATTGTTAACAGATACAAGATAGACCTTGTTATTGCGAACGGTGAAAACGCAGCAGGCGGGTTTGGAATAACAGACAAGTTAGCTTCCGAGATTTTCAGCCATGGTGTTCATGTTATTACAACAGGGAATCATGTCTGGGACAAGAAAGAGTTTATCCCTCAGATCTCAAAGGAAGACAGGGTGCTCAGGCCAGTAAATTATCCTCCGGGTGTGCCTGGTTATGGGAGTCTGCTGTATTCCTTGCACAATGGTATTAAAGTAGGGGTGATCAATATCTCCGGAAGAGTATTCATGTCACATATTGACTGCCCTTTCAGAACCGGTAAAGATGAAGTAGAAAAACTGCGCAGTACAACAAAAATGATTATCATCGACTTCCACGCAGAGGCAACTTCAGAAAAGATTGCTTTTGGATATTATATGGACGGCAAAGTAAGCGCTGTTATCGGAACCCATACACATGTCCAGACTGCTGATGAAAAGATATTGCCTGGCGGGACTGCTTATATAACAGATGTCGGAATGACAGGGCCATATGATTCTGTCATAGGTATCGAAAAAGAACAGATTATAGAGCGGTTCTTAACAAATATGCCGATGAGGTTTGAAACAGCTAAAGGTGAAGGCATCTTTTCTGCTGTCGTTATCGAGATTGATGAAGAAACCGGAAAGTCATCCGCCGTCCAGAGACTACAACTCAAATATCCTTAAAAACTACCCTTTCTTAAGGTTCAATTATTTCGTTGGCGTTTGTGGTATCTGCTGCGTCTGTGGCGCTTTCTGTTGTGCCTGTGGTAATGCGGGCTGAGGGGTTGGTTTCCTCTGCTGCAAAGGCATCGGGACTGCTTTTGTATCAAGACCTGGAATAGTACCGGCTGTTGGAGGAACTGATTTTTGTTCCTGTGTAATAGGTGCCTTTTTCACAACTGAACTGCCTTTAGTAGTAACAATCGCCAGTACAAATGATGTAAGCATAAAAGCAACTGCGGATATCGTAGTCATTTTACTGAGAAAAGTCGCTGCGCCGCGGCTCCCGAAAATTGTCTGGCTTGACCCTCCGAAAGCTGCCCCCATCTCCGCTCCCTTACCGCTCTGAAGCAGGACTACAGCAATAAGGAAGAGCGAAACTGTAACATGAACAATAGTTAAAAAAATGGTCATTTTTATCTCCTGAAATTAACGATTCTGCTAAAGCTTTCAACCTTAAGGCTTGCACCGCCGACAAGCGCACCATCTACATCCCTGCAAGCCATAAGAGAATCTACATTGTCCGGCGTTACACTGCCGCCGTATATTATACATAATTCATCAGCTTTATTTCCATATGAAACTCTCAGTTTTTCCCTGATATAGGCATGTGCCTCCTGAGTCTGTTCAGTGGTGGCTGTTTTTCCTGTGCCGATAGCCCATATGGGTTCATATGCTATCACAATACTCTCAGGGTCTACACCATCAAGTCCTTTCTCTGTTTCTCTCTGTAATATTTCAAAGGTCTTTCCTGCCTCCCTCTCTTCCAGAGATTCTCCCATGCATATGATAACTCCAAGCCCTGATTTTTTCGCCGCCTTTATTTTTTTGTTTACTGTATCATCTGTTTCATGAAAATATTGCCTTCTTTCAGAATGACCGATAATGACATATGCACAGCCGGTATCAACGAGCATAAGCGGTGATATTTCTCCTGTATATGCCCCCTTCTCTTCATAAAACATATCCTGTGCAGCAAGGATAATGCCGGTGTCCTTAATCATCGCTGCTGCTGCCGGTAACGACGTAAAAGGTGGCGCTATTGCTATGGTTACATCAGCGTTGTCTTTTACCTCAGGAATAATTTTTTTTATGAACTCCTGAGTCTCGGAAATGGTCTTGTTCATTTTCCAGTTTGCAGCTATAAATGGTCTCCGCATCGTGTTAATTTAATGTATAAACATTTTCTTGTCAAGGCAACACTTTAAAGGCACTTTAAAAAAATGTCCCCAATAAGTAAAATATCACCTGTTATTAAACACAAAAAATTAAAGGGGGTAAACGTGAACAGACAAATTATATTAAACGAAAAGGATATTCCAAAACAGTGGTACAATATCCAGGCTGACATGCCGAATCCTGTACCACCTCCGCTCAATCCCGGAACAGGACAGCCGATAACTCCTGACATGCTTGCGCCGGTATTTCCGATGAATCTTATCGAACAGGAGGTCAGCACTGAACGATGGATTAATATACCGGATGAGGTTCTTGAAAAATACCTCATTTGGAGGCCGACACCCTTATACAGGGCGCGCTTTCTGGAACAGTTTCTTAAAACACCTGCGCGGATATACTTCAAAAATGAAGGGGTAAGCCCTCCAGGCAGCCATAAGCCCAATACAGCCATAGCTCAGGCCTATTACAATAAAGTTTTCGGTATAAAAAGGCTTGCAACAGAAACCGGAGCAGGCCAGTGGGGCAGCGCGCTCGCCTTTGCATGTAACCAGTTCGGCCTGGAATTAAAAGTATATATGGTCAGGATAAGTTACAATCAGAAGCCTTACAGAAGACTCATGATGGAAACCTGGGGTGCAAAGTGTGTACCCAGCCCTAGCCCTGATACAAATGCAGGGAGAAAATTCCTTGAACAGAATCCGGAACATCCGGGAAGCCTTGGCATCTCCATTAGTGAAGCAATAGAAGATGCTGTCACTACAAAAGATTCGAGATATTCCCTCGGCAGTGTTTTAAATCACGTACTTTTGCATCAGACAATCATTGGTCTCGAGACACATAAACAACTTTCATCTATCGGTGAGTATCCTGATATCGTAATCGGATGCGCAGGCGGAGGAAGCAACCTTGCAGGCCTTGCACTTCCGTTTGTAAGGGATAAGATACACGGCAAGAATGTGAAGATAATGGCTGTAGAACCTGCTTCATGTCCCTCTCTGACAAAAGGCGCATATGTTTATGATTTTGGAGATGCTGCCGAGACAACACCGCTTTTAGCCATGTGCTCTCTGGGGCACGGGTTTGTCCCCGCTCCTATCCATGCCGGTGGTCTGAGATACCACGGGATGGCCCCCATCATAAGCAGGTTGTTTGCGGATAAGCTTATTGAGGCGAAGTCGTATACACAACTTGAAACCTTTGCAGCCGGCATTACCTTTGCGAGAACAGAAGGTTTTATTCCGGCTCCCGAAACAAACCATGCAATTGCCTGTACGATAGATGAGGCAAAAAAGGCAAAAGAAGAAGGCAAAGAAAAGGTTATCCTTATGAACTGGAGCGGACACGGTATTATAGACCTTGCCGCTTATGATGCCTACTTATCTGGGAAACTCGAGGATTACGTTCTGCCTGACGACGATATCAAAAAACTCTTAAAAGATCTTGAAAAATTCCCGAAACCCTAATACTGCTGGACAAAAAGGGGAGCTTTTGCTCCCCTTTTTGTTGAACTAAAATCCTGTCTTTTCTTATATCCACCTATGGTAATCTATAGTCATGAATATCTACTGCAATCAATTAGGGATGCTGGTTGAATTTCCCTATTGTACCTCGATGAATGAGAGTTTGCCATGCAGGAATATTATCGGCTGCTGGAAAGAGAGAACCGATGTGATTTCTTTTCTAAAGAAAAGCTTTTCTGCTGAAGAACTAAAAAAAGTCTTTAGCGGCCCACCGAAAACTCGTTTAAGCCGCATTGTTGAGTCTTTAGAAAAACCTGAATAACGTTATCTCCCTTCTCCTCCCTTTTAGTTTTCATAATCGTTAATCGGAAACTCCAGGTTAAATCTTGGATACATGTAACCCTTCAGTCACGGTTGGCAGCCGCGCCTTTTGCACCAATCAACGCAAGCCGAAGCCTGCGGCTACAGAACTTCACATGTCACTGAATGGCTACGGATACATTTTTTTAAATAGAAATATTTATAAAAATATTACTATAATATTTGTCAATATACTACTGCAATATTTGTCAAAATATTACTACTACAATGAACTACCCCGCAGCAGAGCTGCGAGGTATCTTAAATCTCCCCTCCCTTGAGGGGAGGGGATTAAGGGGAGGGTGTTGAAAACATTTTCATCAAACACCCCCACCCTAACCCTCCCCCCTCAAGGGGGAGGGAATAATTGGGAACCCCGAAGCTGAGCTTCGAGGAATTCTTTTAATTAAAAAGATCAAATATAAAGCAGGCATAAAACCTGATGTAAATAGCAAGATTATTCAAAGCCTGATAAATATATTTAGTAAGAATATGGATAATGACCTTAATGTAAAGAGGGCTTTTGACGGACTATATACAATACTCTCATCTATGCATGTTGACACCCTGAAACCGGCAGAAGCTGCAGGGATAATAACAATTCTCAGAGAGATAGATGAGGTTTTTAAAGTCATTTTTTAATGAAGAACCCTGCGGAAGAGACCGCAGGGTATCTTAACGTAAGGAACTGTTTTTTTATATTCGCTCGCTAACCCCGCGGCAAGCCGACGGGGAATGCGCTCGCTATCCGTTTCAACCCGACTCTCATGAATAACGCATCTGGATATGCAAAGAAGTTCCCGGGCAATAACGATTATGTGATAATTTAAAGGGCCTGTTCAGGGTCTGCGGATTGTAAAAAAAGGTTCCTGTATTAATTCACTGTGACAAACAGGACACCTTCCCGGCTTTTTCATCTTATCCCTCTTTTTGAATACAAAACCGCACTTCCTGCATTCTGCAGGCATTACAGTAAGACCTTTGCCAACTGACCTGTGAATATGCTCAAGATGCTCATATATCTCTTTTTCTGAAACTAAAACCTCTGCTGATAAATCTTTTGCCGAAACTGTCCTGTCTGCAAGCAGGGAGATTATTTTCTGCCGTATTGTCTCTCGTCTTTCCATAGGAATAAAAGGTTTTTTCGGTTTCTGTCTTTTCATCTGCCTGCCGCAAAACTCATGGATATTTGTTCACAATGCATCTTTTTTTAATGATGCTTGCGCTTCTTAATTTTCTCCACTGTAACCGAAAGATATGAGAGAAGTTTCTTTATTCCATTATTTGTTACCGCAGATACAGGGAAGAAGTCTATTTTTTCCATTCTGCAATAGTTTTCCAGTCTGCCAAGCTTTTCCATGTTGCCGGCTATATCAAGTTTGGTTCCCACAACTGCCTGCGTTTTTTTCAGGAGTTCTGAACTATGCAGTCCAAGCTCTTTATTAATCTTTTCGAAACTATCAACAGGATCATCTCCACCTGTTTCTGATATATCAATAAGGTGAAGGAGAAGCGATGTTCGCTCAACATGTCTTAGGAACTGGAATCCAAGACCAACCCCTTTATGAGCGCCTTCAATAAGCCCGGGCATATCAGCAACAACAAAACTTTTATACTCTTCGGGCTTTACAACCCCGAGTATCGGCCTGAGTGTTGTAAACGGATAATCTGCAATCTTGGGTTTCGCAGAAGATATTACAGACAAAAAGGTTGATTTGCCGGCGTTTGGTAATCCGATTAATCCGATGTCAGCAAGGAGTTTCAGTTCAAGGATCAACCACTTTTCCTCGCCCTCTTCTCCGGGCTGTGCATAGCGGGGCGCCTGTCTGACTGGTGTAGCGAAATGCGAATTGCCGAGACCTCCTCTTCCTCCCTTAGCAATCAATGCTTCCATCCCGTTTTTATCAAGATCAATCATATCGTCTGTATAGGTATCTTTTATAATAGTACCGATAGGTACCCGGACAATCAGGTCTTCACCATCTTTTCCGTGCATTTTTTTACCCATACCATGCTGTCCCTTTTTTGCCCTGTATTCACTATGGTATCTTTGGTCAAGCAGGGTATTCAGCTCATCAGTAGCCCTGAATATAATATGGCCCCCCTTCCCTCCGTCTCCGCCATCAGGGCCGCCTCGCGGCACATACTTCTCCCTCCTGAAACTGACACACCCCCGTCCGCCATCTCCAGCCTTAACGAATATCTTTACATAATCAACAAATTGCATATTCCCTTAATCAAACCAAGCAATGAAATATTTTTGCTTTATAGGAGTTTTTCATCATATCTGCCTCTAATCCATATAACATCCAGCCCATATTTAGTGTCTGTCCATAAATTGCGATTCAAACAGTACGTCATTCCCCGACTTGATCGGGGAATCCAGTCTTTTCAATAGGTTCTGGATTGTCCGGTCAAGCCGGACAATGACAAACACTGAGTTTACGGTCAGACTCTATTTAGAATAACAAAAAAAGCGGGCATTTCGGCCCGCCTTTTATATCCAAAATTGAAATTGCTGTTACTGAGTTACGGGATAGATGCTTATCTGTAATCTCACCCTGTCTTTTCGTTCAAAATTCACGGTACCATCAATCTTTGCAAAAAGTGTGTCATCAGAACCCTTGCCAACATTAATTCCCGGATGGAACTTTGTCCCCCTTTGTCTCACAAGGATATTCCCTGCGCGGACAAACTGCCCACCGAACCTCTTAACTCCAAGACGTTGTGATTCACTATCTCTACCGTTCCGTGAACTGCCTACACCTTTTTTATGAGCCATTTTATCCCTCCAATACTATTTCTCTGATCTTGAGAACAGTATAAGGCTGCCTGTGTCCATTTGTTTTTCTGTAAACTTTTCTGGGTCTCTGTTTATGAACAATTACCTTGCGGGCCTTGCCGGTATTCTCAACTGAGGCTATAACCCTGGCGCCGTTGACATAAGGCGCACCGTATATGCTTTTGTCTTCTTTATTGACCATAAGCACTTTCTCAAGTGTAAAATCTGCACCGTTATCCAGAGAAAGCTTTTCTACCCTAATTGTCTGACCTGGGAAGACCTTGTATTGCTTTCCCCCGTTTTCAATAATTGCATACATTTTTTTACCTCCAAATGAATTACTAAAATAACATATTTATTTGTTAAAAAACAAGTTATGCGTCTTCGAGAGTCTCAAGGTAATTCTCTAACAATTTAATGTCTCTGTCTGACATTTGCATGAACTCTATCCCGGTATCGTACATAACAGTCTTTTCTGCCTCTAACTTTTCAGAGTTTGCAATCCTGCCGACGATATTTACCACACTATCATTCAGGAAGAGTTCGATATCGTGAAATGAATCAATTTCCAGAGGGTATTCGGTCTCTGCCAGCATCCCGGTGAGACTTATCTTCTTCACCTTATATCTGTGCGGCAGGTCAATTTTGATATTCTCAGTCTTTGTGATCTTAAAGCGTACACTTCCTATTCTGTTCTCAAATGTCTTGATTTTATTCTCCTCAATAAAATCAAGCAGCATATTTGCCTTTTCACTTAAGGTATCAGTAAATGCGACCCCTGCTCTGTAGACAGGGATGGCATTTTGGGAGTCTTTCTTTTCTTTTGATATCAGAATTGCCCAGACCACACGGCCTTTCAGGGTCAAATTGACATCTTTATATTTAATTTTAAAAGTATATTCACGGTTAAGTTCGAGCCTCTTCGTCGTCTCTATTGCTGCTCCGTCAATACTGATATTTAAAACTTCCAGGTCAGAGCTATAGAGCAGATTCCCGTGCATACCGTCAACAAAATATCTCCTGTATCTTCTATTATCGTTATTTTCAGACATTACCTGTTATCCATAATATTATGGGGAAGGGTTGTGCGAAATCATCTCAGCACGATACCTGCATAACCGACAACATGGTCATAATCTCCGCTCACCTCTGCTGATGTCGAATATTTCACAAGTCTTGCTGACTGGGCGCCAAGGGCTTTTGCTGCGAATAACATCGCTGTAGCAGGCAGATAGCCGCACATGGATATCCTCTCTTTCAGAACTGTTTCATACAGGCCTTCAGGATTAAGGGACAGAATTTCATCAATAGCCTTTTTATCCTTCAGCCTTGCAACATTATCAGGCACATAATGGCTCATATCAGAGCTTGCTACTATAACAACAGGATAGCCGGCGCTTTTTACTGCACTGGCTATGCCTTCGCCAAGTATTCTGCATTCATCGACTGAAGCTGAAAGCATAGTGATCGGTACAATCCTCACCTTTTTGGAGAAATATGAAATAAAAGGGAGCTGCACCTCAAGAGAATGCTCAAACATATGCGCCTTTGTATCTTTTGTAACAATCGGGGTATTCATGGCAATTTTATAGGAAATCTTCTCATCTATCTGGAAAGTCCCCATTGGTATCTCCCATTCACCTGATTCCATTAAGGATACCGGCGCTCCAAGACCAGTATGATTTGGTCCTATGAGGACAAAGGTCTCGGGAAAATCTATAGAAGAATAAACAGCGCCTGCAACTGACCCGGAATACATTAAACCCGCATGAGGAGAAATCATACCGATAATCTTTTCCTTCTTCGCATGCCTGTCTATGTATTGCTCGACCTGCTGTGTCAATTTAGATGCGGTACCATAGTAAAACTGTCCTGCAACAGCCGGAGACCTTTTCAAAATCCCTCCCCCTCCAAATCCTGGAATTCCCTGTCAGCTAAGTTCATAAACCTTGTGCAGGTTGAAATATATGTCAGATGAATGTTAACACCTGCAGGCCCGTTTCTTTGTTTGGCAATATCCACTTCTGCTTTTCCCTTGTTAGCCGGATTATCTTTATTATAAACTTCATCTCTGTAAAGAAAGAGTATCACATCAGCATCCTGTTCAATCGCGCCTGATTCTCTGAGATCCGCGAGCATGGGTTTCGGAGGTCTGCGCGATTCAACGCTCCTGTTGAGCTGACTGACAGCGATGACCGGGACACTCAATTCCTTGGCAAGCGCCTTCAGCGAACGTGAAATATCTGATATCTCCTGTTCACGTCTTTCAAAAGACCCCTTCCCCCTCATCAACTGAAGGTAGTCTACTATGACAAGACTGAGGCCATGTTCCATTTTCAAACGCCTTGCCTTTGCGCGCAATTCTAAAACAGTGATAGCCGATGAATCATCTATGAATATAGGCGCACCTGTAAGGTTACTTGCAGCGCTCGTCAGTTTATGCCAGTCCTCCTTTTTTATAAAACCTTTTCTGATACTGTTTGAATTCACCATCGCCTCAGAACATAACATCCTTAAAGCAAGCTGCTCTTTTGCCATCTCAAGGCTGAATATGGCAACAGGCTCCCGTAACTCAACGCCTACATGCTGTGCAATGTTCAGGGTGAATGCAGTTTTTCCCATTGACGGCCTTCCGCCGATTACAATAAGATCACCTTTCTGAAAACCGGTCGTTAGGTCATCAAGGTCTTTGAAGCCGGATGGAACGCCTGTTACTGTCTCTTTTTTGTCATAGAGATGTTCGATCATCTCAAAGCTGTCTTTAATTACTTCTTTTAAAGTGACAAATGATACCTTGATCCTTTTATCAGAGATTTCGAAGATCGACTTTTCTGCATAGTCTACAAGATCCTCTGCATCAAGATTATCCTCATAGACCTTGCTGGCAATGTCATTCGCTGACCGTAAAAGCCCTCTCACAAGAGCCTTTTCTCTGACTATATGGGCATGATATTTAATATTTGCTGCTGTTGGGAGCATGTGTATAAGCGATGAGAGATAGGATACGCCACCGATAGCCTCTATTTCGTCTTTCTTCTTGAGAATATCTGTCAGGGTAATAAGGTCTATGGGTTCATTCCTCTCAAAAAGCTCTGTCATCGCATTGAATATCTTCCTGTGTGAGAGCTTATAGAAATCTCCGGAATCAAGTATTTCCAGCGCCTTCGGTAAAGCATCATTATCAATGAGGACAGCACCAATGACAGACTGTTCCGCCTCTAAGTTCTGAGGGGGAAGCCTGTCCAGATGCATATCGGTATTTTTCATTCCTCAATGACCTGCATATTAACCTGTGCTGTTATCTCCGAATGGAGCTTTAAGTTCACAGCATATGTTCCGAGCCTTTTGATCGGTTCATCGAGGGAAATCTTCTTTTTATCTATTTCTATTCCCTGATTTTTCAGTTGCTCGGCAATATCCATGGTTGTCACTGACCCGAACAGTTTCCCCTCTTCTCCGGCCTTGGTCTTAATCACAACAGTCATGTTCGCCAGTCTGTCCGCCAGATCCTGAACTGAATTTTTTACCTTCCTTGCCTTTTCCTGAATAACCTTTTTCTCGTGCTCCAGAGACCTTATATTTTTCACATTCGCCTCAACTGCAAGCCCCCTTGGCACCAGATAGTTCCTTGCAAATCCATCCGATACATCTACAACCTGCCCCATGCTGCCTATGCTTTTTACGTCTTCCTTAAGTATAACTTTCATCCAGAATCTCCTTTTTTTATAATTTTTTTATGGCTTAGGGTTTCGCTATTCCTCTGGAAGTATATATGCGCATTCCGTTCTAATAAATTCCCGCTTATTCCAGGGTAACAGAAATAAATATTCAGGAAAAAACTTTCAAAATAGTATAACACATACATATATTATGCAAAAAGCAGAGGTCCGATACATAGTGTCTGTGTATAAAGTTATTTGTGTGTCATTCCGGACTTGATCCGGAATCTGAAACCTCTTGAAAAGACTGGATTCCGGCTTAAGGACTGCCGGAATGACAGAGAGCACACGTTAGTTTATGGACAGACTCTATAAAAGCTGAAAAGGCGTTGGGATAAAGGTCAGGATAAAGATTACGAGAGCCAGCCAGCCAATAAATTTCCTTTTTGAATCCAGCGGAACCTCCCAGTAAATAACCGGCGGGTGCCTCAGCCCAAGAATTAATAATAAAACTGCCCAAACAAACCACCCTTCCCATAAAAACCATCCAAACAAAATCATCACAAATATAAGCATAAAAGAAAGGCGGGTATGCTTCTCACCAAAGAGTGCATAAGCAATATGGCCGCCGTCGAGCTGACCTACAGGGATAAGATTTATGGAAGTGACAAAAAGCCCTATCCATCCGGCAAAGGCAACCGGGTTTAAAAGGATGTCAGAATCAGATGGGGTTACCCCCAATACAATTCTTGACAAGAGAGAAAACAGGAGCGAGTCACCAAGATTCAGCGCCCCTTTAGCCTGAGCAGACGATACAATCTCAGACATGTTTAAACCGATGATAGTGGCAATAACCGAGATTATAAATCCTGCTATAGGGCCGGATGCCCCGATATCAATAAGAGCTTTTCTTGTAACTATAGGAGATTTCATCTTAATAAACGCTCCGAATGTACCAAAAATTGTGGGTGCCGGAATAAAGTAAGGAAGCGTGGCCTCCACTCCATGCTTCCTTGAACTAAAATAATGCGAAAATTCATGGCTCAGAAGGATTATCATTAAGGTCAATGAAAAGGGAATTCCCTTATAAATCTTTGATGGTTCTTCAATAAGGTCCGCACCTGTCTGCACTGCTCCTACTAAAAGAGTAGAGAGGAAGGTCAGGACAAACAGGGAAATATGCAAAAAAGGAATTTTTCTCATCTGTTTTTATTATAGTTTATCTCAATAAAAAGGGCCTCTGTCATGAGGCCCTTTTAACTTAAAATATCTTGAAAATCTGATAAAGCGGATTTATGCAGTCTTCACCACATAGACATTACAGGGGGCGTGACCGGCTATCTTTGAAGCCACACTCCCCATGAAAAACCTTGTCTCATCGCCCCCGAGGCCGCGATTTCCGATAATAATGAGGTCCATTTTTTCCTTTTCAGCAAGACCGAGTATCTCATCCGCTGGGGAGATAGAAGAAGAAAGGATGGTCTTAACGCTTATCCCTTCTGCTGTAAGAATACCCTGCGCCTTCGACAGAACCTCTTCGCCCCGTCGTTTCATACTTTCGTTCAGGCTGGCCATCTCTTTGGCAGATATTTCCAAATCAATCCCTGGAATAAACGGGGTGACCGTTATAATGGTGATATCCGCCTTTTTTACTTTTGCATAATCCAATGCTATTTTTACAGCCTCCATTGAATATTTTGAACCGTCCACAGGAACCAGTATTTTCATTTTTCCCTCCTTAGACTTCCTTCTTTACTTTGGCCTTCTTCATGCTCAGTCCGATTCCATCAAAGATGAAGAATATTGCGAAACCCCACCACATGGTATATGCCACGTAGAAGACCAGCAGGAACGTCATCAGACCGGCCTTATCCTTCACCTTTACTGCTTCAACCCCATAGAAGTTGTATGAGGCCTCAATCGCCTTCTTGGTCACATCCGAGACAATCTTCGCTTCCTCGATCATCTTCTCTTTCTTGAAGGCCTTGTCTATCTTGGGCAGGACATTATTCCACTGCCTGAACATCTGTTTCACATCGTCAGTTCCCATTGCCTCTGCGTATTTGGCCTTGATCTTGTCACCCTCGTTCTTGAACATCATATCTGCATCATCCAACGCTGCCTTCATTACCTGGCCAAGGTCTCCCTCGATCTTCAGTTCTGAACCCGTCACCTCAACCTTAGCACCTGCATTAACCGTAAAAAGCTTGCCTGCCCGTTCCGCCCTCTTCTCAGCGTCTCCCGGTT
>JBAQLU010000054.1:0-2504 GCA_049302065.1 Thermodesulfovibrionales bacterium
AGATAATCGCTATTTCGAGCGAAGCGAGAAACAAGGGTTTCCTTATCTTAAAAATAAAATTCAAGAAATTATCGAAGAGCTTGAAGAAGTTTATGTTATTGTAGAAACAAATAAAGGAGCTTCTTACAATCCTCATCGCCTTGTTCAAGAAATTAAATTAGCTCAAAAATCCTTTGAGAAAATGGAAAGCAAGCTTAAGAAAATTTCTAATCAAGATAAAGTAAGCCCGGATTATGGTTTGTTATATATACTCGCCAAAGAAAAATTAGAAAAAGTCCAATCGCCTAACTCCTATCAAAATCATATCAATGCTTTAGGAGCAAAATATCTTTCCGAAGAAGCCTTCTTCTTTATTAAAAAAATTAAATAATAATTTGGGATAAAATCGTGCACGTGGACAATTTTGTACCAATTTTTAAATAAAGATTTTTTTATGGAGAAATCAGTAGATAATTTCGAAAAAATTGCTCAATCTTTAAAACAAAAATTTGAAATCGAAAAAAGAAATAAGAGCTTTGCTTCCTCTAGGGAAGTTCTAACTTTATTAGCGGGTGGTTTACTTTTAGCTGCTTCAATAATAATGCCAGGCCTTGCCTCCGGATTAAAAATGTTTATTACGGATAAAAATAATTCTTACGATAAAAAAGAATGGAAAAAATTTAATACGAATTACCTGGCAAAAACAATTAGGCGTTTAGAAAAACAAAAATTTGTAGAAATCCTCAACGAAGGTAATCTTAAAATCGTAAAGATTACAAAAAAAGGGAGAAAAAGAATTCTCAAATATGCCCTAAACGAGATTGAAATCAAAAAACCTAGAGCTTGGAATGGTAACTGGTATTTTGTAACCTACGATATTCCCAAAAATAAAGATCGGGCAAGAAACATCATGAGAGATTATCTAAAAAGATTGGGGTTTTATCAATTTCAAGAAAGTCTTTATATCCACGCTTATCCCTGTCAAAACGAAATAGATTTTATTAAAGAATATTTAGAAATTGATGAATGTGTAAAAGTTTTAATCGCTAATAAAATAGAAAATGACAGAGTCTTTAGAGAGTATTTTGGAATCTAAGAATTGGAGCAGGGTTGTACACATGCATAATTTTGCACCAAGAAAAAATTAATGTTATTAGGTAAGAAAAATTAAATGAGGCGAAGGACTCTACCCCTTATCGCTCCCATATCAATGCTCTTGGTACCCAATTTCTTTCCCAAGAAATTCTTTTCTTTAAATAACATCTTCAATTCATCCGTACAATAAATTGACGGCCTTCTTGAAGCTTTTTATAAATTTTAGCCAAGAAAAAAGCGCCTAGAGGACTGTTAGTCAGAGTGACCAACTTAGACGCTTTTTAAACGTAATTTGCGGAACCTAATTTTAATCAGGTAATTTTTTTTAATCCGGAGGGTTTTGTTTTGTCTTTCAAAAGAAATTTCCGTTTGGAAATCCCATTAAGATGCAGCCTTCTTAAGCTTTTTGACCTGAGTTACTATCTCAACTTCCAACTCTGCCGGCTTGGCCACGAAGAGTTCGTGTTGACTGATCGAGACACCCTTGACCGTTTTGGCCAAATCAGGTTCCTTCAACATCGCATCCTTGTTTATTTCCTCTGTGGTTCTGATGAAGCGTTTCAGTTTAAGCGATTTCAGGCTTTCCAGAATTGATTTGGCATCATGAAGCGATACCGCTGGCGGTGTCATACGCCACCCAAACCAACCAGTTGGTACTTCTACTGTCTTGCGTTTGCCGCCGTCGGTCAGCTCATCACGATGGGCTTCAGCATAAGCGAAGAGTCCTTCGACGAGTTGTGAAATATTTTTCTGGTAAGGCTCGACGTCAACCATCGCTTCGGTTTTTAATTTGTCCACCTCCGTATTGAGGTCTAATCGAATCTTATCGGTGGCGCGCTGTTCTTCCCCTATCTGAGCCAAAAATTGCGCTGCTTCATCCAAGTTCTTTGGTACAGCTATTACTACTTTTTTAGGCATGACAATCACTCCCTTTTCCCTTTTTTATTTTTTAAATGAGTAGCGCTTTGGATACTAAGGAAGTAATACCCAAGGTGCTACCCACTTAATTAAAGGAGTTTCTTTTCCGCAAATTATTAAAGAACAAAGGAAAAACAAATTGCTTTTAACTTGTTTTTCAATAGGAAAATTCTAACAAAAATAAATTCAAAAGTCAATGTTATGAGATAATTAAAGAATTATTAAGCCATCAAAAAAGCCGGCTTTAAACCGACTCTCTTGAAAAAGGCAAGAAATAATTTTTTAGTTTAGTTAAATTTTAAATCCAATTACATGTATTTTATGCAAAGTATCATAAGGCTTAAAAAATTCCTCTTTTTCTCTCACCCTTTGAGGAGTGGTTACAATATATAGAATATCAAAACCGAGGTAGGCAAAAAGCACAAAATAGTCACCATTGATATGGCAAAGAACATTGCCGATTTCAAAAACAGGAATAACCACCTTTGCCCTGCCTCCGATTAGGTTTAAGC
>JBAQLU010000055.1:0-1978 GCA_049302065.1 Thermodesulfovibrionales bacterium
CATTATTTGACAGCACTCACCGCTTTATGTTTTAATAAATCACCTTTAAGAATGGCCCGGTGAGGCTGAGAAGGTAAAGGAGGCAGCATGCGCTGCTCAATATACAAAGCAATAAACCTTCCACTTAAGGGGAAGGTTTTTTTTATGCCTGCCCCAGTATCAATTTACTCTAAAGGATTATCAAAATGTCTAAAGAATTAATGAACAAAAAAGATATCGACAGGGCTTTAACGAGGATGGCGCATGAAATTATTGAAAAAAACAAGGGCACAGGAAATCTCTGTCTTGTCGGTATACAGAGAGGCGGAGTATACCTTGCTAAAAGGCTTGCTTTAAATATAAAACAGATCGAGAAAAAAGACATCCCTGTTGGTTCGCTCGATATTGCATTTTATAGAGATGACTTAAATATAAGAAAAGAACAGCCTGTTGTAAGGAGAACCGAAATTTCATTTGAAGTGACAAACCTGAAAATAATCCTTGTTGACGATGTCCTTTTTACAGGAAGGTCTATCAGGGCTGCCATGGATGCGGTAATGGACCTCGGAAGACCTTCTGCAATTCAGCTTTCAGTACTGGTAGACAGGGGGCACCGGGAACTTCCGATAAAGGCTGATTATGTGGGAAAGAATATACCTACTGCATTAACAGAGACAGTTGAGGTTCAACTCGAAGAGGAAGGTTTTGAAGACAGGGTTATACTTAAAAAAGTTGAGGAAGAGAAATAAGACGTGCTGAAGAATAAAGACCTCCTCGGCATAAAAGAACTTTCTGCAGAAGAGATAAACCTTATCCTTGATACAGCAGGAGGGTTTAAGGATGTCATTGGCAGGGATATCAAGAAGGTTCCCGCACTGCGCGGCAAGACAGCGGTTAATCTCTTTTTTGAACCATCTACAAGGACGCGAACATCCTTTGAGCTTGCAGCAAAAAGACTCAGCATGGATGTCATAAACTTTGCAATCCCTATGAGCAGTGTTGTCAAAGGCGAGAGTCTGATTGATACCGCTCTTACGGTTCAGGCCCTTGGCGCAGATTTTATTATCATCAGGCATTCTTCATCAGGTGTGCCGCATCTCCTCTCAACAAAAGTGAAGGCCTCTATCATTAACGCAGGAGATGGAACAGACGAGCATCCGACACAGGCGCTGCTTGATGCATTTACCATAAAAGAGAAGAAAGTAAAGATTGACGGGCTTGAGATAGCTATCGTCGGAGACATTGCCCACAGCAGGGTAGCAAAATCAAATATCTACTGCCTGAAAAAACTTGGGGCAAAAGTGAGGCTAATTGGTCCGCCAACCTTAATACCAGAGAAAATACAGGAATTGGGCGTGACCGTTTTCCATAGTATGGAAGAAGGGTTGAAAGATCTGGATGTCTTAATGATGCTCAGGATACAGATGGAAAGACAGGGAAAGGGATTTTTCCCTTCTACCGATGAGTATGCAAAAAACTGGTGCCTGACAACAGAAAGACTTTCGCTTGCAAAAGACGATGCTATTGTTATGCATCCCGGACCAATGAACCGCGGCATTGAGATCGTCTCAGAGATTGCAGACGGTCCAAGGTCAGTTATCCTTGAACAGGTGACAAACGGCATTGCTGTACGAATGGCTGTTATGTATCTGCTTGCAGGAGTAAAAAGATGAGGATTTTGATTCAGAATGGTCATATCATCGATCCATCTCAGGGGATAAGCGGAACCGGAGATATCCTCATAGAAGGTGGAAAGATAAAGGACATCAAAACAAAAAGCAGAGAGCAAAGACAAAAAACAAGAAACGATGATCGTACAGACAGGATTATAGATGCGAAGGGGTTGATAGTTCTGCCCGGTCTTATCGATATGCATGTGCATCTCAGGGAACCTGGCTTTGAATACAAGGAGACGATCAGTTCCGGAACCCTGGCTGCAGTCAAAGGTGGCTTCACAACAGTATGCTGCATGCCGAATACCTTTCCGGTGAATGACAAC
>JBAQLU010000056.1:0-21624 GCA_049302065.1 Thermodesulfovibrionales bacterium
TAGTGGTATCGAGTGAATCTTCGATAATCCATGCCATAACGAGCTACTATCGTGGAGGAGGAGATGCACTGACTACGACGAAGAAAGCGGCCACGACCTCCACGAAGGCACTCCAGGCAAAAGACTATACATTCACAGATGATGATCTCACGGAAGAAGAAACATTGACCTCTTCTGATGAAGGCCTTTCAGTCGATGTCGACGAATTTGACAAAGTCGTGGGAGATGCCCTTGACAGTGTAGAAGCGTATACCGATAAAGACGAATCAGGAAGTTCCGAGATTGAAGAGCCGATAGTAAAGCTGGTGAACGGTATACTTATAAATGCTATTAAAGGTGGAGCGAGTGATATCCATATAGAACCGTATGAAAACAAATTGAGGGTTCGGTACAGGGTTGATGGAGTCTTGTTTAATGCGATGAATCTTCCTTTAAAGATAAAAAACCCTATAACATCAAGGCTAAAGATTATGTCAAAGCTCGACATTGCCGAACGACGACTCCCGCAGGATGGAAGGATCAAGCTGAGACTCGGGAAAAAAAAGGAGATAGATTTTCGTGTATCGGTTCTGCCATGCCTTTTTGGTGAAAAAACGGTCCTTAGAATTCTTGACAAAGCAAGCCTTCAGGCGGACCTTACAAAACTTGGGTTTGAGGATGGGGCGCTGGCAACGTTCCTTGATTCGCTGAGCAAACCCTATGGTATGATACTTGTTACAGGGCCTACCGGAAGCGGAAAGACAACAACCCTTTACTCTGCATTGAGTTACCTCAATAAGCCCGGCCTTAATATAATGACTGCCGAGGACCCTGTTGAGTATAACTTTATGGGTATGAATCAGGTGCAGGTGAAGGAAGAGATAGGCCTCACATTTGCCTCTGCACTCAGGGCTTTTTTGCGGCAGAGTCCTGATATTATTCTTGTTGGAGAGATTCGTGACTTTGAGACTGCCGAGATCGCAGTTAAGGCAGCACTGACAGGTCACCTTGTCCTGAGCACGCTGCATACAAACGATGCTCCAAGCAGCATAAGCAGGCTCCTGAATATGGGGATTGAACCATTCCTGGTATCAGCATCGTTAGTCCTTATTGCAGCCCAGAGGCTTGCAAGAAAGATATGCCAGGAATGCAAGGAAGTTGAAAAAGTGCCTATTCCCGCCCTCATCCAGTTAGGTTTTTCAGAAGAGAAAGCAGAATCTGTAAAATGCTATAAAGGAAAGGGGTGTGCTTTATGCAGTGGTTCCGGATATAAGGGAAGGATAGCACTTTATGAAGTCATGCCTGTCGTATCCGAGATCAAGGAGATGGTTCTTGAAGGCGCGGCAGCAGATGAACTGAAAAAGACTGCTGTCAGGTTCGGTATGAAAACATTACGGATGAGTGGTCTTACGAAAGTTGAAGAAGGTGTTACCTCTATAGAAGAGGTCATGAGAGTTACATTTGGAGACTAATTAATTAAGGAGCTAAATATGGCTACACTGTATGACTTGCTGAAAATGATGATAGAAAAGAATGCCTCAGATCTTCACATTACGACAGGGAGTTCTCCGAGGCTTAGGATAGATGGAAAGCTTGTAAGTATTGATCACCCGCCACTGTCACCTACGGATACAAAAACAATCTGCTACAGCATACTTACAGATGCACAAAAACATAAATATGAAGAAAACAATGAGCTCGACCTCTCTTTTGGTGTTAAGGGATTAAGCAGGTTCAGGGCAAACATCTTTATGCAGCGGGGTGCGGTTGCCGGAGCATTCAGAACTATCCCTTTTGAGATAAGAACTTTTAAGGACCTCGGGCTGCCGGATATTGTTGGTGAGCTTGTAAAAAAGCCCCGCGGACTGATTCTCGTTACCGGGCCGACAGGGAGTGGTAAATCTACGACACTGGCGGCCATGATTGACAAAATAAACTCAGAAAGGGCTGAACACATCATTACTGTAGAGGATCCGATAGAATATCTTCACCCTCATAAAAAATGTCTGATCAATCAGAGAGAGGTAAATGCAGATACAGCGTCTTTTAAGGCAGCCTTGAGATACGTTCTCAGACAGGACCCTGATGTGGTATTAATAGGTGAGATGCGCGACCTCGAGACTATAGAAGCAGCCCTCACTGTCTCAGAGACTGGTCACCTGACGCTTGCCACACTTCATACGAATTCAGCAGTTCAGACCATAAACCGTGTTATAGATGTTTTTCCCCCGCATCAGCAGGAACAGATAAGAGTACAGCTCTCTTTCGTGCTCGAGGGAGTATTTGCGCAACAGCTTATCCCAAAGAAGTCAGGACAGGGAAGAGTTCTTGCAGTTGAACTGATGGTCCCGAATCCTGCAATACGAAATCTTATACGGGAGGACAAGACACACCAGCTCTATTCGATGATGCAGACAGGCCAGGCAAAATTCGGTATGCAGACAATGAACCAGTCATTAATCGATCTTTATACAAAAGGACTTATAACATACGAGGATGCTATTGGAAGATCATCGGTGGCCGATGAATTAATACAAATGATTCAGAAAAGTATGCCAGCAACATCTGGTAGAGGGAGGTAACAAAAGTGGCTACTGTATTTCAATGGTCAGGGAAGACAACTAAGGGCATTATCGAAACAGGGGAAATGACTGCGGCAACAAAAGAAGAGGTAATTGCCCAGCTCAGGAAAAGAAATATTACTGCTACCATTGTTACAGAAAAAACAAAAAAATCTCTCTTAGGCAAACTAAGCTTTGGAAGCGGCGTAAAAGATAAAGATATCGTAATCTTCACAAGACAGTTTGCAACAATGATTGATGCAGGCCTTCCACTTGTGCAGGCTCTCGATATTCTGTCTACACAGGTTGAAAGTAAGGCCTTGAGCAATGCCCTTGCACAGGTGAAGGGTGATGTTGAATCAGGCGCCACATATGCTGATGCGCTCAAAAAACATACGAGGATATTCAGTGAGTTATATGTGAATATGGTCGCAGCTGGTGAGGCAGGAGGTATACTCGATACAATCCTGAACAGATTGGCAGCATATATTGAAAAGGCCATGAAACTGAAGAAGAAGGTTAAAGGTGCAATGGTCTATCCTGCTGTTGTTTCATCTATCGCTGTTTTTGTCATAGCAGTCATAATGATTTTCGTTGTCCCTACATTTTCCAAGATGTTTACAACCCTTGGAGGAACCCTTCCACTGCCCACCTTGCTCGTTATAAAAACGAGTAATTTTATTGCAGGCATAGGAGGATTGCTTGCCGCTGCAGCAATAGTCGGATTCGTTGTCTTTATCGTACAGGTGCGAAGAACAGAGAAGGGGAAATATACTACAGACAGAATACTGCTCAAGCTCCCGATATTCGGTCCTCTCCTGAACAAAGTCGCTGTTGCAAAATTTACAAGGACGCTGGGTACTCTCGTCAGCAGTGGTGTGCCGATACTCGATGGCCTTGAGATAACAGCAAAGACATCAGGGAATAAGGTCATCGAATATGCAATTATGGATGTAAGAAAGGGAGTTGTTAGCGGAAAGACCCTTGCTGAACCTATCACAAAGGCCAAGGTTTTCCCCCCCATGGTTACACACATGATAGCAGTTGGTGAATCAACCGGAGCACTTGATGCAATGCTTTCAAAGATTGCAGATTTTTACGATGATGAGGTTGATGCAGCGGTATCAAACCTCACTGCAATGATGGAACCCATACTCATGGTATTTCTTGGTGGAGCCGTTGGTTTCATAGTTGTTGCCATGTATTTGCCGATATTCAAACTGATTACGCTCATAAAATAAAAACTCTTATAATTTATAGAGATGAATATGAGGATTTGCCCCCCTTCAAAGGACTTCAGGGGGAACAATCAACGATACAGCATACATGTCTGAAGATATTAGTGTGTTAAAAAAGAAGTTAAAGGCCCTGATAGCATTCAGGATCATCTTCGTTACCCTTTTCTTTGGTTCCTCTTTCTTTTTCCTGGGATTTGAAAGATTCCCTTATATCCGTTCAATATCTTATCTCATTATATTTCTTTTTATGGCGACTATCATTTATATCTATTTGCTTGAGAGAATGAGAGATATTGTTCCTCTGGCTTACACCCAATTGGTTCTGGATGTGATCTTTGAGATATTCCTCATATATTTTACCGGCGGGATCGACAGTTGGTTTTCTTTTACCCTAATGCTTAGTATCATAGCTTCGAGTGTTGTGCTGAATGAAAAAGCCGGTTTCATCATTGCGACGCTGAGCAGCATATTATACGGGATACTCGTAAACCTCCAGTTTTATGGTGTGCTTCCTGTAACCAGCGGCGGGTATATGGAAGAGAAGGATTACCTGTACAAAATATTTATTCACACAATTTTCTTTTATGTTACCGCTTATCTCAGTGGTTATCTCTCATCAAGGCTTGAGAAGACAGCCCAGAAACTTGAGGAAAGGGATCTGGACATACAGGACCTTGAAATTTTCAACAGGGAGGTGCTGGAAAACATGTCGAGCGGTCTTTTCACTACTGATATGGACGGCAAAGTGGTCATGTTCAACCGCGCTGCAGAGAGGATAACAGGCATCCGGAGGGAATCTGTCATTGGACAGAAGATAGATACCGTTCTCCCTTTCTTCCAGAGCCCTTTTTCCGAGGGGCGCAGAGAAGAGACAATAAAAGTCGATGGTCTGAAGAAGATAATCGGACTGAACATATCAATGCTGAGGGGTTCAGCAGAGAGCATGCAGGGTTTTATCGTAATCTTCCAGGACCTTACACAGTTGAAACGGCTTGAGAAAGAAATGAAGCAGAAAGAGAAATGGGCTGCTATAGGAGAACTTTCATCAAATATCGCGCATGAGATAAGAAACCCTCTTGCTTCTCTCAAGGGATCTATAGAAATGCTCAAAGAAGGCTCTGTCCCTGATAATCAAAAAGAGAGACTTATGGAGATTGCGCTGAACGAGATGGATCGTCTCAACCGCGTTATTACTGACTTCCTTACATATTCAAGACCTACGCCGGCAGAGTTCAGAATGTTTGACCTCCATAGGCTACTTGATGAGACATTAGAGCTTCTTGAAAATGTGGATCAGGATAGAAGTAATTTATCTATAAGGAAAGAATACGGGGGAACGCTTGAAGTGAAGGCAGACCCTCAGAAATTGAGACAGGTATTCTGGAACCTCGGGATAAATGCAGTAGAAGCAATGCCCGAGGGAGGCGAACTCGTTGTTTCTACAAGAAATGCAGACAGACTTGTAGAAATAACATTCAAGGATTCCGGTAGCGGTATAGACAGGGAGCATATCGAAAAAATATTTTATCCCTTTTTTACTACAAAAGAGCAGGGCACCGGGCTCGGACTTGCAATAGCATACAGGATAGTCGAAGAACATAACGGCATCTTGAGAGTAGCAAGTAGCTCTGGAATTGGCACAACTTTTGAGGTTATACTACCGGGGAGCTATGAAAAAGCATAAGGGGAAAATACTAATCGTAGAAGATGAGAAAAGCATGCGGGAGGTGCTGAAGATCCTTCTTGAAGAGGAAGCCCATGAGGTAACGACTGCATCTGATGGACTTGAAGGCCTTTTATCTTTGGATAAAGACATCTTTGACCTTGTTATAACAGACATAAAGATGCCGAAAGCAGATGGTTTTAAAATTTTAAAAAAGGTTAAGGAGATATCACCGGACACAATTGTAATAATGATAACAGCTTTTAGTAATACAGAGACGGCTATTGAAGCGATGAAATTGGGAGCCTATGATTATATCAGCAAACCTTTTAATATCAATGAACTTAGATTAAAAGTAAGGAAGGCGATCGAGAAAAAGAAGGAGAGTGAGGAGCTTGAACTTTTAAGAACAAAGATTGAAACGATATATTCTCTCGAAAATATTATTGGGCAAAGCCAGAATATGCAGGAACTATTCAAGCTCATCCCGAAGATAGCTCAGAGCAGCTCGAACGTGCTGATAATAGGTGAAAGCGGTTCAGGTAAAGAATTAGTTGCATCTGCAATGCATAACCTCAGTCAAAGGAGAGAAAAAAATCTTGTTACTATAAACTGTGCTGCATTTCCTGAAGGGCTCCTTGAGTCAGAACTCTTTGGACACATGAAAGGCGCATTTACCGGTGCAATGTATAATAAACAGGGGCTATTCGAGATAGCAGATGGTGGAAGCGTTCTGCTGGATGAAATTGCAGAAATGCCAATGAACCTTCAGGCAAAGCTGCTCAGAGTTCTTGAGAATGGAATATTCAGACGCGTCGGTGGGACGACGGATATTAAGGTTGATGTAAGGGTAATTTCAGCTACCAATAAGGATATTAAAGAGGAGGTGTCAACCGGACGGTTCAGGGAGGATTTATTTTACCGGTTGAATGTTGTGCCCATTACTATACCTCCATTGAGGGAAAGGAAGCAGGATATCCCATTGCTCGCAGACCATTTTCTTAGAAAAATATCCGGCAATACAAAAAGGATTACATCTGATGCAATGAAGATGTTGATAGACAATCCCTGGAAGGGAAATGTGAGAGAACTCGAAAATGTTATTGAGCGGGTTGCACTTCTGACAGATAAAGAAGAAATAACACCATCAGATCTTCCACCGGAAATTGTTGGTGGGGCCGGATATGCTATTGAAATGAAAGGTATCCCTGCGATTACTGACGAAGGGGTAGATATAGATAAGATTGTTGAAGAGATCGAAAGGAAGTATCTGCTTCAGGCGCTTGAAAAAACAGGCGGTGTTAAGACAGAGGCAGCAAAATTGCTCAAACTCTCTTTCCGGTCATTCCGTCACAGGCTCCATAAGTACGGGATAGGTTAAATTATCCTCTGTGGATTTGTATACACATTCATGCGGTCTTCTCTTGCAAAACCAATAAGTGTTATCCCCGTTTGTTCTGCTATATCAATAGCAAGGTCTGTTGGCGCTGACCGGCTTACAAGAACCGGGATGCGGCATGCGGAACATTTTGATACAATCTCTGAGGAGAGCCGGCAACTTACCAGCATCAATTTTTTCTCAAAAGGGATATCATTCAGGATACAGTAACCGACAACTTTATCAACAGCATTATGCCTGCCGATATCCTCTGCAAATGCAAGAATACTTACACCGTCTGAAAGAGCTGCACTGTGAAAACAACCGGTTAGCCTGAAGAGCTCAGTCCTCTGCTGGAATTCACTGAAAAGTGTTTTGAAGGTTTTGGCAGAAATCAAAAAATCGTCCTTAATTTTCCTGAAAGTCCTTTTTTTATGTAAGATGATCCCACCGAGACATCTTGAGATAGTGAGGCCTTCTTTTAAGATATCCCCTGCAGTATTCAGATTTACCCTGATCTCCTTCCCATCTGCTATACGTATCTGTTCAGGTGATATCTTATTTATTACAAATCCCCCGGTGTAAAGAAGTCCGGCAACAAGTTCCTTTATCATCGAAGGAGAGCAATAGAGATTCAGCAGATTCTTCCTGTTGACAGATATCTTCAGTTTCTTTTCTACAGCAATATAATCTTCAATCCGGCTGCAATTTTTGCCCTGGTATCTGGTTATATTTATTACATTTACGGCTTTATTCATTATCTCTCTTTTCCTGCTACTCCGCTCCTGTGTGCAGCATCTGCAACTGCTGAGGCAACTGCTGTTACAACCTTTCTGTCAAATATGCTCGGAACAATGTAATCCTGACCCAGTTCCTTTTGATCAACCACTGAGGATATAGCCCTGGCAGCAGAGAGCTTGATTTCTTCATTGACTGTTTTTGCCCTTGAATCAAGGAGCCCTCTGAACAAACCCGGGAAACATAACATATTATTAATCTGGTTCGGGTAATCAGACCTTCCTGTTGCAAGAATCCTGACATAAGGATATGCATCCTCAGGCGCTATCTCCGGTTCGGGGTTGGCAAGGGCAAATACTATCGGGTCAGCAGCCATCTGTTTTATGTCATCCGCTGAAATGAGGTTCGGCACAGAGACCCCGATGAAGACATCTGCTCCAATGAGCGCATCTGAAATGCCTCCCTTGATCATTCGCGGGTTTGTATTTTCTGAAATCCACTTCTTTACAGGGTTCATATGTTTTCCCCTGCCCCTGAACAGAATACCTTCCCTGTCACAAACAATAATATCCGTTATTCCGACTTCCCGCAAAATACTGCAGCAAGCTGTCCCTGCAGCGCCGGCACCTGAAATAACAGTCCTGAGTCCTTCAAGGTCTCTCCCCGCAACTTTTGCCGCATTAATGAGCGCGGCCAGTACGACAACTGCTGTTCCATGCTGGTCATCATGAAAAACAGGGATATCAATTTCCTGTTTAAGCCTTTGTTCTATCTCAAAGCATCTCGGAGCAGAGATGTCCTCAAGGTTTATGCCGCCAAAGACAGGGGCAATATGCTTTACAGTGCGGATAATCTCTTCAGTATCTTGTGTCGAAAGACATATCGGAAAGGCATCGATATTTGCAAACTCCTTAAAGAGCATAGCCTTGCCTTCCATAACAGGCAAGGCTGCTTCCGGTCCGATGTCTCCAAGCCCAAGCACTGCACTGCCGTCTGTTACTATGGCTACCGAATTTCTTTTTATGGTGAAGCGGTAAGCCTTTTCCCTGTCTTTATAGATAGCCATGCAGACACGGGCAACCCCTGGCGTATAGACTCTCGAGAGATCAGAGCGGTTTTTTACCGGAACCTTATTATGTATTTCGATCTTGCCGCCCTGATGTTGTAAAAAAGTCCTGTCGGTGACATGGATAACCCTTACCCCTTCAATCTTTTTTACTGCCTCAATAATATCTTTCTCATGCATCTCATCCCGTGCATTTACCGTGAAATCTCTTATAATGAAACCCTTGCCGGCCCTGACAATATCCACTGCGCCGATATCCCCGCCTATCTCTCCAATCGCGGTAGCGATCTTTCCGAACATGCCGACCTGGTTTATTATCTCAAGCCTTATTGTTATGCTGTAGCCCGGGCTCGGTGTTGTCCTCATAGGCTAATTATACTGTTAAAAAGCGGAAGGTTTAAAGTATATAATAAAAGTATGTACAGAAAAAACAGCAAATTAAGTAAAATAAACCTTGTCACCGCCGTATTCTTTGTTTTCATTGCGATCTTCTATCTGATCTACGAGAAAGCCTCCAACTCAAAGCAGGGCGCCAGTGAGAGCTTTGTGCCTGTCATATCAGTTGCTGACGGGGACACTGTCACTGTTATTATCAGCAGTAAAGAAGAAAAGGTCAGGCTTATCGGCATAGATGCACCCGAATTGGGACAAAAACCCTGGGGAGCTGAGTCGAAGAAATATCTGGAGATTTTGATAAGTTCTTCAGGCTCGAAAGTAAGACTGGAGTACGATGTTGACAAAAGAGACAAGTATGGCCGCATCCTTGCATATCTTTGGACAACAGACGCAACGCTGGTCAATCTGTCCATGCTTAAGAACGGACAGGCGGTGCTTTATACGTTTCCCCCGAATGTAAAGTATGTCAATGATTTAAAGGCTGCACAGGCAGAAGCAAGGAATAAAAGACTCGGAATCTGGAGCGAGGAAGGGCTGAAGGAAATGCCGAGGGATTACAAAAGGACACATCCAAGAATGTGATGCCTGAGATTAATGCACTATCAGTATAATGATTTATTTCTCACTGCATTCAGGCATTTCGATTTTTAACTCTTTTCTGTATTTGCTGAGAATTTGACATGTTTCATCAACCTCGTCAGCAAAAGAGATCAGTTCCAGGTCCTCAGGTGATATAGTCTTATTAGTAATAAGGGTTGACTTAAACCAGTCTATCAGACCTTCCCAGTAATTCTTCCCGAATAATATTATCGGAAATATACCGATCCTTTTTGTCTGGGACAGTGTGAGAGCTTCGAACAGTTCATCCATTGTCCCAAAACCGCCAGGGAAAATGATAAATGCAATAGAGTATTTAACAAACATGAGTTTTCTTACAAAGAAATATCTGAATGACAGGGACAGGTCCTGGTATTTATTCGGATGCTGTTCAACAGGAATTTCAATATTAAGACCGATAGACGTGCCTTTTCCCAGTTGGGCTCCTTTATTGACTCCTTCCATAATGCCCGGTCCGCCACCGGTTATAACTGCAAACCCTGCATCGGAAAGTCTTTTGCCAAGCTCGACGGCTTTTTCATAATAGTATGAACCCTGCTCCATCCGTGAGCTTCCAAAGATAGCAACAGCAGGGCCGAGTTCATTGAGCGTCTCGAATCCTTCAACGAGTTCTGACTGTATTCTGAATACTCTCCAGGTTTCCGAGTGTTTTAGATCTTCCATCAAACTCTCCTTTTTTTCTTAATTTTAAATAAATATGATCGAAAAGTCATTAGCTGAGGTTTTAAGATATAATACATCTCAGGAGATATTATAAGGAGCAGCTATGGAAATTTGGATTCTGATTGCTGTCATCGCTTTATTCCTGTTATGGGCAATAGTCACATACAACCGACTTATTGCGCTGAAAAATGAAGTGAAGAATGCATGGAAACAGATCGATGTGCAGTTAAAAAGAAGACATGATCTCATCCCGAACCTGGTAACTGTTGTAAAAGGATATATGGAGTTTGAAAGGGATACACTCGAAAAGGTGACAGCTGCAAGGGCAAGGGCTGTATCGACTGCGGGTCTTCGTGAAAAAGTGTCTGCAGAAAATCTGCTTTCACAGGCATTGAGCGGTCTTTTTGCTGTGATAGAAAATTACCCTGTTCTGAAAAGCAATGAAAATGTCCTGCAGCTTCAGGAAGAGCTTACTTCAACCGAGAACAAGATTGCTTTTGCAAGACAGCTCTATAACGACCTTGTTGCAAATTTTGCCACCAGGATAGAGTCTTTTCCAGGCAATATCATTGCCTCTATCTTCAGGTTCCGCAAGGCAGAATATTATTATATCGGGGAGATTGACAGGAGCCTTCCGGTTGCAGACATGAGCACAAGGCCGAAATAGACGACTGATGCCGTTAACCTTCATTGAGATAGAGAAACAGAAGACATGGAGGATAGGCATACTCTTCCTTCTTCTGTTACTCATGTATTTTTCTGTTGTTATTTCCCTTTTTGTGGGGATATTATTTTTCTTCCCGTTTTATTTTATGAAGACCGGTTCTCTTGTTTTATGGGACGATCCACTCTATATCATAGTTATAACAGGATTTTCGCTTCTCCTTGCCGGAATCCATTTCTGGTTCTCAGCCTCCGGCGCTGTCCAGTCGGTGATGAAGAGCCTTGGGGCGATTCCGCCCGACCCTGAAGACGGTATACACAAGCGTCTCAAGAACATTATAGATGAGATACATGTTGTTACCGGTCAGACGAGAAAGATAGGTTGTTTTGTCATCCCAAGCCTCTCTCTGAATGCAATAGCAGTAGCAGATCTGAAGGGTAATGCAGCAATAGCCATAACAGAAGGACTGCTCTCAAGATTGACAAGGTCTCAGACCGAGGCAGTATTGGCTCATGAGGCATATCATATTCTTTCAAGAGACTGCATGGAAGCAACGATAGCCACAAGTCTGTTTGGCATGTATGCTGCAATGCTGGAAAAACTCCGGAATCTTGGGGAAGACGAACGCAGTGGTCTGCATCCTGCATTTTTTCTATTCTGGATATTGCTGAAGCTCAGTCAGATGCTCAGCATGTTGATATCAAGAGAACGTGAATACAGGGCAGATGCAGCTTCAGTGCGCATGACCCGAAACCCTGTGGCGATGGCAGAAGCCCTTCACCTGATTTCACGGAACTGGAGAGGATCAGGAATGATAGGGAGCGGACTCGAAATGCTCTGCATAATAAACCCTCAGGAGAATGAACTGGACGAGTCTGAAGGCTTCTGGTCAAACCTTATGTCAACCCACCCACCCATAAGGAAGAGGATAGATATCCTCCTGAAGATGGTTCGTGTCAGCATTGCTGAGCTTGACAGAAAGCTCACTTCAGGGACGCAAACTGTCAATGTGCCATCGGGTGCTGCTGAACCACTTTATCATGTCTTTGATCCCAGGCATAAATGGCAGGGACCTTATGCGCTTGCAGAACTTGCTGCACTTCCATGGCTTTTACCTCTCACATGGATCAGATCAGGCAATGATAAAAGTGTGGAGAGGGCATCTGAAAATCCCATAATAAATGCCATATTCACTAACCGCCTCAATACAGCCGGCAAGGAGGTTTCAGAGATCCGATGCCCCTCCTGTAAACAATCCTTATCTGAGATGCCATATGAAAAGACAAAGGTTTATCAGTGCGGTTTCTGCAGAGGTGTGCTCGTCGACAATACAAAGATACCAAGGATAATCGCCAGAAGGGAAAAAGAATGTACTGAAAGGATAAAATCACTCGCAAAGGCAGTAACAACTGATAACCAGAGAAAGCTTGCTGTTAAAAAACTGAAAAAAACAGAATCCCGGCTAAAACCCCTCACATCATGTCCAAAATGTCATAATCCCATGCTCAGGACTTTTTATAGCCTTGCCTATCTGATAGAAATTGACCGTTGCGGCTTTTGTAATATTACATGGTTTGATGCTGATGAACTTGAGATGCTGCAATGTATCATCGAAAACAGGATGACGGCAACATTGGATTTATCGTAGGGATATATTTTGATATAATAGCGTTAAATATGAAGTATGTTCATGCCTATGCTAATCTGCTCACATTCCATTTGTTCATTATTTTTTATATTGCAAAATTGCATTTAAACTGCAATAATTTAGGTAAGGAATATTATGCCTGCTCCATATATTGAACGTTCTATAGAGCCTGTACTTAGAAGGGCAGCGAAAGAGTTCCCTGCCGTGGTGCTTGTTGGCCCACGCCAATCGGGGAAGACTACGCTCCTAAAGCATCTCTTCAGTGAGAGATACCGATATATTTCGCTTGAGCCACCGGATGTCAGGTTATCTGCTGTGGAAGATCCTCGCGGTTTCATCGAAATGTATTCGCCGCCAGTGATATTCGATGAGGTTCAGTATGCCCCGAATCTCCTTCCATACATTAAGGAAAAGATAGACGCTAAACGAGAGAAGTACGGACAGTATGTTGTTACAGGTTCACAGAACCTGTTAGTGATGGAGCGTGTTACAGAGTCGCTGGCGGGGCGTGCCGCGATTCTTAAGCTTCTTCCTCTCACCCGGCGAGAGGCTGAAGGACAGCCTCAGAAACAGTTTCCATGGGAGTCGGAAGGATATAAGTCTGAAAAGAAAAAGGTATCCCAAGGAGACCTTTGGAAAGAGTTCCTGCGGGGAGGTTATCCTGAGCTTGCTGCACACCCGAAGCGGGATGTCGCCCTCTGGCACTCGGCGTACATACAGACCTACCTGGAACGAGACGTACGTCTGCTGCGCCAGGTTGGTGACCTTACGCAGTTCCAGAATTTTCTCAAGGCGTTGGCTGCAAGGAGCGCTCAGCTATTGCATCTCTCCGATCTCTCACGCGATCTCGGCGTCGCACTGAATACTGCCAAGGCGTGGATTTCAGTACTGGAGGCCACATATCAGGTAATTGTGTTGCGTCCGTACTTTGCAAACGTGGGGAAGCGGCTTGTTAAAACACCAAAAGTCTATTTTACCGACGTTGGGACGCTCTGTTATCTTGCGGGACTCAGAGACCCTGAGCATGCGGTTTCCGGACCGATGGGGGGAGCTATATTTGAGACTGCAGCAGTCACCGAGGTATATAAAAAACTCATGCATTGTGGCACTGAACCCCGGATGTATTTCTGGAGGACTTCGGCCGGCAACGAAGTAGATATACTGGTGGAGTTCAACCACAGGCTTGTTCCATTGGAGGTCAAACTTTCTTCAACCCCACGACCTGCGATGGCCTCAAGCATCAAGATATTTAAGGAAGACTTCGGAGACAAGGCTGCGCCGGGATATGTACTCCACACCGGAGACATTCGACTTCCGTTAGGGCCAGGAGTTACTGCATTGCCGTTCACAGAGTTGTGACCTTGTGATCGGACAGAAGCGCTTTCCGAATTTATGAGATATCAAGAAAGCCGGATAAATTAGGACATTGCTGAAAAAGGTCGCCCAGGCTCTCGGTTGTGAGTTACAAATACGCCTTGTGCCGAAACATGAATAATTTCAATATTGAATTGCCGCGAATAATAATTTGACAATCCCCCTATGTGTTTGATAGCATTTTGACAAAGAGGAGGTAACTCCATGATTTTGGCATGTAATATGCTTAGTCAGTCAGTCAGTCAGTCCCCTCTCTTATAATATCTTTCAATTTTTCAATCGCTAAGGTGAAGATGAAAAAGCAACTCATTGAAGAATCAGAATCAGAGGCTTTGCGCAAGCAAGCGGGGGAGGCATAATCATGAACGATCCTGAAAAGATTAAAGCACAACCCTTTAAGATTGAACGGTATGGTTTGGTGTTAGCAGTGGTGTGGACGATTGTCATCGCTACATCACTGGTGTGGCACGTGGTTGAAACAAAAAAGATGACCTTGGAGGAAGCGCAAATTCAGGCACGGGCAACTTACGAGAAAGACATCGTATATCGCCGCTGGAACGCTGGGCACGGCGGGGTTTATGTACCTGTGACCAAGGAAACACAGCCGAACCCTTACCTATCCGATGTGCCTGAGCGTGACATAACCACACCATCGGGCAAGGCACTTACGCTGATGAATCCTGCTTACATGACACGCCAAGCCCATGAACTGGAGAAACGGAAACTCGGTGTTCGCGGACACATCACGAGCCTGAACCCGATCCGCCCTGAGAATGCTCCTGATCCGTGGGAGACTGAGGCACTCCGGGCCTTCGGGCGTGGAGAGGCCGAAATCAATTCAGTTAAGGAGATAGAAGGTAAAAAGTACATGCGTTTAATGCGCCCTTTAATTACTGAGAAGGGCTGTCTGAGATGCCACTCTAAACAGGGATACCACGAAGGAGACATCCGGGGCGGGATTAGCGTTTCGATTCCTATGGAGTTCTTTCTGGCCATTGAGCGTAGGCAGATCTTAACGTTTGCACTGGTTTACGGCTTGCTCTGGATGGTTGGATTGATCGGAATCGGCTTGGGTACGCAACGGCTGATGCGGACTGAACGGAAGAGAAAGCGGGCAGAGGAAGCGCTACTGGAGCGGACAGCTCAACTCGAGGAAGCCAACAAAGAACTGGAAGCATTCAGCTACTCTGTTTCACACGACCTACGGGCGCCTCTTCGTCATATCTCAGGTTTTGCGAAGCTTCTTGAAAAAGAAGCCGGGGCGACATTAAATGAGACAAATAAGGAGTATCTCACCACCATTTCAGATTCAGCTAAACGAATGGACAAATTAATCGATGACTTACTAACCTTTTCGCGTATTGGACGGCTTGAAACACGTAAAACAAGAGTCAATCCCAAACAACTGATTCAAGAAGTAATAGACGAGTTACAAGAGGAGATAAAAGGAAGAGATCTTATTTGGAAGATAGGAGAGTTGCCTCACATGTATGGTGATCGCTCTATGCTTCGTCTTGTCTTTATAAATCTTATTTCAAATGCGCTCAAATATACCCGTACCCGTGAACAGGCAATAATTGAAATCGGCTGTGAACCAAAGAGTGATAAAAATATTTTTTTCATCAAGGACAATGGTGTTGGCTTCGATATGCAGTATGCTGACAAGCTCTTTAGTGTCTTCCAGCGTCTGCACAGGCAAGAAGATTTTGAGGGTACAGGGATCGGGCTTGCAAATGTACGGCGTATTATCCGTCGTCACGGAGGAGAAACCCGGGCGGAAGGCTTTGTTGGTAAAGGAGCAACATTTTACTTTTCATTTCCAAAAAGCATGGAGGATTCGGTATGAATAAAATTAAAAATATTCTGTTAGTAGAAGATGATCCAAACGATGAGACACTTACACTTAAGGCTCTTGCTGAATACAATCTTGCCAATCATATTATCGTGGCTCATGATGGGGCAGAGGCATTGGATTATCTTTATCGAAGGGGAAATTTTGAGAATATGCCAAAAGGTAACCCCGCTGTTGTTCTCCTTGACCTCAAGTTGCCAAAGATAAGCGGCTTGGAAGTCTTGCGTCAAATAAAAAAAGATGAACAGTTGAGAATGATTCCTGTGGTTGTACTCACTTCTTCTCGTGAAGAAAGAGATCTGGAAGAATGTTACAGACTTGGTGTTAATGCTTATGTGGTAAAGCCGGTTGATTTTCACGAGTTCATAGATGCCATTAAAAAACTCGGGGTATTCTGGATTTTGACGAATGAGCCTCCACCAGGTAGCATTTCAAAATTATGAAACATTCTTATGACTATAAGTGAGGTTTTATAGAGATGAAAGCACCTTTGAATATACTCCACCTCGAAGATGATCTTAATGATGCCAAGCTCATAAAGTCTGCCCTCATTACTGAAGGACTGGAATGCAACATAGTCCATGTCAGCGCAAGAGCTGATTACATCCAAGCACTGGAGAAAGATAAATTTGACATCATTTTGGCTGATTATAAGCTTCCAGATTTTGATGGTTTATCAGCATTGACATTAGCACACGAGAAGTATCCTGACATACCTTTTATTCTCATCTCAGGAACAATCGGAGAAGAAGCTGCGATTGAATCACTTAAGGCTGGAGCTACAGATTATGTTCTCAAACAACGGTTATCACGTCTTGCACCTGTTGTGAGAAGGGCACTTAAGGAAGCAGAGGAACAAAGGCAACACAAGCAGGCAGAAGAAAATAAATTAAAAGCGGAATCCCGATACCGTTTACTAATCGAGAATATTCCAGATGTCACCTGGATATCTGACGCAAAAGGGATGACCAGCTTCATTAGCAGCAATGTGGAAACGGCGACCGGCTTTACGGCTGAAGATTTCATCCAAAATGGGGGAGAGGTCTGGCTCAAGCGGATCTATCCTGACGACCTGGAGCGGATGCTGGCGGCCTATCAGGGGCTGTTCGAGCAGAAACGGAAATATGATATTGAGTATCGCTATAAAAAGAAGAACGGCGAGTGGATATGGGTTCGCGACCGGGCGATAAAGACATATATTGAGAATGGCATTGAGTGGGTAATCGGCATGTTTGCTGACATCACCAAGAACAAGAAAAACGAAGAGCAGGTTTATATTTTCAATGAACAATTGCGGATTATCTTTGACGCCTCTCCGGCCATGATTTTCTACAAGGACAAAGAAAACCGTTTTATCCGGGTGAATAAAACCTTGGCCAGGGCAATCGGGAAGTCGAAGCAAGAAATGGAAGGAAAAACTTGTTGGGACCTATATCCCCAGGAAGCGGCTGACCATTACTGGCAAGATGATAAGGAAGTAATAGCCGCCGGCAAGTCCAAATTGAATATTGTTGAAAGCATGGAAACCCCGAATGGAACGATGTGGGTTCAGACAGATAAAGTTCTCTATCAAGATTCAAAAGGGGAAATCATTGGGATCATCGGTTTTGCCATGGACATCACCGAGCGTAAGCAAGCAGAAGATAGGATAGAGTATCTTGCATATTATGATCCATTGACAGGCCTTCCCAACAGAAACCTCTTTCTTGAAAGGATTAACCAGGAGATAGCAGAAGCAAAGGATAGTTCAAGTTCTATTGCAGTTGTAATAACGGATATTAACAAATTTAAGTCAATATACGATATATATGGCTCTGAGATCGGAGACAGGGTTTTAAAGGAGGTTGCAGCAAGACTCTCAACCGTTGTCCGAAAAGGAGATACCGTAGCACATCTTGGAAATGATGAATTTGGAATAATATGTATTAGCAGTACCGGTTTTGATAGTATCATTATGCTGGAGAAGATCATAAAGGATATATCTTACCCTTTAAAGATCGATGGAGATGAAATAACCTTGACCTTTAGTACTGGAATCTCACTATATCCTCATGACGGAGAAAATGCCTTTAAACTCCACAAATCAGCAGGACTGGCACTCTCGGTAGCTAAAAAAGAGGGAAAGAAGACCTACCAGTTTTACAGTGAAGACATGATTGTGACGGCAAGAGAAATGATGTTGTTGGAAAAACAACTTATCACTGCCATAAAAAATGAGGAGTTTATCCTCCACTATCAACCTTACTGGGATATTACAACAAAAAAGATGGTCGGCATGGAAGCCCTTATCAGGTGGCAAAGTAAGGACAAGGGATTGGTGCCCCCGGGGAAGTTTATTCCAATCCTTGAGGATACGGGGATGATCATAGAGGTTGGAGAATGGATATTAAGGGAAGCCATAAGGCAGGTGAAGGAATGGCAGGATAGAAGATATCCTGTAGTACCAGTCTCTGTGAATATGTCATTAGTTCAGTTCAGGCAAAAAGACCTGGCAGAGATGGTGAAAAGGATAATGGGAGAATGTGGTTTTTATCCATCCCTTCTTACCCTGGAGATAACAGAAAGCGCCTTTATGCAGGATATAGAATTTACCAGATCGGTGCTTACAGCAATGAAAGAGATAGGGTGTTCAGTCTCTATTGATGATTTTGGGACAGGGTATTCATCATTGGCATATCTGAAGAGGTTACCGGTTGACAATCTGAAGATTGATATATCCTTTATTAGGGAAATGGTGAAAGATCCTGATTCTGCCTCAATCGTTATGGCTATTATCAACATGGCACATACCCTGAATTTAAAAACAATTGCAGAAGGGATAGAGACAGAGGAACAATGGAACTTCTTGCGCCTTTTAAGGTGCGATATGGGACAGGGTTTCTATCTTAGCAAACCTTTGCCTGCAGAGGAAATGGAAAGATTATTTATATGATGATAAAACAAACAGCAAAACAACTTTTTGTTCCTAAAGGTAGGATTAATCAAAAACTGTTTAGAATTGAAAAAATATAAAAAGGCATAAAAATCCATGAAATCAAAACTCGCAATTGCTATTACTCTCTGGGGCTGGCTATTCATTTATACATTCTTGGGTTATCTTGTGAATGAAAGGGAAAAGCTTCTTAAAAAAGTCAAAGAATCCGAAGAAAAATATCGTTCTCTTGCACTTATTGATGAACTTACAGGACTTTACAACAGGCGAGGGCTCTTAACTATGGTTGAACATTATTTGAAAATAGTGAAACGACAGAAGAAGGGTATATTTATGCTTTATGCTGATTTCGATGATCTAAAGCACATTAATGATACATGGGGGCACCAAGAGGGCGACTCGGCTTTAATTGAAACAGCGAATATTCTCAAAAAGAATTATCGAGAATCTGATATTATTGCACGCATTGGCGGGGATGAGTTTGTAGTTATTCCGGTAGAACCTGTTGGGGACTGCACGGATATAGTTATTAATCGTTTGCAGAAGGCACTGGACAATTACAATTCACAAAGCAATCTCGGTTATAAATTATCATTAAGTCATGGAATAGCATTCTATGATCCAGAACATCCGTGTTCTATTGAAGAACTGTTGGCTCAAGCTGATAAATCAATGTATGAGCGGAAAAATAATAAACAAAATTCTTAGATCAAACTATTATGCTAACGTTGATTCCTAAAGGGACTAATATTGACAGAGGGACAACGTCGTGGCCAAAGAGAGACATTGTTATGAATAACACTCCTGAAAATCTGATATAATAAAAAGCAGTGGAAAATACGCTTTCTGTAATCCCTCTCGGTGGTGTTGAGGAGATAGGCCTCAACATGACAGTCTTTGAGTACAATCAGGATATTATCGTTATCGATGCAGGACTAATGTTCCCGGACGAAGATGTCCTCGGTGTTGATTTTGTTATCCCTGATTTTTCTTATTTAATAAACAACAGAGAGAAAATAAGGGCTGTCATCCTTACCCACGGGCATGAAGACCATACGGGCGCACTGCCGTTTCTGTTAAAGGAGATAGCTGTCCCTGTCTATGGTACGCCATTAACACTCGGCCTGGTAAAGGAAAAACTGCGTGAACATAATCTTGGAGATAGAGAGCTTATTCCTGTAATGCCCAGGGATATTGTTGCTATCGGCGTATTTTCGGTAGAGTTCGTACGGGTAACTCACAGCATAGTAGATGGTGTAGGCCTTGGAATAACCACACCGGTGGGGCTTGTTGTGCATACAGGAGATTTCAAGCTTGACCCAACCCCTGTTGACGGCCAGCTCATGGATTTCCGCAGGTTTGCTGAATACGGAGAAAGAGGCACCCTTCTCCTTTTATCCGACAGCACCAATGCTGAAAAGGGCGGCTTCACTTACTCTGAAAAAGAAGTCAGAAGGGCTTTTGAAGATATATTCTCGAACACGCAGGGCAGGATTGTTATAGCAACGTTTGCATCGAATATCCATAGAATCCAGCAGGCGATTGATGTTGCGTTTAAGTATGGGAGAAAAGTTATCCTATGCGGCAAGAGCATTGTATCAAATGCCCAGATAGCATTGAGTCTGGGTTATCTGAGAATACCTCAGGAAACCTGGCTTAAGCTGGAAGACCTTACAAAACTGCAGGACCATGAGGTGGTTATTATAACCACCGGCAGTCAGGGAGAGCCGATGAGTGTGCTTTCAAGGATTGCGACTGATGAACATAAGCATATCAAGATCAAAGATGGAGATACGGTTATCCTTTCCGCAAAGATGATCCCCGGCAATGAGCGTCCCATAGGAAAGATCATTAATCATCTCTTCAGGCGTGGCGCAAATGTTATCTATGAAAAGGTATCAGAGGTGCATGTTTCAGGCCATGCATCAAAAGAAGAGCTGAAACTTATGCTAAACCTCATCAAACCGAAATACTTCATGCCTGTTCACGGTGAATACAGGCATCTTATTTACCATTCAATGCTCGCAAAGAAAACGGACATCCCAAAAGAAAACATATTCATCATGAATAATGGAGACATCCTTGAGATAACCGATAAAGAAGCAAGAAAAAATGGCAATGTGAATTCAGGTAGGATCTTTATAGATGGCAGAGGCGGAGGAGATGTGGAAGAAATGGTTCTCCGCGACCGCCTGAGGCTTGCCCATGACGGCATTGTGCTGATACTTTTGGCAATAGCAAAACCGTCAGGGACTATCATTTCAGGCCCTGAGATCATATCAAGGGGTTTTGTCTTTGAGGATGCATCCCAGGAGGTTATCAATAATGTAAAGGACCTCATTGCAAATACCATAAAAGGACTCGAAAGGGAAGTCATTTCAGATTCCTCGCTGCTGAAGGCAAAGCTCAGGAGCACCCTGAAAAAATACCTCAGAGACACTATGGACAGAAGACCGATGATTATGCCGATTATCATCGAGGTTTAGATTCAAAACATCTTCCTGTCTTTCCGGATTTCTTGCAAAAGTTTTGTATGAAGGTGTGTTGACAAATCATATTTGAGTTTGTATTATTTTAATAGTCAAGATTTAACTAAATTAAAATAAGAAAAATAAAGAAAACCTGAGGGGGGAACGCAATGGGATAACGACCCTGTTGTTGATAGTGTTTCTGATGTGTTCTCCTATATACTCTCCTGATGCAAATGCAGGGGAGGCAGGGCAGTTCGAAAGACATCTCACCAAAGGGATCCTCTTCCTTGATCAGAAAGAATACCCAAAGGCCACAGAAGAATTAGAGGCAGCAATAAAGGACAAACCTGAAGACCCGTTGGCGAACCTCTATCTCGGTATAG
>JBAQLU010000057.1:0-2398 GCA_049302065.1 Thermodesulfovibrionales bacterium
AATAGAATCAATCGTAGAAAAACTTTCTCGCTGCAAACAAACTTTGGAGAAGATTCAACCGGGTTGCACATTACCACGTTCTCGCAAGACAAAAAAGAATAACACCAGTCGTTTATGAGACACTACATTAGCCATTTTTGCCACGATACATTAATCTTAATACAATAATATAAAAGATGGAAAGGGTATTGACCTGTTATTGGCCTGCATATGTTCATTTGAAGGGAAAGTACGGGGTAAGGGAAGGGAGAAATGGATGACAGAGAGATTCTAAAAAAACTGATCGAAAATGTTGGAGGCAGGTTTTCAGTTGCCCTGTGTATCGATCTTTCTTCACAAAATGCGGCAGAAATCTTCAAGTGGTTCCTTGCGTCAGTCCTCTTTGGCACAAGGATATCAGAGACCATTGCAATAAAGACATACAAAGAGTTTGAGAAGGAAGGCATCCTTTCACCTGCAGAAATCCTCAATACCGGATGGGATGGACTCGTAGAAATTCTCGACAGGGGCGGCTATGTGAGGTATGACTTTAAAACGACCACGAAACTCCTCGATCTGAGCACTGCGCTTACGGACAAGTATAACGGTGACTTGAATGTCCTTCATTTAACTGCCTCAGGACCGAGAGACCTTGAGGTCAGACTCAAGGCTCTCGCCAAGGGCATCGGCGATGTCACAGTTAATATCTTCCTAAGAGAGATGCGTAGAATATGGGAGAAGGCCGAACCCCTTCCCTCTGACCTTGTGGTCATGGTAGCAAAGCATATGCGTATAATTTCTGCGCGTAGTGAGGACAGAGAGAAAATTCTTGCTTTTCTGAAGAAAAAATGGACCGATGAAGGCATGAAGATGAAGGACTTTTCGGATTTTGAGGCAGCCCTTATAAGGCTCGGCAAGGGTTACTGTAGAAAAGGCTTCTGCGACAGATGCCCCATGAAATGTAAATGCAGGGGATTAAGGTATTCAAGGCCCGCTCCGTTCTGACCCGATACGAACCCCTTTGAAATAGGAGAGTCAGTAAGTTATTAGAACCATCAGCAAATACTTAGTTCAAGAAATTGTTAAAATAATGTAACTGTAACCATTACCCAAAGGATATATCAGAAAATAGTTTATCTATACCGCCAAATTAGAAAGAAATCCGATCTTATTTTGGACATGAACAATAGCACATTTTTAAAAATCATGAAAACTTATTCAAAAAAGAAAAGTCTGAAGAAAGATGTCATGTCTGATATTTCAAATGTCATATTATCAAAAAAGGCTTATGAAAATATTATTAAAGCAGCTAAAGAGGGATATTCAACACCTTACAAACAAGAGCGGCTTGGGATTTTGCTCGGTCGCTTAAAAGAAGATACAATATTTGTAACTAATGCTATTTTATATAAAGGCGGTAAATATACAAGAACGTCTGTATCGGTGGAAAGTTACAGTATCGAAGAATTTATTAAGAAGTTGGTCAAAAAATTTCATCTTAGATTTCTCGGATCATTTCATACTCATAATGAGGTAGCAAATACCATATCTTCTGCATTATCAGAGGATGATAAATGCCCAATCTCTGAAAACTACAAGACTCTTCTTGAAATTACTGCAACAATCTGGATGAGTGATAGTCCTTTGCAGCAGTCTCTTTATTACTGTCAAGCAAGGTCTGGGAAGTATAGAATCAGGATAGCTGCATATCGTTCCGGGGGATCTTTTCCAATTATTCCTGTAAGATGCAAATGATTGAGGCTTATTTATGAAAAGAATCATCATTATGCCCATCGGGAAGGTAGACCCTGAATTTCTTCTGAGTATCTCTGCTGCTGTCGGAACTAAATTTCATACAAAAGCCGAAGTGGATCGAAAGATATCAATCCCTCCGGATTCCTACAATGCCCTGAGAGAGCAGTATTACGCCACTGCTGTTCTCAAAAAGATGATCGTCTATAAACAGAGAAACATGGAGATTCTGCTCGGTATCATAGATGCTGACCTTTATGCCTCAAAGCTCAATTACGTCTTCGGAGAGGCTGATCCATACGCAGGAGTTGCCATTATTTCTCTCTGGAGACTCAGACAGGAGTTTTACGGGCTTCCTCGGGACAAAGATCTGCTGAAAAAGCGGGCCGCTAAAGAGGCAATTCACGAACTTGGGCATGTTTACGGCCTTGACCATTGTTCTCATCCCGAATGCATAATGTATTTCTCTAACAGCATCAGTGATACGGATAAAAAAGGTCCGGGATTCTGCGATATCTGCAAAGAAACTCTTGGCATCTGATACTAATTTGACGACAAATGTAGAGTATTAAACCAGTCAAAAGAAGTTAAAGAACGAACGATATTAGGCTGCTGTTCAAGTGTCACAAGAGATGAACACAGCAGATCTTCAACATCATCCAGTGAA
>JBAQLU010000058.1:0-4325 GCA_049302065.1 Thermodesulfovibrionales bacterium
CACTCAAGTCGTTTATCCAGGAGTATCGTCCCGCAAGAGCGTTTGTCGTCTGCAACGAACGCGCTCCTCGGATGCATGAGGATATTCGTATTTTGCCGTGGCGTGATTTTCTGAAAATGCTATGGAATGGAGAAGTGATATCGTGAAGGCGCCGAGCGAAAGGATGAAGATATGCAGCAGCCATATTCGGATCGTGGAGAGTGATAAGGATAGTTAACTTATGTTCAGATAAAATAGTCCGGATCAGTCTTAAAACAGTAATTATAATCCACGCACTTTTTTTGTTTTAATCAATTATTTCAATAAAAGAAGAGGATTAAGTCTATCACCTTCATACTGATATCTACGCAAACTACTTCATCTACTATGCACATTGGATAATTTTTGTTTCATGCAGATTATGTTTGCAAATGTTGAATCTGAAAGAACTTGAAGATTAAGGATTATTGATCAAACAGCACGGCATTCTTCTTATATGTCTACAAAAGTCAATAATCAAGTCTGACCCCGACAGGGTCGCACGTTATTTCACAATCCAGCCTTCACCTTAAGACATATTGTTTGACATTATGTCTTTTTTCTCCATATTTCCAAGGACGCTCAGAAATGCCTCAACCACCTGAGGATCAAACTGGATATCACTGCACCTTCTTAATTCTGATATGGCATATTCTTTGCCTGGTGACGGTCTATATGGCCGATCAGATGTCATAGAATCATATGAGTCAGCAACAGACATTATTCTTGCCAGTAAAGGTATCTCATCACCTTTAAGCCCGTCAGGATAGCCTTTCCCATCTATTCTTTCATGGTGTGCCCTGATTATTGGAAGGGTATGCTGGAGCTGACTGCTGGGTTTGAGAATCTCCTCTCTTTTATGGTGCGTCCTGGGTATTGGAAGGAATTTCTGTGGCTGGCTAATAGGTCTGAGAATCTCCACACTCTCTACAGGGTGCTTCTTTATAAGTTCAAATTCCTCTGGAGAAAGTGTATCAGGCTTATCGAGGATTACATCATACGTACCTATCTTTCCGATGTCGTGAAGGAGAGCTGCTATTCTTAAGGTCTCTACATCTTTCTCATTGAGCCCTATCTCTTGAGCTATAGCCACCGCATATTTTGTGACACGTTCTGAGTGACCTTTTGTCCATGGGCTCTTTGCATCTATTGCATTTACAAAAGAATGAATAATGCCACTGTAGAGTCCTTCAAGCTCTTTGTAAGAAAAATCAAGATCCCTGAGCATACTAAAAAAAGCATCCCGACTATTTATAAGTTCCTTTTCCTTTATCTTCATCTCTGTGATATCAATCAGCGCATGCACATAGGATTTAATAAGACCTTCTTCATCAGTAATAGGTGTTGAAGATGCCATAAAGTATTTATTAAATCTTGGTTCATAATATTCGAAGGTTTCTGTTTTTAAAGTTTTACTCGACCTTATCAGCAAACAACTTTCAATCGGTTTATCTGTCCCGTGGATTGTTTCATAACACTTTTTCCCTATTACATCTTCTATTGGAATCCCAATAAGCCTGGAAATATGATTATTTGTCCTTATTATATTAAACTCTCTGTCGAGGAGCATAACACCATAGGGCATTGAATCAAATGTTATCCTCCATTCATTTGCTGCATGCTGAAGTTTCTTTTCAGTCTTCTTGCGCTCTGTGATTTCACCTGATATCGTATCAATCATCTGGTTTGTTAGTTTCTTCAGGGATTCCATTAGTTCTACCTGAGATTCTCCGGATACTCTGGCATTCAGGTCACCTTTTGAGACCCTGTGCATTACATCGAAATGCTCGGTAAGAACCATAGCAAACTCATGAGATTGATCAACGATTTCCCCGATGTTTTCAGCAGTCTGGTTAATTATATGCTTTAATCTGGAAATCAACTCAACTTCTGATGTTTCATCTATCTTTACAGTAGGGTCACCTGAAGCGATCTTCTTTAATGCCTCAAAGACTTCAGATAAGCCAATAGCCAACTCCATGCTCATGCTTTCAATTTCTTTATCTCCCTCATAAGCAATCTGCCCGAATTCCTTGAGTTGTTTATTTATAACCTTGATAGTCTCTCTCATCGCATCAACATCCTTACACGCTTTAAAAACTTCACAATCAAGGCACATCTCCATCTTCTCCAAAAACTTCCCCTGAATCTCTTCCCGACAATGGGTTCCTGAAAATAGCCAACACCTGAGGTCTTTTGATTTATAAGCCGGACATTCTTTCTCCTTGCAATGAAAAACTTCCCAGCATTTCATCATGGTTTTTTATATTTCTCCAGTTCTTCCTTTAATTCTTCATTTTCTTCTCTCAAATCTTTAATTCTTAACTCCCTGCCAACGGCCATGTCGTAAAACTCCTCAAGCTCCTTCACCCTCTTTTTGAGTTCCTCTTCATTCTTTTGCAGCGCTTCTTCAGCCAGCTTGCGCTCGGTGATGTCTCTTACTATCCCTGTGGCATTCCATTTACCTTTCAACTTCACTGCTGAAACAGACAACTCTATCGGGAATTCTGTTCCATCCTTTCTCATTGCCTCCAATTCAAGCGTTTTGCCAACAGCAACTCCCTGGCCGTTCGTCTTAAATTTGCTAAAACCATTACGATATGCTTCGTGGTAACGCTGAGATGAAAGAAATGTATGCAACTCCTTACCTAAGGCTTCTTGTTCGGAATAGCCAAACATCTTTTCTGCCGCTTCATTCCAGTAAGAAATATTTCCTTCATTGTCAATCATGATGATAGCGTCTTTGGCTGAGGCACTCATTGCCCTGAATTTCTCCTCGCTTTCTCTCAGTGACTCATCTATCCGTTTGTGATCGGCGCGAATGCGCAGCGTTATGATACCAAATGCCAGGTCATCTGCCAGTTCAGTCATCAGCTTGATTTCTTCTGTGTCAAAGGCATCCGGGTTCTGCGCATAGATGGTTAACGCTCCGAAGGTTTGACCATTGGCAATCAAAGGTAGGGCAATCGATGATGAGTAGCCGCGCTTTATTGCTTCATCTCGCCATGGTGCGTAATCTGGATCGGTAAGAATGTTTTTTGTTGTGCAGGGTTTGCCTGTCCGGATAGCCTTGCCAGTTGGGCCGCTACCCTTTTCAGTATCTGACCAGGTGATATTCACTGTTTCGAGGTACCCTTCCTCGTGTCCCGCATACACCACCGGGCGCACTTTCTTCTCTTCATCCTGCTCGGCAAAGCCAACCCATGCCAGAAGATATCCACCAGCTTCTACAATAATTTGACAGACATCCTTTAGTAATGCTGATTCCTCCGTGGCACGGATTACTGTATGGTTGGACATGATGAGAACTTTAAGAGCCCGATTGATTTTTCGCACCTCCTCCTCTGAGCGTTTGATAGTGAGAAAAATCGGTTCAATCAATGCTATTCCAGCCACCATGAGTACAGATGTGGCAAGTGCAACCAATTCAGCAGGTAGATCAAGTGGTTGGGTTAGTTCCCTGGAGAGTACTTGAAATAACGAAATACCGCGACGGAAGGCCATGAGTGAAATAGCTGATGCAATGAATATCCATGCTATACGCCTTCCGGTAACACGTATCAGCCGGAAAGCCAGAAATGCTGCTGTAATTTGAAATAAAACTGAAATTGATAAAACATATATTACATTCATATTTTAGATTATAAAAGTATCAAGCAGTTGTACAATCGGGGAAATCCGTATTACAGGCTTCGAAATACCTGAATAGCAATACACATAGATAGAGTCTGTCCATAAACTGACAGATTCGTAAAAAATGTCATTCCCGTGAAAACGGGAATCCAGTGTTTTCAATAGGTTCTGGATTCCGCATCAAGTGCGGAATAACAAAAAACCTGAGTTTATAAACAGACAATAGATAGACAATTAGTAGGATTGATATCTTATAAAGAAGTTAATAGGTAAAGACACCCCTGTCATTCCGGGCCTGACCCGGAATCCAGTCTCCTTAGATTCCCGCTTTCACAGGAATGAAAAATTTGTAGTCTTACCAATCAACTTATTAGTATATCCCAGAACTTCGAATGAGGTTATTCCTTCTTATTTTTTTTATGCGTATAAAGCTCGCCCTTTAACCTTTCTATTTCTTCCTTCAGCTCTTTCATCCGTAATTCTCTGCCAATAGCCATATCATAGAACTCTTCAAGTTCTTTTACCCTTTTTTTCAGTTCTTTTTCTCTTACTAATGAGTTCATAAGTAAGGACACCTTTAAACACCCTCCCCTTTATCCCCTCCCCTCAAGGGAGGGGCGATTCTTAAGTCCCCTCTCCCTTGAGGGGAGAGGGCAAGGGTGAGGGTGTGTGGC
>JBAQLU010000059.1:0-8547 GCA_049302065.1 Thermodesulfovibrionales bacterium
TTATTTTGTCTTCGACAACAAAACTATACCAGTTGCGGCTGAAATTCGATGTATCCCTTTTTCTTGGCTACTGTTCTTCCTCTTCCTACCCTTTCACTCCTAATTTCAACTTTTCTACGAATGAACCAGATAAAGCAATATAAATAATAAACCTGCCACCCCAATTAAGACTATTTTATTTCTTATTATGTTCAAAAATCTAAAACTGTATAAATATCTGTGCCGTATTTGTTAATTATGACAAAAACAGCATAATACGCCATAATCAATCCGACATACCATAATGTAATCATAGGATCAATTAATGGCGAAGATAAAATGATTTGTAAACCCATAACATGGGCAAAAAAAGAAATAAGATTCAATTTCACATACAACTTAATATAGAGTAATAATGCTAATAAATATAATGGTATTATTCTTATTGTTTTGTTTCTGACGAAGGTTATGATGTTTTTCCAGCTTGATAAATCTACATAATTATGATTTAGGAGATATCCTGAAATATAAACAAAAATACCAAGGCCAAAATATTTATACAAATCTCTCAGATAGGTAAGATCACAATTAATCCCAATGAATTTCATATCAAAATAATTAAAACTATAATCTGGAAGATGATGAAATAATATAAATAAAATTGCCGCTGATCTCATTACATTGAATTCATTCATATATATCCTTTTCTTTGGTACCATTTCCAAATCAATCCGGATTCATTCTTCTCCGAGGACTTTTTTAAATATTTTACGATAATTATTAACGTAACATTCTTCAGACATATTTGCGTGCACATAATCATATCCATTTTGAGCAATTTTCATTGCCAATTCTTTATTGCTTAAAACAGTCTTTATTTTATCAGCCAAATCATCAACACTTTCAGATTCAAAAAGCAAACCATTAAAGCCATGTTTTATAAGCTCTGGTATACCATCAACATTGGATGCAACTATCGGTTTCATGGCTGCCATTGCCTCACGTAGCACTCTCGGTGAGGAATCGGTTCTTGATGGAAGAACAAACAGGGAACACTCTGACATAAGTTTTATGGCTTCTTCATATTGAACCGGATCGCACAGCATAACCCTAGTATTTCCGCCAGCAATCTTTATATACTCTGATTTGTCGATACAATAACCAACAATTTTTAACAAATAATCAGGAAATTGATGGCATATTTTATTAAAGGCATTAATAAGAATATCGACCCCTTTTAAATGCCACGGGAAGCCCATAAATAAAATGTATTTTTCCATTACTTTAGTTGGCTTAAAGTAACTTATTGGAACAAAATTGGGAAAAACAAACACGTCTGCTTTGAGCTTTATCTTTCCGAATGGTTTTAGTTGATTGTGATTAACAAGTTTTATGGCATCGGCATGCTTAAGAACAAAGGGGATAACATTCATGACATAATAATATTTAATAGCTTCTATAAGTTTAAAAGTTCTATTGTTAAGCTTAAATGCTTTTTCATAATTTCCATTTATTTCAACAATCAGTTTCGCTCCGGTTAGTTTACTGATTATTAACCCTAATGGCCCGGTTGCAAATGGATCATAAGTAATAATAATATCATATTTATCTCGGTAATAGTGGCAATAAGTACTGACAATTAATGTGTAAAATGTGTAGATAATATTTCTGAGCATATTCGAATATCTGATTTTATTTGGTAAATATAATCCTTTTAAATTGAAACCTGCCATGGTGATTCGCTTGAGTTCCTTTCTATTAACGACAGCTATAATGTCTCCGTTGAATTCTTTCGAAAGCATGTTATACTTTTCTCTGACAGAAATATCCGTTGGAGAGAAATAAGGTCCAAGTTTTAGAAATAATATTCTCTTCATTAAAATGATTTAGCCTTTCCGAAGATTCCAAAGCTCTTTAATTGCCTTCTTTTCAAAGACCATTAAGTAACTGAGGTAAAAGATGCTTCCCAATAGTATTTTTTGCAAAAATGAGGAGTTAAAATTATTTGAACTGAATTCCAATGTAGTTAAAAAGTAATAGAAACCCTTTACTCCTACTATCATAAATGCAGTTGCCAAAAGCGGGGTTTTATAGGCTTTTAAATATGTTACCACCGGAATTTCAAGCTTTCTCAATGTTATCCAAGTCCAAATAATACATACTGCAGGGTATATCGTTACCCATGGGATTGCTAATGCATTAAATCCATATTTGCCTGCAACAAATATTGCTGCCGGTAATAGGATTGCATTAAACGAATGAAAAATGAGAACCCATTGAGGTCTTCCTTGTGCATTATGAATTATGTTATTAATGACTGTAACCGAAATAACAAATTGAGATAAGCAAATCAATCTAAAAACAAATGTAATTGGCATCCATTTATCACCTAAAAAGGTAAATATTATTTCCTCACCCCAAAATGCCCCGCCAAAAAATAAGGGGGCGACCATAAGAGCGATGTATTTTATAAGTCTTAAATACATATCCTTACATTTCGTGAGATCATTCTGATATCTCGAAAAAACCGGGAATGAAACCTGACTGACTATAGATACTATTTTTTCGGTAGGAATGCTTGCGAGCTGCATAGCAAAGGAATAAAATCCCAGATACTGGGCATTGAACATTTTACCGACTATAAATTTATCGGATTTCTGAAACAAATAGAATAACGAACTTGAGCCTGCAACGTTAAGTCCGAATGTTAAAAAAGACGTAACCTCTCTAAAATTGAAATGAAGCTGTGGACACCATTTTGTCTTAATGAATATCAGCATCACATTAGTACATCTCTGGATAATGGTGCCATGAATTAATGTCCATACACCATATCCTGCCTTTGCCATCAGCAGCATTGACAGACTTGAGATAATTATTGCAATCATTTGGATTAGTCCTATTTCTTTGAACCTCACATCGCGTGTTAAAATATTATATGGCACTATCATAGTAGCGCCAATTATAAAGAGAACTGAAATTAACTGCGTTATCGGGATAATTCTTGGTTCATTGAAAATCCAGGCTGTTGGATAGGCAAGACCAAAGCTGACGATTGAGAAGAGCGTTCCAACGATCATTGAGAACCAAAAGATGCTTGATAGTTCTTTTTTACTTATATCTTGCTTTTGAATAATCGCCGCACCTAAGCCCAACTCGCTGAATATGGCGACATATCCTGTTAGAATACTTGCCATAGACATTAAACCATAATCTTCAGGTACAAGTATTCTTGCAATAACAATTGTAATAATCCAAGAAAATGTTTGAGATATAGTCCTGAACCCCGTAAACCAGAGTCCGCTTTTAGCTGCTTTTCTGGCAAATGACATTAAACCTTTACATACCTCGTTTTTGAAGTTAAACAGTGCTCATAGATTGCTTCATATGAATATATCATTTTCTCAATCGCAAAACTCCTCTTGAACACTTCAAAAGAATATCGCCCAAACGTCTTTTTTATATCGTTATTTTTAATTAAGTACTCGATAGCCTTTGCAAGAGATTGTTCATCCTGTGATTTCACCAGCAATCCGTTTACTCCGTCTTTAACTATGTCTTTACTACCACCCACATCTGTTGCAACAATAGGAAGAGATGCGGCTGCTGCCTCAAGGAGTACCAGTGGCAATCCTTCTCTCAGGGAAGGAAGGACAAACATATCCAAGATATTCATAATTTCAGGGATGTCGGAACGTGGTCCTGAAAATTTGATATTATTATTGAGGTTTAACTGTTCGGTCTCTTTCTTAAGGTCTGCCATTAAAACTCCTTCACCTGCAATCAACAAAAGGGTGGATGGATATTTACTGACAATGATGCTCATGGCCTTAAGAAGATATGTCAGACCCTTTTCAGGTGATAACCTTCCAGCAAATCCGAGAATGAAGTCATAGTTGGTATCAATTCCCAACTCTTTTAACTTTATATTTCTATCAATGTTGCCGTTATATTTATTTCCATCTATGCCATTCATAATAACCTGAATTTTGTCAGAGCTGATTTTCTCATATGTCACAAGGTCTTTTTTTGCACTTTCAGACACTGCGACAATCTGGTCAACATAATGAGAGAATAACCATTCAGCAAACATGTATCTTTTCTTATCGGGAAATTGTCTTCCGTGTTCTGTGTGAATACATACCGGTACTCTTGCAAGCCAAGCAGCCAGACCACCCTCAACGAATGGTTGCGTATTATGAGTGTGGATAATATGGGGTCTTTCATCCCTGAGGATTTTATAGAGCTTCCAGAATGCAAGGTAATCGACTCCATTCTTTGCTGCAGGCAGTTTTATGACTTTGATATTATTATTTACAAGCTCATTCTCTAACATTCCCCCTTCTCTTAAAGCGCATACTGTAACCTGATATCGTGATTTATCCAGATACAGTGCAATATCAGAAACTATTTTCTGAAGACCCCCGATATTGAGATCATGAGTAATTTGCATGATCCTGATTTTATTATTTTTTGACATGATGTATGCTTTCTTGATAGAGATAACAAAAAAATTGACTTGATTCTATAATCTATCTATCAATTATTAACAGTCTCAAAATAGAATGAACATTCAATTCTTATTGTCTGTCATGCCCGAAGTTCTTAATCGGGCATCCAGTCAGGATTTTAAGACCTCTGGATTCCCGCTCAACACACTGCGGGAATGACGGCGATGTTGTTACTATTATGAGACCCTTAATAAATAAGCTTATTTCTTATAGATAACCTTACCATCAATGTCAGCAGGGATAGGCACATCAAATAAGTCGAGTATGGTAGCAGATACATCGGTTATATCGATATCTTTACGTTCGATTTGATGATTCAGAGAACTGGTATCGATAATGAATATTCCTGCACGTCTATGCGATCCGGTAAAGAAAGCAGTCTCTTCCTTGTCCATATACCTGAAAATATTACGAGAATCAGAAAGCATCTCGTAGGTAACGAGATATGATTCATTCGCTTCGAAAATGATATCCGGCGCCTCTGCAGAATTTCTTGCATGGGAGTTTTCTTTGAAATAAACTTTTTCCATGATATTCTGGTTTGTATGAGGATCCTTCAATTCTTTAAGCAATGTCATAATTTTATGTCTAAGTTTATCTGCGTTACCAAACGAGGGTGATTTTCTGTTCATATTAACTCCATTGAGAACATCTGAGTATGCAAGTGACTCGATTTTGTTTATAGGAAGATCTACACCCAGCATTTCTTTTCGGATTCTATTCAGTTTTCTGAAGAAGTCATAGTTTTTAAGAGATTTATTGTAAATAAATTTCAAAGGAGCTTTTATTACACCTGAAAAGCTGATCCTTCTACTATCTTCTTTGCTTTGTTCTCTTAAGAGAATTCCTTTCTCTTCGAGATAATGGTTAAGGTAGACGATCGCCTTTACAGGCCCAAAACCATGATCAGAAAGAATCATACTAATCGAATTGTCATATTTATGCCACAATTGTCCAATACTTTTATCAAGCTGCTTATAATAAGAATCAATAACTTTCTGAAGTTGTTTCCCTCCTTCGGATGCTTTAAACTCAGGATTTAAAAGATTCCAGTAACTGTGCTGAATGAGGTCGGCACCTCTATAAACGACCAACAAAAAATCTGGAGAGTAGGTTTCCATTATATATTTACATGCCTTAGTACGATATTCGGTCATTCTTATCAATTTGGTTAGCATCTGCATATGATCATGTATACTGCCATCTTTATAATCACCTGCCAAGATATAATCCCCGGTTTTGTTTACTATTTCAGTTAAAAGACTCGCAGGATATGAAATCTGCAATTTCATTGATTCACTGAGGTCTGATCCAAGACCGGAAAGCATAAAACCGTTAAAAGACCTTGGAGGATATGTATAGGACATATTGATAACGCATGATCGTATTCCATTTTCTCCTAATATTTCCCACAGAAATTTGTCTTTAATAAAATCTGAATTTACCATGGTCTTGTATAATGTCCAGTAGTAAACATTATGTTTCTCGGGGGACTTACAGGTTATAAAAGAAGCCCACCCTTGTCCTGAGGCTTTTACCGATGTATCAATGTTTGCAACAAAATTATTTTTTATAATCGTTGCCAGATTCGGCATAAGACCTTTATTAATCATTGTGTGAAAAATGCTCATTTCGCCGCCGTCAATGCCGATTGCAACGACTTTTCTGCTTCTCATAAAGCCTCTCCTCTCAATTTAATTTCGAATCGTCAGCTTTTATATAAAACTGATTCAATTCTTTCCTTCAGCATCATAGCCGCCTTCGTTGCTTCATTATGGATATGTGTAGCTTCATCTCGCATATCTGATCTGATTTCTTCTCTGTTACTCCATTCTTCCGATAAAAGCTTTTTCAAGCTATTTATATCTGGGGAGTTCAGATTAAATGTTGGTCTCTTGAACATTTTTTTTATGATATAGTGCATCCTGATATCTTCTTCAACAGTTAAGGCAATGCAGGGAGTAGCGACAGATACGGAACCTATTAATCCATGAGTCCTCTCTCCAAGGATAAAATCGCACCTTTTCATCAGACCTTTGAGTTCCCCTTCAGAATATTCATTGCGAATGACAGTAATCCTTTCCCTGCCTCTCGGAATTGCTTTATAGATCGCCTCTATCATCCTCCGGTCGTCAAAAATAACTGTTGGTCCGATGCAATGAGGGAGAAATATAAAATGGGCATTTGTTGTATCCAGAAGGTGTATTAATATGTCAAGCCATAGTTTAACTCTTAGTTGCAGTTTTCTATTCTTATCTTTCTCATATGTAAAGGAATATTTAAAAACAATGCCACCAATGACTGGAATAAGTCCGTAGAGAGGTACATCTAATGAATCCGGGATGTTTTCAATCTGGAGAATTTCCTTGACCCTTGATTCACTGCATGGCTTCAGGAGAACAGCCGGGTCAGGGAAAAGATGAACCTTATTCGGTTTCACATCATTCGCTATAAAATATTCTCTTGTATTGTAATCACGAACGGTGAGTAATATCGAATGATTTGCGATAAACTGGAGAAATTTGCGTACTCTCAATTTTTTGTTTCGCCCGCTATAGTCATTGCCGCCACCAAACAGTGCAATGGGCTTCTTTAGGATATTCGCTGCAAGCACTATCCAGAAGTGGTTATATCCCAACATTCCATCATGTCCGGCCACAATAAGATCAGCATTTGCGAGAGATTCCAAAAAACGATCTTTGAAAATATAATTTGCTGCCTTCGGAGATAATATTGACAGACAGGAATAAAGGAGAAGTTTCCCTGACAATTTATATTGAAACAGTCTCCCGCGTTCAAAAGGTTCCTCCAAAAAACCGTTAGCGATGTCCATAAAGTCGAGACCTGTAACTACTGTAATCTCAGGTTCATATCTTTTTTTATCATCTTCAACCCAGGCGGGTGGAGAATATAATATAAGGTTAAATTTCCCACATAATGATAACGTCTCCTGAATTCCTCTGAGGATAGCTGCCTCACCTTTATTTAGAGATGGAATTGCTTCAGGTATGATTACATTGTACATCGTTTTTCACCTCTATTATGTGTATTATTTAGAAAAACGTTTCATATAGGCAATGTGCTGATTCAGATAATCTATCATTTCCTGTTTGCGATCTTCTGAAATAATATCGATATTGAAATCTTCTTCAGAAAAACATCTAAACTTATTTTTATTATCATCATGCTTTTTTTTGAAATCCTCAATACTACCAATAACTCTTGCGGGATTTCCTGCTGCAAGAGAATCCGCAGGGATATCACGAATGACAACGGAACCGGCTCCGATTACCGTATTGGGACCTATTGACACACCGGGCAGAATCAATGTCGAATCACCAATAAAGCAATTGTTATGAATTCTGACCAGACCTATTCTTGTGACACCAATGAATTTCTTCATACTGGCATCATGGGCCATGATCCGTACATTTGGCGCCAAAGTACAGTTGTCTCCAATAGAGATGAGGAAACAATGAGAAGGATCAAGAAAGACACCGTCCATGATGTGAGTATTATTTCCGATCTTCAAACCTCTCTTCTTCAGATTAGAAATATATCTCTTGAATCGATAATGACGGATTATAGATAACAATCTTTCGAGCATAAGTTTATGCCTCTTTAATGATTGTTATATATTTCGTAATAATAATCTGCCATTTTTGAGTTGCTGAACACATTTTGGATTCTTTTAAGGTTGTTATTCGCTATAGAATTCCGCATGTTACCATTTTCTAAAATACTTATACACGCAGTGGCAAAATTATGTGGTTCCCGGTTATCAATGAGAATACCAATTTCACTGTTCGACAAAATTTCAGGGATGCCACCTACTCGGGGAGCAATAACTGGAATCCTGCACGCCATCGCTTCAAGAATACTGAGAGGAATCCCTTCATGATGTGAGGTATTGAGATAGAGGTCAAGGGACTTATAATACGGCATGGGGTCAGGAGCCGATGGCAAAAATTCTATACAGCCGTTTAATTTCAAATCTTTTGCTTTTTGTATGAGATGTTCTTTTAATGGCCCGTCACCAAGTATGCTGAAACGAACC
>JBAQLU010000060.1:0-2017 GCA_049302065.1 Thermodesulfovibrionales bacterium
GCCCCGGACTGTCTTCAAGGCATCGGCGTGTTTGGCCACCAACCGATACACCCGGCCAAGGTACCGGAAAGCACCTTCGATGGCCGTTTCGCTCCAGTCGAAGTCCTTCTCGGGAGGCGCAGCGAACATTACGTAGAGCCGCACGGTGTCGGCTCCGTACTGGGCGCACATCTGGGTCGGGTCCACCACGTTGCCCTTGGACTTGGACATGGCCGTGCCGCCCTTGAGCACCATGCCCTGCGTGAACAAGCGCGCCACCGGCTCGTTGAAACCCACCAGTCCGATGTCCTTCATCACCTTGCTGAAGAACCGCATGTAGATCAGGTGCAGGATGGCGTGCGTGATGCCGCCAATATACTGATCCACCGGAAACCAGTATTCCACCTCGGGACTGTTGATGGCGGCCGTGGAAATCTGCGGATCGGTGTAGCGATAGAAATACCAGGACGAGTCCACGAAAGTGTCCATGGTATCCGTTTCGCGCCGCGCCGGTCCGGAACATTTCGGACAGGTGGTGCGAACGAATTCCTCCACGTCCGCAAGCGGCGAGTACCCGGAGCCGGTGATCTGCACATCATGAGGCAGGACGACCGGCAAATCTTTCTCCGGAACCGGCACAATCCCGCAGGCGTCACAAAAAACTACGGGAATCGGCGTGCCCCAGTAACGCTGGCGGGAAATCCCCCAGTCGCGAATGCGGTACTGGACAGTTTGTTTCCCAAAACCCTGCACCTCGGCGTCGCGCGTCATACGCTCGATGGCCTGCTCGCTGGTGAGGCCGCTGTACGGACCGGAATTCACCAGTCGCCCGTATTCAACAAAGGCTTCTGTAGGGGCAGGCCTCGGTGCCTGCCCCTCTTCTCCCACGGGGAGAATCACCGTTCGAATCGGCAACCCGTACGCCGTGCAGAACTCGAAATCCCGCTGGTCGTGCGCCGGCACAGCCATCACGGCACCAGTGCCGTACTCCATCAGCACGAAATTGGCCAGCCACACCGGCACCAGTTCGCCATTGTAGGGGTTGCGCGCCTTCAACCCCGTATCCACGCCAACTTTCTCCAGGTTCACTTCGACCCGGGCTCGCACCGCGGACGCCTTGATTTGCCCCGCTGCTTCACGCAGCTTCTCCGGCGAATTCGAGTGGCTGATAAGTTTCTCGACCACCGGATGCTCGGCCGCCACAAAGACCGCCGTGCAGCCGTAAATTGTGTCCACGCGCGTGGTGAAGACGCGGAGCGGCTCACCGAGTTCGGGAATAAGGAAATCCACTTCCGTGCCGTAAGACTTCCCGATCCAGTTTCGCTGCATCGTCAGGACGCGCTCGGGCCAGCGCACCAGGTCATGCATGTCGTCCAGCAATTGCTCAGCGTAGGCGGTGATCTTCAAGAACCACTGCTCGAATTCGCGCTCGATGACCGGCGTCTCCTCGTGCCGCCAGCAGCAGCCGTTCACCACCTGCTCGTTGGCCAGCACCGTCTGGCAGTGGGGGCACCAATTGGCCGGGGCCTTGGCTTTATAGGCGAGGCCAGCCTCATAGAGCTTCAGAAATAACCATTCTGTCCATTTGTAGTATTCGGGAACGCACGTTATTACCTCTCGGCTCCAATCGTAGATAGCGCCGATGCTTTTGAGCTGACGGCGCATGTTCTCGATATTCTGCATGGTCCAGGTATAGGGGTGGATGCCTCGGTTGATGGCCGCATTCTCGGCGGGCAGGCCGAAGGCGTCGAAGCCCATGGGGTGGAGCACCTTATAGCCCTTCATCCTCTTGTAGCGGGCGGCCACATCGGAGGGAGCCATGGCGTACCAGTGGCCGATGTGCAAGTCCCCCGAGGTATAGGGGAACATGGTGAGGGCATACCACTTGGGGCGAGGGTCATCCTCCGTCACCTCATAGAGGCGATCCGCCGCCCATTTCTCCTGCCACTTCTTTTCGATTTCCTGGGGGTTGTATTTATCCACCATCTAGATTTTCTCCTCGGATTACGTCTTATCTATTGGCTGCCTTGCCCGATCT
>JBAQLU010000061.1:0-3104 GCA_049302065.1 Thermodesulfovibrionales bacterium
CCTATGAGGAATGCTATAGCAAGTTTAACTGAAACATTGCCGAGCTTTTTGTGCACCGTTGTTCCCATTATCGCCTTTGCAAATATGTGAAATACATCTGTACCGACAGCCATAATCCCCTTTACTCCAGCTGCCATTAGGGCAGGCGTTATAATAAACCCTCCTCCAGCACCAATACATCCGGTAATAAGACCGGCAGCCAGACCTACTGCTATCGAAACAACAAAGATTGTCGTGGAGTAATGTGCAGGTCCGTATGCTGTTTTGCCCCCAATAACGTCAGCTGCCTGCAAAAGTGTAACACCCAGTATCGGTAGCAGCAGGACGAAAAGGATTAAGAGTTTTTTTCGATTCTTTATGATACTCATCGAAACCTCATAATCCCACTTCGCATGAGCTATACTGGCTGCTTTCAGAAATTCATACATCTGTCTCGGAAAACTCATATCAAACCCTCCTTTTTTACTTATTTCATGATAACCAAAACTAAATAATAATCTTCTGCTTTCACCCCCTCTCACGTAATATTCACTGCTAACTGTTATAAAAGAGAAAAAAGCATTTTTAAGCAAAAGTGTTTTCTAAGGTTCTGTTAACTCATTATTAATTTATATCTTTATAATATTTCAGGATAAAGCAATATATATTGGCAAGGATGGGAATGTCAAGATTTTTTATACCCTTTTTTCAACATGATATATTAAATAATTTTATGGATTTATTAGTTTTAATCGAGGCCCTTGCATAAGCATGAAAATAGCCTATTCTGTCATTCTGAGTAGAAACGAAGAAGTCTTGTCTTATCTGTGAAATGTGAGACCCTTCAGTTGGTTCAGGGTGACAATTTGGGGACTTTTGCAGGAGGATCAACAGAATAAAAAAAAGGGCCTCTGTTACGAGGCCCTAAACACATATAAGTGTTTGAAAGAGAGGGGTTAGCTCATCTTATGCTGTTTTCACAACATACACATTACATGGTGCATGGCTGACTACCCTTGAAGCCACACTTCCCATGATGAACCTCGTTGCCTTTCCTCCAAGTCCGCGACTCCCTATGACAATGAGGTCTGCTTTTTCTTTTTCAGCAAAACCAACAATGTCGTCAGCTGCAGAGATCGATGAAGAAAGAATGGTCTTAACGCTTATTCCTTCTGCTGTAAGAATACCCTGCGCCTTCGAGAGAACTTCTTCCCCGCGGCTCTTCATGCTCTCATTCAGGCTATCCATTGCACCGGCTGAGATCTCAAGATCCAGCCCTGATATAAAAGGCGTTACTGTCATGAGATATACATCTGCTTTTGCTGTCTTTGCATATTGTAATGCTACTTTTACAGCCTCCATCGAATTTTGTGAACCGTCTACAGGAACCAGTATTTTCATTTTTCCCTCCTTAGACTTCCTTCTTTACTTTGGCCTTCTTCATGCTCAGTCCGATTCCATCAAAGATGAAGAAAATCGCAAATCCCCACCACATGGTATAAAACACGTAGAAGACCAGCAGGAACGTCATCAGACCGGCCTTATCCTTCACCTTTACTGCTTCAACCCCGTAGAAGTTGTATGAGGCCTCAATCGCCTTCTTGGTCACTTGGGAGACAATGTTTGCTTCTTCGATCATCTTCTCTTTTTTGAAGGCCTTGTCTATCTTGGGCAGGACATTATTCCACTGCCTGAACATCTGTTTCACATCGTCAGTTCCCATTGCCTCTGCGTATTTGGCCTTTATCTTGTCACCTTCGTTCTTGAACATCATATCTGCATCATCCAACGCTGCCTTCATTACCTGGCCAAGGTCTCCCTCGATCTTCAGTTCGGAACCCTTCACCTCAACCTTAGCACCTGGATTAACCGTAAAAAGCTTGCCTGCCCGTTCCGCCCTCTTCTCAGCGTCTCCCGGTTTATCCTCAGGCTTGCTCACATTTACAGTGGCGGTAAACATCTTGCCCATAAATTTCTCGTTACTTTTTTGTACCTTCGGGATAAAATAAGATGAGCCCTTAGCAAGCTGGTTGAACATCTCATCAGCCCACTGTAATCCATTTTGAGGTTGTCCCTCTACAGTTTTAGGGAAAATATACGAAAACATCAGAAACAATACCACTAAAAAGGATATGGCGAGGGCTATTCCCATACCTAAATTTTTTTTATGTGCTCCTGCCATTTCTATCCCTCCTCTCTTAGAGCTTTAATGTTCACAAAGAACTTGCTGATAACCCATAAGCCGAAGAATCCAACAACAATCCAGAATACTATATTGCCGACAAATTCTATGTTCGTGGTAAGAGATTTGTCCAGATTGATATATTCAAGCTCGGTCAGCTTCTTAGGCAGGGTTGATGCCCTGTTTATAAAACCTGCAATAATAGAAGCAGCATAAAATCCTCTGATGTGTATGCCCTTAACAACCTTCGTTGTGAGCGCTCCAACCTGAATGCCGATCAGGGAACCGAGTAACATTCCCATCGCAAGCGTATAGAACACGTAGCCATAGATAGCATACTGAAAGATTGAAGCAAGACCTGCTGTGAAGATAATCTGCAGGATGTCAGTCCCAACAGTAGTAACGGTTGAAACTCCAAAGATATAAACAAACATGGGGAATGTGACAAACCCACCACCAACGCCCATGATTGCTGCAAGTATGCCGACGATTAGACCTCCCATTGCAACAAAAAGCCAGGAGATCCTTCTTCCGCCGAAGTCCTCATCAAAGGTTATCATGGGAGGGATATTAATCTTCTGTATGTTTATCGCCAGTGAAGTCATACCAGTAGGACCACCGTGTGCATCGCCTCCTCCACCTCCGGCTTTAGCAGCAGAGCCCCTTGTTGACTTCAGGAAATCTATCATGGCATACGTACCGAGGAATCCGAGCAATACAGCATAAACCGTACTAATGAATGCCTCACTCAATAACGGGTCTTTATTGTAGATTGTTTTATTGATCCAGCCACCAATGAAGGTGCCACCTGATGAACCTATGAGGAATGCTATAGCAAGTTTAACTGAAACATTGCCGAGCTTTTTGTGCACCGTTGTTCCCATTATCGCCTTTGCAAATATGTGAAATACATCTGTACCGACAGCCATAATCCCCTTTACTC
>JBAQLU010000062.1:0-5055 GCA_049302065.1 Thermodesulfovibrionales bacterium
GTCGATGGGCTTCAGAAGGCAATGTTTCCGTCACCACCTGCCATCCAAGCTACATGGCTTCCGGCTTTTGCCATGACGGGACTTTCACCCGTTAGATTGCACTGCCCTTCGCTGGGCACGCCAAGAAACAAGACCTGACCCTATTTCCTATTTCCCCGAAATGCATTTCATAGCTGTTTCAATCCACGCCCCTGTGCGAGGGGCGACTCGGAATGTCCAAGGTGTGCATGGGGATTCCATGTTTCAATCCACGCCCCTGTGCGAGGGGCGACAGTATCCATCATAACTATTTATGAAATAACAATATATAGTCCGCTTTTTGCGAACCTTTCTATAAACGCTTTAAAAAATAAAGTTGTCAAAGAGCAAAATAAAATTTATTGCTGTTTTCTAATATGTTTTAACCTTTGCGAACTCAACGGCATAATCGTGTGGGCTTCCGGTTCGCAACAGCATTTCAAACAATCAACGGCCCTTCCTGATCTATTGATGCCTTGGCCCCAACATGTTCGACGCGATGATGCCAATTGGAACCAAGATAATAAAATCTCAGGCTGTCTTTCTCCGGATCGATCTCTGAAATCAACCGCTCTTTCAGCTTTGCCCATTGCGCCGGGTCAACAATACATTCAAAGACAGAATACTGGACTCTCTGCCCGTAATCCTTACATGCCTTCGCAACCCTGCGCAAGCGACGCTGGCCTTTTCCTTCGTCAGTAGCAACATCGTAGCTTACAATCACAAACATATCTCAACCTCACTTCCATATAAACGGCGGATAATTATCGATATCTCCCCTGAGATAACGCGCCATCAGCAGTGCCTGCACATAAGGAAGAAGGCCGATTGCCACCTTCTCCTTAAGAAAAGGGTGTTCTATTTCCTCCTGCTTGCGTTTCTGATAAGCAACAAGGACCGTTTTTCTCGTGTCATCATCCATCCATACCGCCCCTGATTCCTTCTTCTTGAATCCTTTGGCCTGCACCTGTCCAAGATTGATCAAAGAAAGAGTGAGCCTATCAGCAATAAACGGCCTGAATTCTTCCATGATATCAAGGGCGAGACTGTAACGTCCCGGACGGTCACGGTGCAGGAAACCGACTGCCGGATCGAGGCCCACTGTTTCAAGACCCGAACGCACATCATGCATCAAAAGAGTATAAATAAAAGACAGCAGGCAGTTCACATTATCAAGCGGCGGCCTCCGGTTCCGTTCATTAAATGTGAAATCATCTTTCTGCGAGGTAATCAAATGGTCGAATATGTCAAAGTAGACATTTGCAGATTCTCCTTCCATGCCACGAACGATGTCGAGAGGAGATTCAGCCTGCAATCGTCTCAGAGAATTTGTAAGCTTCTGCGAAGCCTGAGAAAATGCATCAGTGTCAATTTTTTCTGAATGATCTCTCAATGCACGCTGAATAACTGTGCGGCAGTTTGCGACCTTGCCTGTCAATACCGCACGCGCAATTGATGCGGATGCCTTCAGGTCATCAGCACGCCGGTACTGCTCGCGCCTGAGAAGGACATTGCCCGATACAGGCCCCTGGACCTTTGCGAGGAAACTGCCGTTTTCCGTAAGAAAGCTGATAGCAACCTGGTTCTCCGCGCAGAACCCCATGAGGAATGGGCTGCATGAAACCTGACCGAAGCAGACAATCCCGCCGAGAGTGTGAACAGGCAGACGCAAAGCCACTTCTTTATCAATCTTAACAACAACTGTTTCTCCTTCTTTTGATAGATACGCCCCCTGGGTTGTAACAAATAGAGTGTTAAGAAGTTTTTTCATTCTTCTACCGCCTTCATCAGATAATTGCCTATCTTTCTGCTTACCTTCGGCATGCAAAGTTCATATAAAGAACATTTCTTGCACTTCTTTGAGTATTCAGGTTTTGGAGTAACTCCTGATGCTATAAGCTCATGCACTTTTCTTGCCGCATCTTCAGTCTCCTGCCGTAATTTATCGTCGAAAACAACATCTTCCCTGCGCCGCGTCTGACCATAAAAGAGCGCCCCTTCAGGTATCTCAACGTTCATCATCTCCTCAAGACAGATTGCCTGGGCGCACAGTTGAACTTTGTCGCAATCATCCATTTTGGGTTTCCCCCGTTTGTACTCAACGGGAAAAGGTATCCACGTCCCGTCGTCCATCTTATGGTATTCGACTACATCAGCCTTGCCGATAAGACCGAGCCTGAGCGAACGCATAGGCACACCGTATTCGATACGAATGTTCCCCTTCGATTCCCGATTTGCTGTATCAACTTTGTCATGCATGATTCTGCCTTCAGCAGTAAAAAGATTCTCATTCCACAATTGCTCGATGTGGATAAGGGCACACTGCCTTGAACAGTAGACAAAATGCTGCAAGGCTGAAAGCTGAATCAGATCGTCTTCGGTATACATTATTACTTAATCTTTTTTTGTGATTCTTTTTCTTTTAAATAGTTATGAGCTGAGACAATCGGTTTTTTCAGCCGTTTTTCCAATGCCTTTCTGGCATTACCGGCAATACTTCCGCCTTCCTGAGCGTCCGTTTTAAGCTTTTTCATTCCCTCAGAGTCTTCTGTGCGATGAATTTCCGTGGTAGCGCGCTCTCCAAGCATCGTAAAAATCAGCTCAAAATCATCCATATGGTCGCGCAGATTATGCCGCTTAAGCCCTTTGAGCTTTTTGTATTCTCCGGGAGTAATGCCAAAAGTTGCCTTTGATATCTCCGCGGTTAAAATTTCATAGTTCTTTTCTTCTTCCGCGCCCCGCTTCTGCCATTCATCAGTCAATTCTTCCCGGATGGCGATGCCGCGCATACGCTTTTCAATCCAATCATCGGAATAACCTTTGAGCTTATAAAGCATCCGCGTCCTTTTTGTGGCAAGTTCCGGATTTTCAATCTCCTGAACGCGTTCATAGCCCACTTTAGCCAGCCAGCGTTTGAAAGGCTCTGCTTTGGGTGAAGGGATGGATTGGATAAGTCGGAATATACCCTCAGTATTGGCACAGTCAGTCTCTCTCAGTTTCCCATCAGGAGCAGGCAGCTTCAACCCGTGACAAAATGTCACGACTTCGCTTCCTTCCTCTTTTAACCGTTGTTTTAGCTTTCTCCAATATGCGCCAGCATCAGGGCTGTCAGTGAGCACTCCAACAACATCTACTACAGAAAACCACCATTCGTTATTGTGCAACGTTCTCCTGATTTTTTTCCCTTTGAAAACCGCTAAATGTGTTTCTGTCATTTAACCTCCTTTACCAATTCACAAGCCTCCTGCCATGCAAACATGTCATCAAACATCTGGTAAGACTGAAGCTCCCGATACCCGCCGTGCGGCGGGATGAGTTGCGGGAATTTTTTTGGTCAGTCATTCTGTGGTGACCTTTTCTGTTGTTAAAGTTTTTCCTCTAATGTCACTCCTTGAGGCATATCTGACGTTTTAGGAACTGTAATATCATAGTCGCTAAAGTCACGCACTGGATTCGTCTTTGCTTTTGCTGTGACCATATCAAAAAGTTTATGCGCCGGTGCATTCCCTAAAACCGAGTTATGTTTGAATACTATTAGCTTGCGTGTTGCCATTTGCCCACGTGCTGCAGAGCGGTCATGCTCAAACATCTCAAGCAATGCCTTCCAGAACAGATTCAAATCATCTTCGTTAAATCCTGTCTGTACTGCAAACGGTGCTGAAACAAATCCATGACAGCGATAGAGACCGTAAGAGATAGTGAACTTTCTTCCCATTGTACGGTTATCTCCGTGCTGCTTCTCTGCTTCTGCTTCAGTTGCAACTGCCATACGTGTAATACTATGTTCAAGCGGAACAACTTGATCAGCACTCCTTGCGAAAGTTAATTGAATTGGTCCACGTACCTGACCACAGTTTGGTGCACTCTTTAGCGATAAAACTGCACCAAATGTTCGTATGTCATAAAATGTTTCGCACATCTTCTCCCTACCCATCTCAACTTCTTCTCCAGTTGGTTTTCTCGATTTCGCATCCTTTATCGTGGCAGCAATAATGCTTTTAACTTCCTTTGAGGGTTTTACCTCTTTCAACCATGATTGAATTGCTTTTTTGTCTGCGTCGGAAGCTACAACCAAATAAGGATTATCGTTATCATCAGACTCAATACTTAGCCCATCTGGCAACCCTATTTCCTCTAACGCATTTAATATTTCTTTTGTTATTTGTTTTCGTGATTCTTCGCCAAGTTGAATTCCTAACTCTTTAAATGCTTGAACATGTGCTCTTCCGAGAACTGCCTTTTCTTTGACATAAATATCAAATCCTGGAGCATAATTCTTATCTAAAGCGACATAATTCCTCACCTTCCGCTTGAGGCATACATCCGTGACAAGTCCTTGTCCTGTTTCAGGATCAACACGCGGGAGATTGCCGGCATCAGGGTCTCCATTCGGATTGCCGTCCTTTACATCAAAAAGTAAAACAAAGTCATAACGGTTATTGATTGCATTGCTCATCTTATCCTCCTTTAAATTCTTATTCGGTTGTTTCTTTCTTTTTGAAAAAATCCTGCCTTTGATGATAATACCCGACAGCAAACCTTCCCTGATCGTCAAGACTTAGATGGCCGGGGAAGTCCTTTATATCATCAACTATCTCACCAATAATCTTTTCAAAATTAACTGCACGTCCTCTATTTTCAAGCTTTGAGAGGTGATGATTCTTCAGCTTCATGAGATGCGGAAATACAGTTACCGGTGTGCTTGACGCCGATCCGTAGAACCTATCTCGAATAGTAGCGTTAATTCCGGGGCTTGCCTCTTCCTGAATTTTTTCAAGGACGGAAAAAAGCCGCCCAAGACGGTAGCCAGTGTTGGTGTTGTTTATATCCAATGACATGCTAATCGCCTCCTTTTTATTTTTGTATCGTGCTTTTCTGACAATAACAGCTTTTATCAATGACGCCCTAGTGTAGTGTCTCATAAACGACTGGTGTTATTCTTTTTTGTCTTGCGAGAACGTGGTAATGTGCAGCCCGGTTGAATCTTCTCCAAAGTTTGTTTGCAGCGAGAAAGTTTTTCTACGATTGATTCTATTG
>JBAQLU010000063.1:0-8760 GCA_049302065.1 Thermodesulfovibrionales bacterium
TCAAACACCCCCACCCTAACCCCTGGTCGCCTTCGGCGCCGCCAGAGGCGGGTAAACCTCCCCCCTCAAGGGGGAGGGAATAATTGGGAACCCCGAAGCTGAGCTTCGAGGAATTCTTTTGATTAAAAAAGCCATTGACTCAACCCCCTTATAAATATTTAGCGCAACCAGTATCTTGCGAAAACCTTTCTAATAATGTATCCTTATTGTAAGGAGGTAAGGAAACATGCTTGCTAAGAAGACGTCGAAAAACCAACTAACACTGCCGAAAGAGATCGTCAGGGCATTCCCGGACACCGAATACTTCGATGTTTCGGTAAAGGACAGGAAAATAGTTCTTATGCCGGTCAAAATAACCCCTGCCTATATGAACCTTGAGGGCATAAGGGATAAAATGGAAAAGCTGGGAATTACCGAAGGCGATGTTGGAGAGGCGGTTAAGTGGGTAAGAAAGAAAAACCGATAATAAAAGTTGTTCTTGATACCAATGTCCTAATTTCGTCAATCCTCTTTAAAGGGGAACTATCCAGGATAGTTGATCTGTGGAAAAGGGGTAAAATTATCCCGGTTATTTCAAGAGAGACCTTTAGTGAATTAAGGACTGTCCTCGAATACCCCAAATTCAGGCTCACAAAGGGCGAGATAAAGGGAATCATCGAAGAAGAGGTACTCCCTTTTTTCGAGATAGTTGAGATAACAAGTGAGGTGAGCGGGGTATGTAAAGACCCCGACGATGACAAGTTTATCTCTTGTGCTCTGTCGGCATCAGCGGATTTTATCGTCAGCGGGGATAAGGATCTGTGTGATGTCGTCATACATAAGTCGATCAAGATCATAAAGGCTTCACATCTATTGAAAATGATTGACTAAGGCTGTAAGAATGCTGGAGCATACTCGATGGCCTTCAGGTAGGCAATCGAGAACAAAACCAGCAATACTCTTATCTTTTCGGATCCATACATTATTTCTGTCATTCAGTGAATCCGAACTATAATACATTTGCTGCACCTGCAAGTGCGTAGAATCAGCATATCATTAAAAATGATGAATACCATTTAAAACATGTATCGGAAGTTTTGTAATCTATTACATCAAATAAGTCAACTAATTCATCAGCGTCCCCTCCTTTTTCTCTTGGGGCTCGCTGTGCGTTTTTTCACGCAAGTTCGTCTTTAGTGGCTCTATCCCCTTGCTGTGCTTTCAGGATTTCCACCTTAATGTCCGCATGTGGCACATATTTGGACTCAGAGTGCAATGCACTTTCAAGCTCCTGAAGTGCTTTATCGAATTGACCATCAATCCGCAATGCTCTGCCATATTCATAGTGGAATTTTTGTTTAAGATTAACATCGTCTGGTGACATACTAATAGCCTGCAAGTAAAGCTCGTGCCCAAACTGCACTTGTCCTTGTCTGAGATAATTCATTCCTTTAGTGGCATATAAATAGCTAAAGTCTGGTTCCTTCTTCAAACCGATTTCCAAGAGTTCAGCAGCCTCTTTGAACCTTTCGGTTAAGATCAGATCATAGGCAAGCATATTTAACCGATTCGAATCTAGATTGTGCTTTTCCTCGTCAGTTAAAGAATTATTCATCACTTTTTGTTTTAGATCGAGGCGTTCACGCGCAAAGACATGCTCGGGATGTTTTTCTATGGCCTTATTGTAATAAAAGATTTGCTTTTCAATATCATCCAACTCCTCATAAATGTCCCCGAGATACTCGAAATCTATACATGTCGCCTGATTTAAGTCAATGGTTTTTTCCAATGCGTCTTTAGCATCATTATACTGGCTCAATTTAAATTGAGCACGCCCAAGAAGAGACCAGCAATGTGCATTCTTATCATCTTGAGCAATGACCTTTACGCTGTATTCTACTGTCTTTTGGTAATCCTTACATCGCCAATAATAATTTACCAAGCCCTTTAGGCTCCATATAAAATCAGATTTAATCTCAATCGCTTTTTCATAGCACTCTCGCTGTTTATCATAATCTTTTCTTTTGCCATATATAACGCCTATATTGTTCCAGGCTTTCGCATTCATTGGATCGTCAGCAAGCGTTTTCTTGTAGCACTCAAAGGCATCATTTTCTCTATCTAAAGTACTATATATCACTCCGAGACAATCTAAGTGGTCCTTGTTGTCTATCGATACAGCCTTTTCCATATGCATCACAGCAGAATCGAGATCGTTTATTCCTTCATATGAATGAGCCAGATAATGAAGCCACTTCACATTATTGGGAACTACTTCCAGAGCCTTAACAAAAAAGGTTATCGCTTGCGAGTAATCTTTTGCCTTATAAAATGCATAGCCGTAGCCTGCCAGGATATCAGCTTCTATCGCAGGAGCGCTATCATAAGCGTCTTTAGCAAGTTCAAGATACCCCTTGTCTTTTGAAGCAAGATTACTCGCAATATTTAATACAAAGGGGTTCTTCCGCTTGGCAAAGATTATATTTTTGGTTTGCGCTTTTTGGTCTTCATTTAGAGTGTTGTACATATTCATTAACGCCAATAGTGCATGAGGGATCTCATTCTCACAATCCTGAGCCTGGGAAAGTAGCAAGGTAGGGATTACATCTCTTGTCTCCAATTCAAAGAGTTTCTCAACGACAAATTCTTTAAACGAATCGAAGATGTTAATAGTTTCAACTTCAACTTGACGGTACGTTGGTATAAAAGTCTTTGCCGGAAATACTATTCTCCTTTTCAAAAGCGAATCCACTACCCCGCCGCCTTTTACAGAATCGATTTTTAGTAAGATATTCTCTAAAAGTATTCTTGGAGTAATTTTAAGAAAACTTACTATTTTGAGCGCCATCCGCTCCATATCATCAAGTGAGCCAAAAGTCTTCTGGTTATCTTCCTTCACGTCTAAGGATATTTGACCAACAACTTCCTTCGGTAATAATTGTGCCTCACTCAAACTATTACTTTTAAGATGTCTATAAACGTCAACCAGATAATATGCTGTCACATTTTGTTTTTTAAGTATGAGTCGTTCAGTTTCCTCGTCGATCAATTCTCTGTACTTATCCAAAAATAACTTTATAGAGGTGCTATCAAGGTACCCCGGCATTTCTTTATCGATAAATGATTCGACCATTTCATCCCATTGGGCACGTATATTTGTAAACTCGCTGATCCGACTAGCACACCAGATTACAATATTCGGATGTTGTTTTCTAAGATCGCTTATTAAAGACAGAATCTGCTTATCTTCATGAATGTTATCAAAGACAACAATAGTTCCTTCACCTACTGAGGCCATAACTGATAGCCTGTGAACGAATTCGCTAATTTTAGGGACGCTCATTTGCCTTGAAAACCAATAAACGTTAAACCCTTTCTCGCTTGCTTTAGCGCTCAGATACGCCAGCATACTTGTCTTGCCGGTTCGAGGATGACTGCAAAACAAATAGTTATTTTTGAAATCGGATTTCTCAATCTCCTGCATTAACTCTTTAATAACTGGAATTTCCACATAACAGTGGTCAACTTCTTCCTGAGACGACATTGGCTGAAATAATAAGACATCCAGTGCTTGCGCTATGGATTTCTTGGCAAAAGGACTTATTGCCCATCCAAGAGGGTCTTTTTCCTCTATATGACTAAAATCGATATACTCGCCTTTAACATAATCAATGATGTCAGCATGAAATAAATTTATGCCATATACCTCAAAGATTTTTTCCACGCTTCGAAGCTCGGCTGTCAGTTCTGTCTTTATTAAGCCGGCCATGCGCCTTTGTTCAGTCTGCTCTAAGTCATCCTCCGGCAGATTAATTGGAATATCAATGCATGACTTATTCCAATTAAATCTCACATGAGCCATTCTGAAATGTTTCCTCCAGTGTTCCTTTGAAACCCATGGAATAAATTCCTTATGAATTTCAAAAACTGTTTCTGGTGCGCGTGAACAGTGGATATCGCAAGCGTCTGCGATCCGTAGAAAACTAGCAAGAAGCCGTATGCGTACATCCCCACTCCCGTCTTCGAATGGCCTACTTTTAGGAATTTCATCAATATTCACCTTACTTCTATGTGCCCGACAAATATCAAGAACATTTGGGAGTTGCCATTGGTCGAGAGACATACGGCCAGCCTCTGTCTCTGTCTTAATAAATGCAACGCTTCTTAAATGATGCACATTCCGTGTAGTTTCATACGCTTCCCCTGCCTCGCGCCCAACGAACATGCCAACGTCATGCAGCCACACAGAGCATAACAACGGAAAAATCTCGAAAGGTTTCAAATTCACTTTTTCGGTCAGCCTGTCTAAAATACGCAGTATTCGCAGCGAATGTTCAACTCCGTGGTCTGAATAGTAGGGCGGCATTTCTGCGACTGAAGGATCGGGAGGCGGATTCCATCTAATAATCTCAGCAGCTTTGCTCTTTATAAGAGAATAAGAGCTTCTAAGATTTTCATCTTGCTCGATTAAAGACTCTAATCTGCTGCTTGCTGCCAAAGTTAACATTTATTTATTGCTCCCTGTAACTAAGATATACGCCAGGGCGCGTCTTTTTTCTTGAATAAGCATTTAGGGGACGTTGCCATTTTAAACAACATACCTGGTGTCACGGAGTAAATCCTTTCCTTTATCATATCTCTTTTTTCTCCCACCGATCATTCCTAATCCACACAACCCAATACCTATATGTTTAGGCTGTCTACGACTCGTAGATAGGACTGAGGGCTGACGTTCTCCCGTTATGCAATTCCAGGCCTCAACAAATTTATTAATGATATTACGTTATGCCTGTTAAAGACAAGGAACTTTTTAAAAAACTTTGGGGACGTTGTTTCTAAAAGTGTAGGGTATGAGCTCCTCATATATAGATCATTCTTCGTGTCATCCCGCCATTCACGATAAAATTGGCTCTGGTGAGGGAGGCAGAGGGACATTGATTCCCAACGTAACTACAAGTATTTCCAAAAGAAATATGCAAAATTATAAGGTTACACGGAAGTGCTTATAACTGTGAGTACTTCTCCAAGCGCAATCATTTTTACTAATAGAAATGAAAAAAGGGTCAGGCTACTTTATAATCACAATACACTTGTAAAAAAGTATCTTCCTGATAATTCAAGGAGCTTCAGATAGAGTGCGGTTGAAATCGCTATGCGCTAAGTCTAATATCTTCGGGTTCATCTCCATTATCCGCGCTATGCCTTTGTATTTCGCCCGATACTCCTGAACTACCTTTAAATCAACACCTTTCTCTTGTCAATTTTCTCTTTAAGTGGTATTCTTTTTCTATACTGAAAAAGCAATTTGCTTTCAGTTCATTTAGATATTTACCTCGTAACAAGCAGGGAGGGGGATCCATAAATTTTACGGAGTGAAGATTATGATACACCAAAAACTAAAAAGAAAGCTGCCTTACAAACCTACAGAAAGGATGAATGTTGTAAGTTACCCGATAAGGGACATAGTGATGGAGGCGAAGCGTGAAGAGGCAAAAGGCAAAAAGATGATTTACCTCAACATCGGAGATCCGCCTCAATACGGCTTCAAACCGTTCAGTGTGATAGCCGATCGGGTGAAAAGCGCGCTCGACGAAAACTTCAAGGGATATGCTCCTTCCGAAGGCGACGAAGATCTCAGAAAGACTGTGGCAAAGATCGAGAAGTGCAGGCCAGAGGATGTGTTTGCTGTCGCAGGTCTTACTGAGGGCATTGACTTCTTCTTCCATTCATTCATAGGGTTCGGAGAGAAGGTGCTCCTCCCCAACCCTGTATATCCGCTTTATCTCAGCAAGGCAAAACAGTTTGAGGGTGACAGCTTCTTCTACAGGCACGATGCAGACGGACAGATAGATGTAGGAAACCTCGCAAAAAAGATAGAGGGCGCAAAGGCTATGGTTATAATCAACCCGAATAATCCATTGGGTGCGGTATATTCAGAAAAGAACCTCTCGGAAGTCGTTAAGCTATGCGCAGAATACGACGTGCCGATATTCTACGATGGATCCTACGACCAGCTCATATACGAAGGCAAACAGGTTGACTTCAGGAAGATAGCCAGGAACAAGGTGCCATTTATATATGGCAGCTCACTTTCGAAGGACTTTAATTACCCCGGCGCAAGGATAGGATGGGTAGCATTCCATGGCGACAAGTGGGAGGAGGTGAAGAATGCTTTCTTCCTCCTGTGCAACCAGCGCCTTTCCGTAAACTGGGAGTACCAGAAGGCTGCTGCTGCCGCGATAATTGATCCATCATATCCGGCGTACGTAGCGGGCCTGAAGAAGAAGCTCATAGAAAGAAGGGATACGTTCGTAAAGATTGCCGGGAAGTTGCCGCTCTCGTTCCCGCTTCCGAACGGCGCATTCTACGCATTCATAAAGATAGAAACACCAAAATGGAAGAAAGACATTGAATTTGTGCGTGCTGCGCTGAAGGAAGGGGTCGTCTTTGTCCCTGGTTCAGGGTTCGGAAGACAGGAGGACGGAGTGTATTTCAGGACCACGTTCCTGCCTGAGCCGCATATAATAGAAGAGGCCTTCGACAAAATCAGACGTATATTATAAACGATTGTTTTTGGTTTTTCTGATACGCCTGAACAGTATGATCAAAATTGCTTCAGAAACCGCAGATCATTCTCGAAGAATAAACGTATATCGTCAATAGAATACTTGAGCATGGTTATTCTTTCGACACCCATGCCGAAGGCAAATCCGGTATAGACCTCAGGGTCATATCCGACCATTTCGAATACCCTCGGGTTGATCATTCCTGCACCCAATATCTCAAGCCAGCCTGTATGCTTGCAAACCCTGCAACCCTTCCCTGAACAGAATATGCAGCCGATATCCACTTCTGCGCTTGGTTCTGTGAACGGGAAGAAACTCGGCCTGAATCTCACAGGGGTTTCTGCACTGAAAATGCTGTGGATAAACGCCTCCAGAACGCCTTTGAGGTCGCTGAAGGCAATGTCAGTATCAACAATGAATCCTTCCACCTGGTGGAACATGGGAGTGTGGGATACATCCGCATCACAGCGATAAACCTTACCGGGAGCAACAATCTTTAAGGGAGGCTTCCTTTTCTCCATAACCCTTACCTGTACAGGAGAAGTATGCGTCCTGAGAACAACATCATCAGAAATGAAAAAGGTATCCTGCATGTCTCTTGCAGGATGATCTTTGGGAAAATTTAATGCCTCAAAATTGTAATAATCGTGCTCTACCTCAGGGCCTTCTGCTATTTCAAATCCCATAGAAACGAAAATTGCAGTTATTTCTGAAAGAATCCTGGTAATCGGATGTTCTCTTCCAAACGGAGTAAACTTGCCGGGCAGCGTTATATCTATAGCTTCTGAAAGGATACGTCTTTTATACTCTTCACTCTTGAGAAGAGATTCTATTCTGTCTATCTCTTCTTCTATATAGACCTTGACTTCATTTACTGTCTTGCCGTATAAAGGTCTTATTTCAGGAGAGATTGTGGAAAGGGTCCTGAGCTTTGTTGTAACAAGACCCTTTTTCCCGAGATATTTTACTTTAAGCTGCTGGAGTTCAGACAGTCTTGCAGTTGCTTGTGATTCTTGCTGAAATGAAGTCTTAAGAGAGAGGATGTCCTCCACTTTTTTACTTTAACTTTTTACTTTCTCAACGAGTTGACTGAAAGCAGCAGGATCATTGTAAGCCATATCAGCAAGCGCCTTCCTGTTTAATGTAATATTTGCCTTCTTCATCCCTGACATAAACTGGCTGTAGCTGAGTCCCAGGGCACGTACAGCTGCATTGATCCTGATGATCCAGAGAGACCTGAATTCACGTTTCTTTGCCTTACGATCCCTGTATGCATATTGCATCGCTTTATCAACAGCTTCAGTTGCAATCCTGAAGAGGCGACTTTTGGCTCCATAATAGCCCTTTGCCTTCTCTAACAGCTTTTTCCTTCTTCTTCTGGTCTTAAATCCACCCTTTGCTCTTGGCATCTATTCCTCCTAAAAATCAGAACACCGGGGACAGAAAACAGGGAAATACATCTTATCTGTTATCTATCCCTACAGATATGGTATTAATCTTTTTATACTAACACATTGTTTTTCGGAAACTAAACAAGCTTGTCTCAGCCTTCTTGTCCTCTTAGCCGATTTACCGGTAAGAAGATGACTCTTATACCCGCTGTACCTCTTTATCTTTCCTGTACCTGTTACTTTAAACCTCTTTGCAGCCCCTCTGTGGGTTTTAAGCTTCGGCATCTCATCCTCCGTAAAAAAAGTAATTCGCTATGCGCTAAAATTTCGGATTTTTATTATAACAGATTTCGCAAAAGAAAACATTTCAATATTGAAATAACCTGATTGCAATTCAGACAGTGTAAAAAAGAAATGGCTGGGGGAATCCCCGCCGTTGTTGTTTTTTGTAATTCTATTACGGGGCAAATCATTTTGGAGCATCACCCCTCAAGCGCACACGTCTATTTTGCCTAAGGGTGGGCGTGCTTAGGCGGCCTTGCACAGATGTACAGCTTATGGAATGCGCTCTAAAGACTTCGGCTTGATTCTAACTTCCTTTGAACTTATCGCGCTGCCTGAATACCTTTATCCATTTCTGCAGTCTCGATCTTGCCTCCTCGTTAAGATCTATTATTATCTCCGTATAGTCCTGCAGATCAAAAACGGCAAAGTAAGCACCGGAATAAACTATCACACTGTTTATGCCCATCTGCTCCTCGCTTCTTAGCGACTGTATCGTCTTATTTGCTATAGCCGTCAGATGGTTTTTATTAAGATAAAGC
>JBAQLU010000064.1:0-3020 GCA_049302065.1 Thermodesulfovibrionales bacterium
GATGCCAGCATCATCATTAGCTTGATTCTGGTGCTGGTGCTGCTGCTGTTCGGGGCCCGGGCGGTGGAATACCGGTTGGCCCAGGAGCAATTCGGGCATTACTTTCCCCGGGCCGCCTTCATCTCGGTGGCCCTCTCCGGGATGTTTGCCGGATTGCCGGAGCGGAGCCTCTTGGGCTGGTACAGCTTTTTCTGGTGGGCCCACACCCTGATGATCCTGGGCTTCCTGGTCTATATCCCCTTCTCCAAGCACCTGCACATCCTGGGAGCGATTCCCAATGTCTTTTTCCGCCGTTTCCGGCCCTTCGGTGAACTCACCAAAATGGACCTGGAGGATGAATCGGTGGAGACCTACGGGGTTGCCAAGGTCGAGGAATTTACCTGGAAGCAGCTCCTGGACCTCTACGCCTGCACCGAATGCGGCCGCTGCTCCGAGAACTGTCCTGCCAACCTCACCGGCAAACCCTTGAGTCCTAAAGAAACCATCCATCACCTTAAAAAGCACCTCCTGGCCAAGGGCAAACTGCTACTCGATCAAGGTGAAGCTAAAGCAGGCGAACCGGCGGCCGAGTTGAGCAAGGCCCTGGTGGGCGAGGTCTGCCTCACTGACGAGATCTGGTCCTGCACCACCTGCGGCAACTGCATGGAACACTGCCCGGTCTTCATTGAGCACATCCAGAAGTACGTGGATATGCGCCGCTATCTGGTGCTCATGGAGAGCAATTTCCCGCCGGGGGTCCAGACGGTGCTGCGCAACTGGGAGACCAACTCTAACCCCTGGGGTCTGGCCTTCGCCACCCGGGGCGACTGGGCCAAGGGCATGAAGGTCCAAACCCTGGCCGATAACCCGGAGGTGGAGTACCTGTTTTACGTGGGCTGTACCGGCAGTTTCGACGAGCGGGGCAAAAAGGTGACCGCCGCCATGGTCAAGCTCCTCAACCACGCCGGGGTCAGTTTCGGCATTCTGGGGGCCGAGGAGAAGTGCTGCGGCGAGACGGCCCGGCGGATCGGCAACGAATACCTGTTCCAGTCCATGGCCACCGAACTGACGGAAACCATCAACGGTTACGGCATCAAAAAGATCATCACCACCTGCCCCCACGGCTACAACTGCCTGAAAAACGAGTACCCCCAGTTCGGCGGCAACTGGGAGGTTTACCATCATACCGAGTTTCTGGCCCGGCTCCTCCGTGAGGGCCGACTAAAGCCGCGGCGGCGGCTGGATAAAAGGCTCACCTTCCACGACTCCTGCTATCTGGGCCGCTATAACGACATCTACGAGGACCCTCGCAGCATCCTGAAGTCAATCCCGGGCGTCCACTTGCAGGAAATGGAGCGCCACCGCGCCAAATCTTTCTGCTGCGGCGCCGGCGGCGGCAGGATGTGGATGGAGGAGACCCTGGGGGTGCAGAAAATTAACGAGGCCCGCACCGACCAGGCTCTGGCTCTCAATCCGGAAGTCATCGCGGTCTCCTGCCCCTTCTGCACCATCATGTTCGAGGACGGCCTCAAGGCCTGGGACAAGCAAGAGACGGTAAAGGTTTACGATATCGCCGAATTGCTGGCCCAGGCCTTGGAAGTGAAAAAGTAATAAGGGGCAGTTCCGTTAAAGAGATAGCAAAAAGTGATTTCCTTCTGTAAGATGCACGGCGAGCCGTGCCCTTGCCGTTTTTCAGGGCACAGCACGCTGTGCCCCTACAACCAAATCGCCATTTAATACCAAATGGGGCTCATACAGGTAATTTCAAAGAATTGACAGTTGCTTGGCAATATTTTTGGTGGCACAGGCTAAAGCCTGCTGCTATTAAAAATTACGCTTATTGCCTTAGCTCCGAAAAAGTAACGGTTTGAGCATTAAGACACGCAGTGATCATCCGGTTAAACATTTGGGGTTCCCAGAAGCGTCGATTAAAGCGGTAACAAAATTCCGCCAGATAACGGGGCAGGTGCTTGTCACTGACGCCATGATACACTCCACGGATATTGCCTTTGACGTTGGCGATCAGGGTATGGACCCAGGGAAACAATCTGACCGCGTTTTTTCCCGAACCAGTCACGATAGGTACATGAAAGCTCGACTTAGAGTTCAAGACCCGATAGGCTTGCCAACCATCCGTGCGGGCCACCACCTCTGGTGCCAGGCAAGCCTGAGCCATCGCCTTAATCTCGTCGCCACTTACCCTGGACACCTGGCGCATGGCGGCAAACCGTGGTTTATCTCCCGGGGTTTCCACCGCCACCAGGACTTTGAATTTACCCCCGGCGCCACGGCCACGTTTGCCTGGTTTGGGGCCGCCGACATAGGTATCATCCAGTTCGATCAGGCCGGCCAGCTGGTAAGAGGCATCGCGCTGCGCCATGGCCTTGCGGATCTTATGCTCCATGACCCACACGGTTTTATAAGTCCGAATTTCCAAGATCCGTTGCAACGATAGCATGGAGACGCCACTTTTTTGCCGCCCCATCAGGAAGATCATCCAGAACCATTTCCTCAGGGGAGTCCTGGTCTTATGAAAAATCGTGCCGGCCGTCAGCGAGGTCTGGTAACCACAGGCTTTACAGGCATATAAATGACGCTGCCGATGAAAATAAGCTTGGTCGTGCTGACAACGAGGACACCGATAACCCTGTGGCCAACGCAACTCAAACAGATGTTTCTGACAAGCTTTTTCGGTCCTAAACTTCTTTTGAAATGCCAGGAGGCTCAGGCTTTCTTGCTGCACAATATTTGCTCCATTTAGCTAATTATTTTAGTAAATTATAGCTAATTTTTGGAGCATAAACAATAAGCGTTTTCGATTATAGGCTTGAGGCCTGGTTTGTCCAGGAGCGGTTTGAAGACCACGTACTCATCCGGGTTGACGGTCCCCTGGACCACGGTTTCCCCCAGGCCGAAGGCCGCGGTGATGACCACCACGTCCTTAAAGCCCGTTTCGGTGTCGATGGAAAAAATGACCCCGGCCCCGGCCAGGTCCGAGCGCACCATCTTCTGGACGCCCACCGACAGGGTCACCTTCATAT
>JBAQLU010000065.1:0-1771 GCA_049302065.1 Thermodesulfovibrionales bacterium
AAAGGCAAAAGAGGCTGTAGAGAGATATGGATACAGCCAGAAAGAGGTTGCTGACTATCTGGGGATACATTACTCAACGGTAAGCAGGATGGTGAATAAGGGAATATGAGATTATGCAAGAAACAAGCCCTTATATAGACCCCTGCGCATCTCCTGAAGTGTATATAAAAATGCACAGTCCCAATAGAAGTCCACTTTTCTCATATATTGGAAAAACTGAATATTTCATCTGTAAACCAATGCAATTGATTTGACATATAGCTTTATTATTGTTATGTTTAAAATATAAGCTTTTCTAATAAACGATCCAAATAAGAAGTCTGCCATGAAACAAAAAGTATTTTTATTAACCCTTGCAACAATGTTGTTTATTGTTAATGCTGTTTATGGAGAATGTCCTGAGGGTTCTAACTGGCTGGCATCATGGACAGATTATTGGGGTAATACAACATATACATTACAAGCTCCCTGTAAAGTCTATATTGGTGAATCTTTTAATATTACGGCGACTGTCACAGAGGCGAATCCTTACTGTCAAAATAATTGGATTGGTTCCTTTTGGGCCATTATAGACAATGATGAAGTTATTAATGGTTGCATTGATTGTCAAAATTCAATCTGGGTAGTTGACGGGCAATGGCAGAGAATAATTACAAGAACTTATGAGGGAACACCAATTGATCATTTGATTAAATTTCAATTTAAAGACCACGGAGAATGTTCAGGTTTCCATCATGCTGAAGGATCGGTGATTGGAAATATCACTGTCGACCCTTATCCAGTTATCTCTTATAGTTGTATAGGATTTGAGACACCATTAGATAAAAGTCCTATAAAATTCAAGAAAAACAGAGTACTGCCACTTAAAGCACGGCTTAATAATGATGGTTCTTATATAACAAACACAGACATTACAGCTCCGCCAGTTGTCCAAGTTCTCTATAATTCTGGTGTAGGTGGTGATCCTATTGATATTAGTGATGATGTTCTTTCTGCAGGAAATGGAACTGTTGGCAATCAATTTGTTTTCACAGATGAAGGGAAATGGCAATTTAACCTTCAGACAAAGAATTACACAGCTCTAGGCACGTATTCTGTTTCCATGGAAACAGGGAATAGTTCAGAATATGCCATAACTCCAACTTGTTCAGTCGATTTTATAGTTGAGTAAATAGTATCTTTTGATAAAGAAACCGCAAGGGCGAGTGTTTCAGCTTGCCCTTTTTATTGCATTTTACAATCGATAATCATCAAAAAAATAACTTCGTCAATATTGTTTATTCTTACTTGAAATTGATAAGACGTTAGTGCACTCATACTCGTTTGCTAGTGTAGTGTCTCATAATTAGCTGGTGTTAAAATATAACTTTATGTTAGACTATTTGCATGTCACGGCATGCTATGCAGGTAACATTGAGCGAAACAGATAGCCAAGAATTGAGACGTTGGGTGGGTGCGCATCTAACACCGCAACAGGTGGCACAGCGCTGTCGGATAATATTGGCAGCAGCTACAGGCAAACAAGACAAAGATATCGCCAGAAGCATGCAGATCAACTATAAAACTGTAGCATTGTGGAGGCAACGTTTCTGTAGTGAAGGTCCTGACTGCCTTTGGGAAGTAGCGGCAGGCCGTGGTCGTAAACCACACTTTACAGCAGACAAGATCGAGGAAGTCATAAACGCCACATTACAAACCAAACCCGCAGGCGTCACGCACTGGAGTTGCCGGACAATGGCTAAGGAGCAAGGCGTAAGCAAGGCAACGATTA
>JBAQLU010000066.1:0-1601 GCA_049302065.1 Thermodesulfovibrionales bacterium
GTTCCTTGTATTGCACAGGAATACTTCAACACGATAGAAACTGATAAATCTCATAGAGGGCTAAGGACAATAACAGGGATTGTTCGGGATACAGGCCAGAGGGTTTCGGTTGTAACATCAGGAATGGTAACGCCTTCTCTTGAGATTGTACTGAATGAAATGCCTAACATAATAGAATTATCCCCCTACCCTCACAAAAGGATATTTCTGTAAATCCTCATGGGTCCAGAGGGAGAGTCCTGCCCTATGCGCCACGGTTTCGACTGCAATTATGACGTCCGGCCCTTCAAAGGTAACATGGCCGGGGTTGCCCCTCTCTTTTGTCAATTCAAGGAGGAATTCGTCCAGCATCTTCTCTTCTTCAAGGCTGGAAAGTCTTCCCTTGAAGCCCCGGCGGTGCATCCTCACATGAAATCCTTTTCCCTCAAGTTGTGGCGCCCATTCTGATATCGTCTCCTTCACCTTTTGCTCGAACTCATCCGGAGTCTGAAAAATAAAGGATTTTGTGACCGGGATGAGCCGTGAAAGAAAAGATAAAAAGGACGGGTCCTCTTCCAGGCGCTTCTTCAGGGTATCACACATCCCGGCTATATCTACCACCTTCATCACCAGGACGTTGAAGAATTCTGTCTTACTTATTGGCCCAAATTTTTTGAGAATATTTACTGCCTGGCTGAACCCCTTTTCATTAACGCTGACAACAACATTCCAGTCTTTCATCTGCTCACCGATTTATGTATTGGCTCACAATTCATCCTATGCTCTCTATCTCAAAAGCCAATATTCCGTGAGGTGGTTCCATGTGTATAATTTCCTCCAACAATCTCTGAAGTGCCTCTTGATGGGTTTTCGCCGCAGGAACTACTTTCCTGTAGTCCTCATGAGCGAGCAGATCCGATAACCCCGGATAGGCACGAATCTTTGTAACTTTCACTTTAGCAGAACGGTACTGGATGATATCTCCTTTGTTCACGTCAGCATAAGGTTGAGCATTGATCCTGACGTCTATAGTCTTGCGCCCTTCCCGGATATCTTTTTCCCATTCCGGCTTTAAATCAAAATGAAACGATGCCCTGAATGTCATAAATACCTCCTTTTTGCAAAAACTCTGCAAGTTTTAACAGATAGGATATATACCTTAAACAGCTTCCTTAGATTAGTGTAGTGTCTCATAATTAGCTGGTGTTAAAATATAACTTTATGTTAGACTATTTGCATGTCACGGCATGCTATGCAGGTAACCTTGAGCGAAACAGATAGCCAAGAATTAAAATGTTGGGTGGGTGCACATCGAACACCGCAACAAGTGGCACAGCGCTGTCATATAATATTGGCAGCAGCTACAGGCAAACAAGACAAAGATATCGCCAGAAGCATGCAGATCAACTATAAAACTGTAGCATTGTGGCGGCAACGTTTTTGTAGTGAAGGCCCTGACTGTCTTTGGGAAGTAGCGGCAGGCCGTGGTCGTAAGCCACACTTTACAGCAGACAAGATCGAGGAAGTCATAAACGCCACATTACAAACCAAACCCGCAGGCGTCACGCACTGGAGTTGCCGGACAATGGCTAAGGAGCAAGGCGTAAGCAAGGCAACGATTA
>JBAQLU010000067.1:0-17281 GCA_049302065.1 Thermodesulfovibrionales bacterium
GTCGGGGATACGACGGCCGCTGGTGGTGATGTGAGCTTCCCCGCCGCCACTGGACCGGTAGAGAACAATACTATCTTCAAGGGAACCATACTGGCTGGCCGCACAGTCACTTTTGCCGGCGGCACAGCGGTGGAGGGCAGAGTATTGGCAGGGGCGAATCTGTTAGAGACGCCCAACATTCTGGCTGGCGAGGTTACAGTAACTGGCGGAAGCACCGGGCCCGTTACCGTTACACTGCCATTGTAAGGGAAAGGCATGCAGTATAGGATGTGAAGCAGTTAATAAAAGGCCGTCGCGGGACGGCCTTTTATATAATGACATGGACTTCCCCTACTCAAACGGCATCTGATATGCCAGATTGGGAATGCGAATTTCCATTAGAGGAAGTGGCAGGCAATAAGGTTTGCCACTAAATTAGCTTCACAGATTTAAAAGTCCTTAAGGAGGTCTAAAGATGCAAGCAATAGATACAAAGAGAGTGCTCATAATTGAAGCAGAAAAGGAGGAGCGGTTATCATGAAAAGATTTAAGGCTCGGCAAACTTATCTTTTGTTTAGCTTAATGCTGAGTGTTTTTTTAATTACAGGATGCGGAGGAGGAGGAACCGGAAATTGGGATGGCGCCCCCGCGACGCCCACCGACACCACCCGGCCCACGGTGACTGCCGTAACCCCTCTTAATAATGCCACAGGTGTAGCGATCAACAGGAACGTCACCGCCACCTTCAGTGAGGCGATGGACGCTGCAACGATCAGCACATCAACCTTTACGCTGGCATGCCCCGCCGGAACTTCCGTAACAGGAGTAGTCACCTATGTTGCCGCAAGCAAGGTGGCCACCTTTAACCCGACGGGCAATCTCCCAGTCAGTACCACATGTACTGCGACGATTACCACCGGGGCCAAGGACGTGGCAGGCAATGCACTGGCAAGTAACTTTGTATGGACATTTAAAACCGGTGCGACCGCCGACACCACGGCCCCCACTGTGACTTCTACGGTCCCTGCTAATGCTGCCACAGGCGTGGCGCTCAACAGTAACATCACCGCCACCTTCAGTGAAGACATGGACCCTGCAACCATCACCACCACAACATTTACCTTAAAGCAAGGGACAACGGCTGTTGCAGGCGCGGTGACTTACGCTGTTGCCGCCAAAACCGCGACCTTTAACCCGGACGCGAATCTCACGGCGAGCATAACCTATACGGCCACGATTACAACAGGTGCAACGGACGAGGCAGGCAATGCGCTGGCGGCAAATTACACATGGACCTTTACGACCGGCACGACCGTAGACACCACCGCCCCCACCATCACCAACAAAAACCCTGCGGCTGACAGCACGGGGATATGTATCAACAAGAAAATCAACGCAACCTTCAGCGAGGCGATGGACCCGCTAACGATCACCACTGAAACCTTTACGGTGCAACTAACCGGCCCCCCGCTGGGTGCTGTATTAGGAGGAACCATCTCCTATGTTGCCTCAACCAAGATCGCCACTTTTACACCATTAAGCAATCTCGCAATCAACACCTCCTATACGGTCACGATGACCACGGGAGTCAAGGACGTGGCCGGCAATCCCCTGGCCAGCAACAATGTGTGGAGCTTTACCACCGGGACATCGACCTGCACGACCGCCCCCAGCCTTGGAACAGCCGCGCCGTTCGGGAATTTGGGGGGTACCGCAGGGAGCACCAACACTGGGGTAAATACCGTGATTACTGGGGATATGTCGAGCACGGCAACTACCACTAGCTCGATAACCGGATTCCACGATTCGGCAGCCGATATCTATACGGAAACGCCGGCTAATATCGGAGCAGTGACCGGGAAGATATACTCGTGTACCGTTTCTACCACGGGCCCGACGTCCGCTGCCGTAAATGCCGCCTCATGCACGATCGCCACCAATGTCCGAAACGATGCGATCACCGCGTATAACAGCCTGACTCCTGCTTCACTACCAGGCGGCACAGACCCGGGCGCCGGCCAGTTGGGCGGACTCACCCTCGCCCCTGGCATTTATAAAGCTGAGGGGGAATCGTTCCTGATAACGGGAACGGATCTGACGCTGGACGCCCAGGGCGATGTGGATGCTGTGTGGGTCTTCCAGATGGCGAGCACGCTCACTGTGGGCGCTGCCGGAGCACCTCGCAGCGTTCTCTTGACCAATGGCGCCCAGTCCAAGAACGTGTTCTGGCAGGTCGGCAGTTCGGCCACGATTAACGGGGCGGGCGGCGGCACCATGGTGGGAACCATACTCGCTTCTTCGGCAGTCTCGTTCTCTACCGCCGATAACGCCGCAATCACGACACTGAACGGCAGAGCGGCGGGCCTGAATGCGTCGGTTACAATGGTGAACACCGTCATTAACGTGCCTGCTGATTAAGGCATGAGGTATTCGGTATGAAAGCAGGCAAAAAGGGAATACAGGCTATTTTTCATAATTCAGCCTGTCTCCTTTTTGCCTCTCCCCATACGATTTTTTTAAAGAGCCGGAAAGGCAACAGCAAAACGCAACTATATACAAGATTTGCAAAAGGAGAGCAGGGTGAATTGATTCTTGAACAGCTTGATGAGTTGAAGGTAGAAGCACCTTTGACTAAAGAAGAACTTGCAACACCTGAAGGAAAAGCAAAACAGCTTGAAATGCTAACTGAGACAGGAAAAGTGAAAGAAACCTTAATTCAAGCGACAAAAGAGAAAGTTGAAGATGTCAAGGTTACACTTTCACAAGAACCAAGTGATGCTCTTTTACAAAAAGTTGGAGCGGTTGTTGATGAAATCAAAGGTTATGAGAAGGGGTCAAGTGTAGAGGTTGGAAGAACAATAGAAAATATTTTAAGAGATGCAATAATTAATCCAGTATCTGCAGCGTTAAGTTACAAACAGGTTGGAAATCACGAAGCTTCAAGAAGGACAGCGGAGAAAGCTGTTAAGATTGCTGATAGAATTAAAGAGTCTGTGCCTGAACTCGCAAAGGATGTTGATAGATTAATGGAAGGGTTGGTGGAAGCGACAGTTCCTGAGGTGGTGGCAAAACCAATCAAGGAAGAAATGCCTTTTCAGGAAGTGAAAGGAGGACGTACAATGAAAGCAATGTATCGAGCAGCGCTGATGGTAGCTGCCTTTGTTTTTCTCCTTCCCTTGTCTGCTCGCTCCGAGATAAAGGCAGGAAGCTTTGAAGTGAGTCCGTTCGGAGGGTATAATTTCTTCGAGAACAAACAGAATCTGAAAGACCGGCCCATATTTGGCGGACGGCTTGGCTATAATTTCACTCCACATTGGGGTATTGAAGGCGTCGGGGAATATATCCGTACCAGCGTTGCCGACAGGGCAAGAACGGGTATTACGGAAGGACAGTTCGGAAGTCCTATGGATAAAGTGGACCTTACTTTTTATCATCTCGATGCCGTCTATCACTTTATACCCGATGGTAAATTCAACCCCTTTGTCCTTGCCGGTTTCGGAGGAGCCCACTATCGTCCAGAGATATCGACTAAGGACATGGCTGCTTTTAATCTTGGTGTAGGAGCGAAATACTGGTTGACGGACAATATCGCACTCAGATTCGATCTCAAAGATTATATGGTTACCGAGATTTTCCAAGAGACCTACCATAATATTGGAGCTACTATTGGAATAACTTTTGCGTTCGGTGGGAAGGCAAAGCCCGCACCGACGCCTGCTGCGAAGTATGAACCAATACCCGAACCCAAGCCTGAACCTAAACCAGTAACTGAGGCAAAACCTATACCGAAGGCTGAAGAGCCGGTAGTTATCCTTGTGCCTGAGCCGAAGGTTGAACCGAAGGCTGAGGAGAAGGTAATTGCAAAGGCAGCGCCTAAGAAGGTGATTTTCTCCGCGGATGCTCTGTTCGATTTCGACAAATCGACCGTGAAGCCTGCGGGCAAAAAGGCCCTCGACAAGTTTGCTGCAGACCTGAAGGGCGCCAACTTTGACGTCATCACGGTAACGGGATACACCGACCGGATCGGTTCGCACGCATACAACATGAAGCTTTCGACGCGACGCGCCGAAGCGGTCAAGGCCTATCTGGTGGAATCCGCAGGGATCCCTGCCGGCAAGATCACGACCAAAGGAGTAGACGGAGCAAATCCCGTGACCAAGCCCGGTGAATGCAAAGGCAAGCAAGCAACCAAGAAACTGATCGCTTGCTTGGGGCCTGATCGCCGCGTAGAGGTCGAAGTTGTCGCTACGCGAACATCCAAATAGTTAATGTATGGGTAAATTTATTAACATTGCAATCGGATGATTGCACATCTAAAGGCAGGAGGAGAGAAATGAAGAAGGTTATTTTTATGGCAGTGTTAATGGTTTTTGGATTGGCCTTGTTTTCGGGCTGCGCCTCTATGACGGGCAGAACGGCAGGCGAGCATATCGATGACGCGAGCATTACCACGCAAGTGAATGCGATAATCGTCAAAGACCCTGACGCCAAGTATTTGAAGATCGATGTTTCCTCTACAAATGGAAATGTTGTTCTGGCGGGTTTCATACATGACAAGAAGGCTGAAGAGCGGATCGTAGAAAAGATCAGGCAAGTCAAGGGCGTGAAATCCGTTCAGAGCAACTTGAAGGTGGAAGAGAAAAAGTAGATGGATAAGGGGCATTCCGTGAAAGCGCTCCTCATTTATCCTGAATTCCCGGATACCTTCTGGAGTTTCAGGTATGCCCTGAAATTCATTCACAAAAAGGCGAGCAGTCCACCCCTCGGATTGTTGACTATTGCATCGATGCTTCCTGAAGCGTGGGAGAAAAGACTGGTCGACATGAACGTGGAAAACCTGGATGACGATGACCTGAGGTGGGCTGTTCCCGTCTTTGTGAGCGGGATGTCTGTCCAGAAAGAATCGGTTGTGAGTTTTGCGACATTACCCTTCTCTGCGGTCGCACGCCGCGCACAAAAAATAAAGTATAGCATGCAATGCGTCTTATGAAAATAATGGGAGTCATCCATAATCTCAAGGACCCCCGGATCATCCGCGCAATAAATTATATCCTTGGTTTCCTGCTCCTGCTTGCCGTCCTCTTTTTTATCCGAGATACGATAACCGCCTTCTCTGCTCCCATGGGAAAGGGCATGCCTCCGGAAAGCAAGGCTCAGAATGCCGTCAGGCCTGCCTTTCAGGACTATGCGGCAATCGTCAAGAGCAATCCCTTCGGCCCTCCGGGCAGTGAACTGAAACAGCTTTCAACTGCAACGGCAGAGAAAAGCGCTGCCCGGTCCGACCTGATCCTCGTTGGAACGGTTGCGGGATCGGCTGCGCACAGCTATGCTATCTTTGCAGATAAAGCCAACAACCAGGAAATCTATAAGACAGGAGGGATGGTTCGCGGATTGGGAAAGATAGTGCGGGTGGATAAAGACAGGGTTATCGTAAGTGACAGCGGTGTGACGACCGAGATACATCTTGCGGATATCATAAAGATAACAGAGGCGAAAGCCCCACAAGAGGTTGGGAAACCTGCCTCGTTTGTGCAGAACGTAGGAGAGGGTACTTATGTAGTCGACCAGAACAGGATACAGCAGGCCCTGGAGAAGCCGAACCAGATCATGACCGATGCGCGGCTCTTGCCCAATGTTGCCGACGGCAAGCAGCAGGGGTTTATGCTGAGCGAGGTGAAACCGGGAGGCATCTACCAGAGCCTGGGGCTTCAGAACGGAGACGTGCTTTTGCGTATCAATGAGTATAATATCTCGAATCCCGAGAGCGCGCTCCAGGCGTTCACTGCGTTGAAAGGGATGGACAGGGTACGTCTCGATATCGTAAGGAACAACGCAAAGATGACGATGACGTATCAGATAAAATAGATTAACATGCAGCGGATAGAATTATAAATTACAAATCGGGATTCAAGGGATGAACATGAAAAGAAGAAGAGCTTTATCATTATGCCTCATTTTGATTTTGGTTATTGTAACCGCCTTGTCAGCTTTTGCCGAAACAAAAAAGGCCGCGAAAGTCACATTTAATTTCGTTGATGTCGACCTCGCAGCAGTCACAAAATTTATAAGCGATATTACCGGGAAGAATTTTATATTCGATGAAAGGCTTAAGGGCAAGATAACAATAATAGCCCCTTCAAAGTTATCTGTTGAAGAGGCATACAACCTTTTTACGTCAATACTTGAGCTTAAAGGTTTTACGGTTGTCCCTTCAGGCGTGGACGCATATAAGATTATTCCTGCCTCAGAGGCAAAACAGCGGGGAATAAAGATTGCTGTAGAAAGACAGTCTGTTAATGAGAGTTATGCAGCAAGACTGATTCCCCTGAAATATGTTTCTTCGGATGATGCACTAAGATTTCTTCAGCCACTTGTCTCAAAGGATGGGCATATCTCTGCCTTTGGTCCCGGCAATTTGCTTTTAGTGATTGATTCAGGCCTGAATATAGAAAAAATAATCTCTATAGTGGACAGCATAGACCAGCCGACCATCAGAGAGGGAGCCGAGATAGTATTTCTGAAGCATTCAAGCGCTGATGCAGCAGCAAAGATTCTGAATGAAGGTCTGAGCCGCAAGGCTAAGACTGCACCCCAGCCGATTACCACTGAAGGTGCAAGTGCGCTGGCTGACCCAAGGCTCAATGCTGTTATTATTTTCGGAGACAAAGGTGTCAGAGAGTCAATGAAAGGGCTCATTGCCCTGTTAGATATCCCTTCCCCTGAGGCGCAGGGAAGGATAAATGTATATTTTCTTGAGAATGCAGATGCAACAGAGCTTTCAAAAGTTCTGGAGGGCATTCTGAAAGTCTCGAAACAACCTCAGCCAGGCGCTCCTCCTGTGACGCCATTTGAGACAGGCAGCGGTATAACAATTACTCCTGATAAGGCAACAAATTCACTTGTTATAGTTGCCTCCACCGGAGACTATCAGAACCTGACACATGTTATAAAACAGCTTGATAAAAGAAGGAAACAGGTATTTGTTGAGGCGATGATAGTTGAGGCGTCTATAGATAAATTGAGGGAGGTTGGCATAAAATGGAGGGCTATAGGAAGGAGAGAAGGCGAACCTGTTTTGATTGGCGGAGTCGGGACCATGGATAACAGCGCTGTGCAGTCCATAATAAGCGGGCTTGCCGGCCTTACAATAGGTGGCATGGGAAACTTTATGTCAATACCGGTAATAAAGCCTGATGGCACGTCCTCTAATATTACGGTTCCGGGGTTTGCAGCGCTTTTCAGCCTTAGTGAATTTCAGGGAGCTATAAATATTCTGTCAACTCCACAGATACTCACATCTGATAACAAGGAAGCAGAGATAGTTGTGGGTGAGAATGTGCCTTTTATCAGCAAAAGAGAAGCTGACCCAACAAGAACACTTTCTGTCTTCAGCACAATTGAGAGAAAGGATGTCGGCATAACACTCAAAATCACTCCGCAAATAACAGAGGGCGATTATGTAAAGCTTGACATGTATCAGGAGATATCTTCTGTCAAACAGGAGGCAAATGCTGACATTATCATGAGTGTTGGCCCAACTACCACAAAGAGGTCAACAAAGACCTCGGTTGTTGTAAAAGATAAACAGACTGTTGTGATTGGCGGACTTATGCAGGAGAAAGACGAAGACAATATGACAAAGGTTCCTATTCTCGGAGATATTCCTCTCATCGGATGGCTCTTCAAATACAAGACCACATCTAAGAAAAAGACAAACCTCTTAGTATTTCTTACACCACATATTGTAAAAGAAGCCGAGAGCCTTGAAAAAATAACCGTTGATAAACAGAAAGAATTCGCCAGGGCTGAAAAGAAATATGCCGAAGGAGAACTCCTTGTTAAGTTCAAAAAAGATGTAACTGCCGAGAAGGCTATGAAGATTATATTGAATAAAGATGCTTCTCTGATAGGCTATTTGGAAAACATAGAGGTTTATCATATAAGAATAAGAGAAGGGGAGTCTGTAGAGGATGCTGTAAAAGAGTTTTCGGCAATGCCCGAAGTCCAGTTTGCCGAACCCGACTACAAAATGAAGGCGGCGGGTAAATAAAGGCAGTAACGAGTCAATAGTAACGAGTAACGAGTTAAAGACAAAAGAATATTCTTCAGACTCGTCACTTGTTACTCGTTACTATATTTAAATATGGAAACCATAACTGTAATAAGAGATGAGGAAGTAGAGCTTTCTTTTATAAAGGAGATACCCCTTTCCTTTGCAAAGGGCAATATTATCATGCCCCTCAGGAAAAAGGACGGCTATCTTGAGGCCGCTGTGGCGGATGAGAAAGGCATCCTTGCATTGCGGGAAATCTCCCGGCATTACGGTCTCAAACCCCTTCCACTGAAAGCCGCCGAAGATATCATCACCAATGCCATCAACAGGATATACGGTCAGGCAGGCTCCGCTGAAGATGTGATGGATAACATTACGGGTGAAGACCTCTCCTCCGTCGCAACCGAGTTTGAAAGGCCAAGGGATATCCTGGGGCTCACAGAAGAGGCGCCCATTATCCGGCTCCTGAACGCGGTCCTGCAGCAGGCGGTTAAAGAGAGGGCAAGCGACATACATATAGAGCCCTACGAGAGGGAACTTGAAGTGCGGCTGAGGGTCGACGGGATCCTTCATAGGGTCCTGACCCCCCCGAAGATCATTCAGGATGCCCTTATCAGCAGGATTAAGATCATGGCAAACCTCGATATCGCGGAGAAGAGACTACCCCATGATGGACGCATACGTCTTCTTATCGGGGGGAACGATATCGATATAAGGGTATCCATTGTGCCCACCTCTTTCGGCGAGAGGGCCGTACTGAGACTGCTCGACAGGAAGCAGGGGCTTATCGGCCTGTGGGAGATCGGCTTCAACAAAGGGGATGAAAGGAGAATGGAAGAGCTCCTGAAGAGGACAAACGGTATTCTCCTTGTTACCGGACCCACCGGAAGCGGCAAGACGACCACATTGTACGCGGCGCTCAACAGGATACATACGGAAGAAAAGAACATAATGACGGTCGAGGACCCGGTGGAGTATCAGTTGAAGGGGATTGGCCAGATTCATGTAAACCCGAAGATAGGGCTGACCTTTGCTTCGGGATTGAGATCCATCCTGCGACAAGATCCCGATATTATCATGCTGGGGGAAATAAGGGATTTCGAGACAGCAGAGGTGGCCATCCATGCATCCCTTACCGGGCACCTCGTATTGAGCACGCTCCATACAAATGATGCGGCGTCCGCGATCACGAGGCTCATCGATATGGGAGTGGAACCGTTCCTGGTCGCCACATCGCTGGCAGGAGTTATTGCCCAGAGGCTTGTACGCGCAATCTGCCCTCATTGCAAGGAGCCCTATGCTCCATCGGAAGAGGAGGCACGATACACAGGGGCCTCTGTCCTGTACCGGGGAAGGGGATGCGACCGGTGTATCGGGAAGGGATATCTCGGAAGATCGGGGATATTCGAACTCCTTGTGATTGACAACGACATAAGGCAGATGATCACCGAAAAGGTAGATGCGCAGAGCATTAAGAGTCGTGCCCTATCGAACGGGATGGTGAACCTGAGGAGCGATGGATTCGAAAAAGCGGCCAAAGGGATCACTACGGTGGAAGAGGTCTTGCGGGTGACACAAAGGGATTATGCCGATATTTCAGTATAAAGGATATAAGGCAGACGGCGCCTACGCTTCGGGTACGGTTGAAGCGGACAGCCTCCATGATGCGATTTCCGGTATTAAAGAGCAGGACATTTTCCCCAAGGAGGTAAAGGAATACCTCCACAGGGAGGGCCGATTCATTCGCAAAGACAACAAGGCCCTTCTCCCCTACGTGACAAGGCAGCTCTCCACGCTGCTTTCCTCGGGAGTCCCCCTTATGGAAGCGCTGAGGTCCCTGTCGGAAGAGCACAGCGGCTTCTGGAAAGGCCTGCTGGTCGATATCAGGGAGAGGGTATCCTCGGGCGCCGGCCTGTCACGGGCGCTGGAGGACCACGAGAAGATATTCCCCGAGTTTTATCGCGCCATGGTTGCCGCCGGGGAACAGAGCGGCACACTGGACAGGATACTGGAGAGACTTGCCGATTTCCTCGAAAAGCAGACCGCAGTGCAGGCAAGGATCAGGATAGCGCTGATATATCCCGCCTTCATGGTCTGTGTGGGGTTCATGGTGATGTCGTTTCTCTTTGCCTTCGTGATCCCGAAGATAGTGAAGATATTCGAAAACACGAAGAGCGCTCTCCCTTTTGTTACCGTCGTTCTGATAAATGTCTCCAATTTTTTCGTCCATTACTGGTGGCTCGTCCTCTTTGTTATAACCGCTTCGGCATTCGGCCTCAGAAGGCTCAGGGAGCAAAGGAGAGACCTGATCGATACGCTAAAGCTCAGGATGCCCGGGAACCTTGTGCCGAGCCTTTATTACGCCCGGTTCGCCAGAACGCTCGGTTTTCTCCTCGATGGAGGATTGCCCATGCTCAAGTCGCTGGAACTTTCTGCAAAGGCCGTTGGGAATATCATCATCGGGAATACCATCAGGAATGCGGCAGAGAGGGTGGCGGAGGGCGCACGCCTTTCGGCATCTCTTTACGGATTTCCCCCTGTCCTCCTCCAGCTTATTGCGACGGGCGAGAGAGGGGGGCGGATGGCAGAAGTCTTGAGCAAGGCCGCGGATTCTTACGAGGAAGAATTCGGCAGGCGCGTGCAGAAGGCGCTTTCATTGCTTGAGCCGTCCATGATCCTGGCAATGGGCCTGATAGTGGGCTTTATTGTACTTGCCGTACTGCTGCCGATGTTCCAGTTGAACCAGTTGGTGAGATAAGCGAAGGATGAAAGGTAAAGGATGAAGGGTGAAGGATGAGGGATGAAAAAAGAATTAAAAGAAAGGATGAGGGATGAAAAAAGAAAGGAAAGGAAAAAATAAAGGAGGAAAACGGGGGTTCACCCTCCTTGAAATTATTGTCGTCGTTTTTATCCTCAGCTTGCTGGTCGCTATTGTCGCCCCCAAGATTATCGGAAAGACGGATGACGCCAGGATCGCAGCGGCAAAGGTGCAGATAAGGAATTTTGAGACTGCCCTCAAATTATTTAAGCTCGACAACGGATTCTATCCGGGTACGGAACAGGGGCTCGAGGCGCTCATCAAAAAGCCTGCAACGGGCAAGATACCCGCCAACTACAAGGAAGGGGGGTACCTCGAGCAGAACAAGATACCCCAGGACCCATGGGGGAATCCGTATGTCTATCTTTCTCCGGGACTCCATGGCGATTTCGATATCATCAGCTATGGCGCTGATGGTAAAGAGGGCGGCGAGGGAAAGGATGCGGATATCATCAACTGGAATATGTAAAGACAAAGGATGAAGGATTAATTATGAAGGATGAAAAAGAAATTATAAATAACTCCCGATCTTCATCCTTCACCATTCATCCTTCATCCTTCAATTCCGGCTTTACTCTCCTTGAGCTTCTGGTTGTCCTCTTCATTGTCTCTATTCTCATGGCAGTTGTGTTCCCGTCATTGCACATTATAGAGGGCGGGGGGCTTGCCTCCGATGCGAGGAAGATCGCTTCGGTGCTGCGGTATCTGAACGACAATTCCGTGGCCACAAAAGAAACCTGCACGCTTAAAGTGGATTTCAGAGAAAGCACCCTCTCGTGGAAAGGCCCTGATTTCGAAAAAACGGAAAAGTTCAAAAGCCTTGTGAGTATGGAGCTTCAGTCGAAAGGAGAGATAAGGGAGGGAGAGGTACTGCTCTTTTTTACTCCCCTCGGTGCGCAGGAAGGAATTGCGATCAATTTGAAGGATGGAGAAAAGACCATGAGCATTATTTTTAATCCGTTGAGCGGAAGAGTGAAAATCAAAGAATGAAGGCCCGATCTTCATCCTTCATCCTTCATCCTTCATCCTTTGAAAAGGGGTTTACTCTCCTTGAGATCATGATAGCCCTCGCCATTATCGGGGGGCTGCTTGTCACCCTTATCTACACGCTGAATTATCACCTCGGCATTGCTGAACGGCATGAATCCCTTACTATTGCCACGATCCTTGCGCGGGACAAGATGTCGGAGATCGAGAAGAACCCGGCAGAGACAGAGGGCGACTTCCCTGAACCGTATAATGCCTACCATTATGCAACGACCATCTCTGCGTCATCCTTTCCGGAACTGTCCGAACTGTCCGTTGTCGTAAGCAACGGGAAAGAGGAAGTCAAGCTTACGGAGATTATGAAGATGAATCCGGTAGAGGGTGGCAAGTGATGAAGAGTATAAAAGGGTTTACCCTCATCGAAATGCTTCTTGCCCTTGCGCTGCTGTCCATTGTGTTGGGCGCCCTCTACAGTACATTCTTCCTTTCACATAGGGCAATGGAGGGGATCGATGGCGGACTGGTGAAATTGCAGGAATGCAGGATGGCTGTCGATATTATAGGAAGAGAGGTCGATTCTGCTGTATATAATGAAGGGAACAAGTATTCGGTATTTACGGTAGAAGACCGGGATATCTATGGGAAACAGGCGTCACGCCTTGTTTTTACCGCGCTCTCGCCCCTGATGCCCGGATTATCAACCCTCTCGTACTCGGTGGAAGAGAAAGACGGGAAGCTCACCCTCCTCAAAAAGGTGAGGTCCGCTTACGGTGAAGATAACACCGATAAGGGAACGGAGCTTCTGGAAGATATTGAGAATTTCATCGTAGAGGTAAAGGATAACGGAAAATGGATCAGGACATGGAATGCGATGGAGAGTAAAAAAGTCCCGGAGGAGATAAGGGTTGCCATAACGATAATGCTGAAGGACAGAAAAATATCCCTGTACGAAACACTGCGGCCGAAGATAGGGAAGAGTTTATGAAAAATAGGAGTGGAGAGGACTCTCGATTGAATTCCGAGGGAATGGCCCTGATCCTGACACTCATGGTCCTTGCCGTCATAACGGCCATGGTTGTAGAGTTTGCGTACGGGGTTTACATAAATACGAGCGCCCTTCACAACTGGCAGGATTCGCAGAGGCTCTCCTTTATCGCGAAGTCGGCGGTAAACATGGCGGCGGAAACCATCTATGAAAAAAACAGCCAGTCAACGTATACGTACCCCGGCGCTCTCGATATTCCCTATGATAATCCGGTAAAAGATGCTGAGGGGAAGCTGCTTGTCAGGATCGAAGATGAGAACGCCAAGTTCAATGTCAATTCCCTTATCTATCCCAACGGCCTGCTCAACGAGAAGGCATACCGTTCCTTCCTGCGGCTCCTCAATGCGTTGGAGCTCAGTCCGGACCTTGCGGACAGGATCGCAGACTGGATCGATCCCGACTCCGAGCCGAGATTGCAGGATTCCGAAGAGAAGGCAAAGAACGGTTACCTCGACAGTATCGATGAAATGCTCCTGATCCGCGGTATGGACAGGAAGAGCTATGAGAGGCTGATGCCTTATGTTACAATACACGGAAATGGCCTGATTAATATAAACGGCGCTGAAGTCCCGGTGCTTATTTCTCTCTCTGATGCCATAGACCGGGACATGGCCGAAAGGATTGTAAAGTACAGGAATGCAGCGCCTTTTGAGAGGACGCAGGATATCATGAAGATTGCCGGTTTTGAGACGGTGGGGGCATCGCTTATGGGCAGCATAACGGTAAAGGGCGGCTTTTTCCACGTAATAGCCACGGCAACTTCGGGAGGGACGAAGAGGATTATCGAAAGTACCCTGGAAGTATCCGGCGGCAGGCCGGTTGTCAGGTACTGGAGAGAGATGTAACCATGAAAAGGATAACCTTTATCGACCTCAGGGAAGGCACTCTCTCCGTTCACCTCATGGAGGATAACGGGAAGGGTTTCAGGGTCAGCGATACCGTTACTTCGCCCATTGCGGAGGACGGCCATTTCAGCCTCGATATCCCCGCAAAAAATAAAGAGGAGACGTACCTGAGCCTCCCTCTGAGTCTCCTTAATTTCAGGATCATGGAATTCCCCTTTCAGGATAGGGAACGCATTCGGGAGGTGCTCCCTTTTGAACTCGATCCCCTGGTTCTCGGGGGCTCTGCCAGTATCGTTTTCGACGCTTGTATTCTAAGCGAGGACAAAGGAAAGCACAGGGTCCTGGTTGTTTATATTGCGAAAGAAATATTGAGGAAGATAGTGGGAAGGCTCAGGGAGTACTCCCTCTATCCGAAGATGATCACCTCTCTTGATGTTGCAGCGCTTTTTGAAATACTTAAAATATCCGGAGATGTCGGCGGCATGCTCCTCAATCCTGAAATAATCGAGGGGCAGGAGCGCATGGGCGCAGTAGTGAAGGAGGTCGACAATCCTATTGTCAACCTTGGGAAGGGAGAGTTCTCCTACACAGGCGATACCGACAAGATAAAGAAGTCGCTCAAACTCACCGCTCTGCTTGCCGCATTGCTCCTGCTGGTTTTTCTGTCTTCTGCCGTGTTCGAGATAGTTGTGGCAAAAAAGGAGATTGCTGCTGCAAGGGATGATATAAGGAAGACATACATACGCATGTTTCCGCAGGAGAAAAAGATAACGAGCGAATTGTATCAGGCCAGGGCACACCTCAAGGAGTTGCAGGAAAAGGAAAAGTATTTTGTCGGATTCTCCCCGCTCCCTTTCCTTCTCGACCTGGCTGCAGGCAGGAGACAGGGCGTATCGTTCAGCGAAATAACGATGGATAAAGGGCGAATTATCATGAAGGGAGAATGCCCGTCCCTGAGCGATGTCCAGCAATTGAAGGCCGGTCTTGAGAGGGTAGCAGCAGGGGTGGAGATTACCGATACAAAGGCCATTTCGCAGGGACGAACGATGTTCACCATTACCGCAAGGGGAAAGAGGACATGAAGTTTCAGTCCGATAGAAGAATACTCGCGGCAGCCGGGATTGCAGCAATCATTATCCTGTGCATCGCGGTGTTGAGCATCTCCCTCTCGTCGAAGAGAGAGTTGAAAGGCCTGAGGGAGCGGCAGCAGGAAATGGCGCTCCTCAGGGAAGAGATCGTATCTTTGAAGGGCAGGGTCGATGCGGTCGAGGGGAAGAAATCCCTTGTAAAGGTAAAGGGAATTGTCCAGGCAATCGACGAGGTATTCGAGCCACTGGGCTTGAAACAGAAGGTAAAGTCGGTCAAATCCTCGGGGATGCGGGAAATAGGTGACTCCATCGAGGAAGAGGCGGAAGTGCAGGTTGAGAAGATCGATATCAATGAGGCTGTTAATATCTTTTATAAAATAGAAAACGCCCCCATGCTTTTATCTTTAAGAAAGATGTCCATGAAGACATCCTTTGAGAACCCCGCCCAGTTGAGTCTCACCATGACAATCGCCCTTATCAAGACGAAATGAAGCGGCTCCTTATCGGTAGCGCCGTTGCGGTCCTTTTTATCATTGGGTTGTGGGCAGTAGCTGTCCCCGAAGAGGTTCTTCTGTCCCGTATTGAACAATCTTTGACCGGAGCAGGTCTGTCCGTTGAAATACATGGTTTCAAAAAGGGTTTGTTATACGATTTTGCCGCGCGGGATATCATTATCAGGAGATCGGATGCCGCGCTCTTTACCCTGAATAGTCTATCCGGAAAAATTAATCCCCTGGCCCTATTCCTGCTAAGACTGCCCCTTTCCTTCAGCGCCGACGTAGCTGGAGGAAAGATGAGCGGATCTATCGACCTGCTGAGGGCAAAAAGCAGGGGCGAGTTGAGGGTTGATGATGCCCGCATGGAAGATATCCCTTTCTTTGCCGCCATCGGCATAAAGGGGCGGGGCAAGGTGTATGCAGATTATAAAAACGAGAACGGAATCGGGAAACTGAAGCTATCCGTCAGTGGGGCGCAATTTGAAAATGATTCCTTTTGGGGATTCCCTTTTCCTCTCACTGCTTTTTCCGGTGTGCGGGGCGCAATGGACATAAGCGGCAGCAGGGTAAGAATCATTGCCCTTTCGTTGGAAGGGAAAGGCATTTATGCGCGGCTTAAGGGAGATATAAAAGGGAACAAGGCCGACCTGACGGCTGAAGTGATGCGCGACCCGGCGTTTGTTGATACCACGGGTATTTTACCGCTGCTCGAAAATTACAGGATTTCTCCCGGGTATTATGTTGTCCCGCTAAAAAGCAGCCTGCCTTTTTAACGCAGAATAGAGAGGTGGTCCCCGGAATTCGGACAGTCGTATAAGGTGTAAAATACGACTATCGGAGGAGGGATTACCAAATGAGCAAGACGAAAAGAAAACGGGCTTTCGCAGACAAGGCTGAGCCAGATAATAAATGGGAGGAGAAGCATTACCGCCGAGAAAGCCGTGAAACTCGGCAAATTTTTTGGTGTTGCAGCAGAATTCTGGATGAATTTATAGTCGCTTTATGATATTGAAGAAGCCCAGAAACAGCATAGGAAAGATATCCAGTCTATTCATACATTTCGTGGTTTAAAGCAGGCAGCAGCTTAGATGCTACTTTCTACTTCCTCTTAAACATCCTCTTTAAATCATCCAGTGAAAAGAAAATTCTTGTCGGCCTTCCGTGAGGGCACTGGTCAGGATGCTCTGTGTTTTCAAGGTCAGAGAGAAGCTGCGAGACTTCTGACTGGTTCAGTATCTCTTTCCCGCGCACTGACTTGTGGCAGGCAATCCTTGCTGCAATCTCTTCCTTTGCAGTTCTGTCAGGCCTGTCTCCTTCTATGATTGCTGAGGCAGCATCTGAGAGTATTCCTCTAAGGTCACCCCCGGCAAGCGCGTCAGGAAGCGAACGGATAATTATCGCGTCATGCCCGAAGTCATCAAGTTCAATGCCAAGCTCATTCAGAAGAGTTTTGTTTTCAAGGATAACCTTGTATTCCTTATGCGAAAGATTTACCTGTCTTGGGAAAAGCATCTGGTGCGAGTCCAGATTTATTTTCTTAAGAAATTTTTCATAGAGTATTCTTTCATGGGCTGCGTGATGGTCTATGAGGCTCAGTCCTCCTCTTCCTGAAACAGCGATAAATGTATCACCGAGATAGACAAATGGCAGCGACGGCTTGTAAGGGAGTTCAAGATTCTCCGAGACATGAGAAGGCAACCCCTCGCCTGCTTCTTCATAATTTGCAGAGGCATACTGCATGGATGGGGACTCTGTAAATGGTTTTACATACTCTGCCCTATCGCCTTTTACGGCATCACGTATACCTGCATTCACAAACCGGTAAACAACCTCTTTGTCTTCAAATCTGACTTCTCTCTTTGCCGGATGGACATTAAAATCAATTTTCCGTGGGTCAAGTTCTAAAAAGAGAAAAAATACAGGGTGTTTATCTTTTGGGAGTATCCCTTCGTAAGCGCTGTATACCGCG
>JBAQLU010000068.1:0-31437 GCA_049302065.1 Thermodesulfovibrionales bacterium
CCACGCTGAGTTATATAATGCAGAAGGTTGGCGGTCACAATTCGTGCGATTCTTACCATGCGATTATACTATGGATTACTAAGTACCAAGTCAAGAATTAAGTATGGTGTCCCCGGAATTACGACGTAGCGACATTTTATGATCAAATACCGCAAATCTTATTAATGGCTGATTGACTGGAACAATCTTAAGCGACTCGCCGAGCGAATCGCGCAAAAATTTAAGATTATCAACTATCATAGCAAAATCATATTGAAAAAGATTCTCTCGCATTTCATTCATCACATCATCGATGTTATAGAGAATTACAAATTCTTTATTATCTGAGGCAATAGCACGTTCTATCCACTCCTTACAGGCATCAAAAAAAAGACGTTCGTCCCGAGAGTTAAGACGAGGGCCAAATAAAATAGTCGGTGTCTTCTGTGAAAGATATATCCTCTGGTTAGCCCTGTTTATCAGATCAGTCGCAGACCGATATAAGTTATGACTAGATTCAAGGACTTCTGGTTCCTGAATATAAGAGTCGAACAATTCAGAGAGAAGAGCACTTATTACAGCCGAGCGAAGGTCTACGCAAGAGTGAAAAGTTCTTGGAAAAACATACGACTGCATTTTCTGTAGAATTGAATCTAATAGTTCTGGATACTTCTCCCATTTTTTTTGCTTCACAAACATTAGAACTGCCTTTCCTTTTTCCAGTGCAATATCTATCTCATTTAATACATAGCTATTGGGGGGAATTCCGGGGACACCATACTTAATATAGGGACCATTATAGGGGACGTTGCCAATTTAACCAACATATCATGCACACCATCTTTTTAAATCTTCATGCCGAATCACATTATCTGCTTCAACGCGTCTCGATGATGCATATAATGCCTGTGGAGTCACGCCGAGAGCCTTCGCTAATTCATAGCCGCTTCTGCCAAGATATCTCATCCAGATGTATGCCAGAACTGCACGTGCCCTCGTAACATTCCTGTTTCTTCCGCTGCCGGTCATTGATTCCCTGCTTATACCCATATCCGTCGCTATGCGGCTCATGAGCGTTTTTAAGCTTACCCTCTTGCTTTTCCCATCTTCCTGACTTTCAGATTCCTTTAGTATTTCTTCTATGAATGACGATGATCCAAGCACTCTTTCATCTCCACGGTATTTCTCCCGTCCTTTTCTGAGTTCCACAACTGCCTTCCACCCACCATAACTGCGAAGCAGCCCTCCGCCCTCAAGTTCAGGTCTCCGCCCCTGCTCACTGCCAGCCGCTGCAAACTCCCGATATAACCGTATCGCCAGCCTGCGTTTGTTGGCGAATCGACCCAGCACGTCGTCTGTATCCTGCCATTTTCGTTCAACCGTGCCCACAATTGCGGAGTGGCCCGTATATTTATAGCTGTCCAGCTCGTTTAGGTCTTTTACTATTCTTGACCGGAGCGGGTTCAGGTGCAGGTATCTTACTAATTCAAGAAAATATGTCTCCTCCTCGCAGACTATTGACTTGTACCGGTTCTGAAATAAATGTCCGTGTCTATTATGCCGGCGATTGAAGTATCCTGCATAGCCGCTCATTATTGCTCTCATGTTTCGGGCCAAGGGGTTTTTGCCTGATCTGACAAGAAGATGGAAATGATTGGGCATTAAAGCCCATGCATATATTGTCCATGCCTGCTTCAAAGCAAGCTCCGATAATCGCCGAATAAAGTCTTCCCTGTCACGGTCGTCCTGAAATATCAAACCTTGCTCTATCCCTCTTGCCATTACATGATGCAGTACCCCGGGGGCATCAAGTCTTGCTTGTCTCGGCATGACGTCATTTTATCATATGTTGTTTAACTTGGCAACGTCCCCTTTTGTCCTTATCTTTTCAGAAGTTCAAAAAGTCTTCAACACTCCTTCATCAAACGTGCACAGCAGCGGATTATATGAGGGTGCAAACCTACTACTGACCACTTTTTGATATGCTTGATAAGTGTTTATTTACAGGAGAAGAAAGCAGATAACGCGATGGACCAGCGGGTCTGGGTAAGTCAAGAAATCGAACTATTAATCCCGCGTTCGCTCAATCCCTTTTTAGCTTTTTCTTCGAAGAAATTAATTATCCGTAACAGAGATTTTCTAAATTCTGAATCAATCACTACTTCGTCTTTATCAGTGAATTCTATGATCTTTTTCTTGTTGAGTTCGTCCAATTGGGGTATCGGGTGATAACGAAAAGCATAGAAATCTCTACGCCCTGATGGGAAAATATCAATAGATTTATCGTTAGCATAATCTGCAAGCAAGTCTTTCAATTTTGTCTCGTATTCCTGATTCAGAACAAATTTTTTTCTTTCCAATAGCAGATTCTTATCGTCTTTTAAATAATTATCTAAATCCTTAAGTCCTTTCAATCCTTTATTAATATAAAGCTCAATAATGGCTTGAAATTTATCATCTTTAGACTCGTCGCCAACCAATTTTTCAATTTCTTTTTTACGTCTCTTTTGTTTAAATTTATTTATATAGTTACTTAATTTATCTTCTGATATAGCTATAACAATAATTACTAAGATCGCAAGGATAATAGCAACTATCGGTCGTAATATATTTATTAGGTACCCACCAGAGAAAAAAGATCTTAAGAAACTGGGACGCATTTTGGTTTCCCAAGTTTTCTCGATCAAAACCTTATCAATTCCAGCAATTTTCCCTATAAAAGTTATTTCGGGAAGAGTCTCTTTATCGTGTAGTACGAGGATTTCAATAGAAAAATACTTTCCTTTTTCAAAGATCACTTTTTCAAATTCAACGATATCATCGCCAATGACTTTAGGCGATAACATGGTTTTTAAATAGTCCGAGTTTGTGTTAACGATCCTTGCATCATTTATAATTTGGCCATTACTTATCTTGATACCCCATTTCATTTTTTGATCGAAATGGGACTGCAAGATATCCATTTCGCCACTATTGGAAATTTGGATATTTATTATTCTTAGATTAAGATTCTTTTTTTGAATATCTTCGTTATTGAAATAGATGGTTAAATTTTCTAAGGGCTTGTGCAGATCCAGAACATTTGATTCACCCACAATCTCGGTTTGAATATTTGGCTTACGTTCATGAAAATAGGTGTACACTCCTACAATGCCAAACGCAATAGTCAAAAGCACACCAATTATTCCCCAGTGGAATTTATCATGAAGTTTATCTCTTAGACTTTTTTCCATTGTTTTTTATATCTTTCTTTTAAAAGCCAACATTTTTAAAGATTATTCTATATATGCATATTAAGATTATAATTTCTCATGTTGATTGTCAATGAATCTCGTTGGAGAACAGCGGATAGGTAACTGTTAATTCTATATAACGTTAGATTCCTGATTGAACTATATACTTTTCAGGTTCAGCTATCCGAGGAGTATTTCAGGAAGTACAAAATAGGCATTTAAATTTCATAGGACTATTTCTTTCTATGTAAAAGGATGTTCTTCAAGGAAAATCCAATGGGAGTTTAGTTTAGGTAGAAACAGAGATGGCAGCCTGATTCCCTAAATAACAACCGTTGTAAGTGAAGCTCTTAGTGTAGATATTTATTCAAGACTTGTGTCTGCACATATTGTAAAAGCAAATCCAAACTACATCAATTTATTAATGCCTGTTAAGCTGTTTCAGAGAACTGCTTTCTTGAATTCTTCTGCTCCGACACGTTCTATGAATCTCGGCATTCTTTCCCTTGATTTAGCATTTTTTGCATAATAGTCAAGGCATTTACTGATCAATTCAAGTACCTGCTCCTCACTGAGTTTCTTCGCAATGACGTCTCCGATACGTGGCCTGCCGCCGGAATTGCCGCCGACCACCACAGTCCAGCCGTCCGGTGCACAGAAAGCACCGAAGTCCCTCAGATAACTCTCTGCGCAGTTCAGCATGCAGCCCGAAATACCGAACTTTGTTTTTGCAGGGATAAAGTTTTCCTTACCGACGTACATCTTTTCAATCTTTGCTGCAAGACCGAGTGAATCCCCCCGGCCGAACTTGCATGTTTCAGTTCCAGGGCATGCCTGAACATAATGGACACATAATCCTTCTGCAGGCCCTACTTCCATTTCAAGGTCTTTCCAGACTTTTTCAACATCTTCAGGATTCAATCCAACAAGGGCAATACGTTGGCCTGAAGTTATCTTGATTATCCGAATATTGTATTTACGTGCAGTTTTAGCGAGGATTTCGAGCATTTCAGGAGTTAAAACCCCCATCGGAATCCTCGGCACAATTGCATACGTTTTCTTATCCCTCTGTAAAATAGCCCCCTTCGGTTCTTCACTCATATATGTTCCTCCCTGCCTATTGTTTGTTGTTTGCTGATTTTTTAAAATAAACGCAGGCTTAAGCCTGCGGCTACCTACTACATGCTACCTACTGTCTACATTATTATTGTCTGCTGTCTACTGCTATTACTGTCTCTCCTGCCTTTACCTTATCACCGGGCCTTACTTTGATTTGAGCATCTTTAGGCAGATAGACATCAAGCCTCGAACTGAATTTAATAAGACCATATCTTTCTCCGCGTTTTAGCATATCCCCGGCTTTCACTCTGCACACAGCCCTTCGTGCAACAAAACCTGCTACCTGTCTAACAAGCATCCTGTCCCTTTCAGCATCAAGAACCATGACAATATTTTCATTTTTTACAGATGCATCATCCTTATATGCTGCCATGAATTTACCGGGTGAGTATTTTACAACGCTCACTTTCCCATCACATGGAGCACGATTTATATGCACATCCAAAGGTGACATGAATATGCTTATTTCCTTTACATCAGAATTAAGATACTCTTTTTCATGAACATCCTTAACGAGTATAACTTTTCCATCTGCAGGTGAAATAAAAAGACCCTTTCCCTCAGGAATTGCCCTTTCAGGATCTCTAAAGAAAAAAACCATGAAAAATGTGATCAATAAAAAAAATAAAGAGGCCCCGAACAACAGATAAAAAGTTGTTTGGGAGCCTCCTGATTTCAAACTCCAAAGGATTAATAGTGAGGCTATAAATGTGATTAACAGGGATCCAAAAATAAATGGATATCCCTCAGGGGCGAATTTAATCACGCCTTTGACTTATCTACGAGTTTCCCCTTCTTAAGCCATGGCATCATGGCCCTGAGCTTACCTCCGACTTCCTCGATGGAGTGTTCTTCGCCCCTCTTTGTGAGCGCATTAAATACAGGCTTGTTCGCCTTGCATTCGAGAATCCACTCCTTTGCAAACTTTCCTGACTGTATTTCATCCAGTATGTTTTTCATCTCTTTCTTGGTATCTTCTGTAATAATCCTCGGCCCTCTTGTAATGTCACCGTACTGGGCAGTATTGCTTATAGAGTACCTCATATTCGAAATGCCGCCTTCGTAAATAAGATCAACTATGAGTTTTACCTCATGGAGGCATTCAAAATATGCCATCTCAGGAGAATAACCAGCTTCGGTGAGAGTCTCATAGCCTGCCATAATGAGTGAGGTAAGACCTCCGCATAGCACTACCTGCTCGCCAAACAGATCTGTCTCGGTCTCTTCCCTGAAGGTCGTCTCTATAACTCCTGCTCTCCCGCCACCGATAGAAGAGGCATATGCAAGCGCAACTTTTTTTGTATCCTTTGAAGGATCCTGATTTATAGCTATCAGACAAGGAACTCCACTGCCCTTAAAATATTCAGATCTGACAAGGTGACCAGGTCCTTTTGGCGCCGCCATAAAAACATTCACCGTTGGTGGAGGCAGTATCTGTCCGAAATGAATATTAAACCCATGAGCAAATCCCAGATATGTGCCTTTCTTTATATTTGGCGCTATTTCCGCCCTGTAAATATCAGCCATATACTCATCAGGTAGCAGCATCATGATTACATCAGCTTTCCCGGCAGCCTCTGCAGGCAAATAAACCTTAAACCCGGCATTCTCAGCCTTGTCCCAGCCTGCTCCCTTTCTCACGCCTACAATAACGTCCATACCACTTTCCTTGAGATTATTCGCATGAGCATGTCCCTGGCTTCCATAACCCATTACAGCAATCTTTTTACCTTTTAAAACCTTCTTGTCTGCATCTTTATCATAGTAAATCTTGACCATCATTCCCTCCGGATATCTTTAATGAAATATGCGTATTATATTACAAACGGCTACTTTCTTACTACAAGAACCGGAATCTTCGTCCCTTTATTGATAATGCCAAAGGTAACACTCCCGAGGACTGCTGCCTTCAAAGCGCTTTTACCATGGGAGCCGATTATAATAATATCAACCTTTGATTTTTCCGCCTCTTTTATAATCTCATCCACCGGACGACCTGATCTTATAACTGTTCTGCAGTTAATCTCATATTTCAGGCATAATCTCTGAGCGTATTCATTATAAGACTCAGCAGCCATTCTCAGATAATTTTCGATCGGCTCCATCAGGTTTTTCGATACTGACATTGCAGGAATAGATTGCGGAACAAATGCGCTTTTGTCTATTACGCTTAATAGAGTTAAAGTTGCCCCTGTCTGCTTTGCAAACTGTACTGCATATTCAACAGATCTTTTTGCCGTTTTTGACCCGTCTGTTGGAACAAGAATCTTTGAGATCATAACTCCTCCTTTTATCCTGTATTTTTCAGGCTGATTTCAGGGCTTTTTGATAAAACTTCAATGTGTATTCCTTTGCCATCCTGCGGGCGCTGAACAAGGCTCCTGTACTCTTTATTGCCTCTTTCATGACCTTGACCCATTCGGCAGGAATCCCTGATTCATCTAACCTGTAAAATAATGGAATTACCTCATTTTCCAGAATGTTGTAGACAGCCTCTGCATCCTTATCATCTCCTTTTCCGTCAAAGGCCCATCCGTTCTTTCCATTAAACCCCTCTATCCACCATCCATCGAGAATACTCAGTTGCGGAACACCGTTCAAAGATGCCTTCATTCCGCTGGTTCCACAGGCTTCCAGCGGCGGCAAAGGATTATTAAGCCAGAGGTCAACTCCATGGACCATATACTGTGCGAGCTGTTCATCATAGTTCTCTACAAAAGCAATCCTTCCGCCTAATTCAGGGTCATGTGAGAGATTAACGATTTTCTGCAGAATCCTTTTACCCTCATCATCTGCAGGATGGGCTTTTCCGGCAAATATTATCTGCAAAGGCTGCCACCGGTTATTCAGAATTTTTTTCAGCCGGTCAGGATTTCTGAAAATGAGATCATGTCTCTTGTAAGAAGCAAATCGCCGGGCAAAACCAATAGTCAGGGTTGTCGGATCGAGCAATACGCCGCCTGTTATAACATTAAGGGGATTCACCCTGTTTTGTATCCATCTCCGGCGTGCCTGTTCCCTGATAACATTAATAAGTTTCATCTTGAGCCAGTAGTGTACCTGCCATAATTCTTTATCAGGTATCTCATCAATTAACTCCCATACAACAGGATTATCATGATCTTCCAGCCACTTTGGCCCAAGATATTTATTAAAGAGAAGCTCGATCTTTGGCTCGACCCAGGTAGGCACATGGATACCGTTCGTAATATAATCAATCGGAACATCCTCTTCTTTCCTGTCAGGCCAGAGATGCCGCCACATGCGGCGTGTCACTTCTCCGTGTTTTTTGCTGACACTGTTAGGATAATTGGACAACCTCAGTGAAAAAGCTGTCACGTTGAAGCCGGCTTCGGGTTCCTTAGGATCAATCCCCATCTGGAAGAATGCTTCACGGGTCAGACCAAGAAATGGATAGCAATGACTGAAATATTTATCCATGAGATGAAAGGGGAAGACATCATGACCTGCAGGTACCGGAGTATGAGTAGTAAAAACTGTCGTAGCTCTAACCTCTTCGACTGCATCTTCAAATTTCATCCCTTCTTCTATCCGGTCCCTGATCCTTTCCAGAATTGCAAATGCAGAGTGACCTTCATTCAGATGTATTACTGAATGTTTAATCCCGAGTGCATCCAGTACAGCAATACCACCTATCCCGAGCACCATCTCCTGACGAAGCCGCTGCTCGATATCGCCGATGTACAGATGGGCAGTTATTCTCCTGTTCCATGGGTCATTCTTTTCGATATCCGTATCCATAAGGTACAAAGGAATTTTCCCAACATCTACCTTCCACACAGCAACATAGATTGGTGGTTCCATGAAAGGCACCCTGACAACAAGCTGTTCTCCTTTTTCATCCGCTACCCTTTCGATTGGAGCAGCATCCCTGTCAAGTACTTCGTTAACATCATCCTGCCATCCGTCTATCCGGATCTTCTGATGCAAATACCCTTCCGGATACATAAACCCGACTGCAACCATCGGAACCCCGAGATCACTGCATTCTTTAATATAATCACCTGCCAAAAAACCTAATCCCCCTGCATAAAACGGAAGTGAATGATGCAGCCCGTACTCTGCTGAAAAATAGGCTATTGGCAAACAGGAGGGTTCAGTGAAATTTGCTGCGAACCAGCATACCTTTGTGTGGATATCATCATTAAACCGCGAAAGAACAACATCATAATGATTTATAAAATCAGATTTATTCTCATAAAACTTGAAAACATCTTTTGGAATTTCCTTCAGCATCTGTACAGGATTATGCCTGCCTTGTTTCCATGCAGCACGGTCTAACATTTTGAAAAGCATTCTTGCTGCAGGATGCCAGCTCCACCAGAGATTGTACGCAATCTCTGCAAGACCCGATAATCTTTCCGGTAAATCCGGGAACCTATCTTTCATAGTCGGACCACTGATACAAATATTATACTCCTCTTTTTTCAGGATCAAACATATACTTATGAATCTGAAGGTTGAGACGCGCTTCGATTCGGTCCTGCAGCATCCATTTTGCAAGGTCTTTGGGAGCAAGAATTCCATATGCCGGAGATAAAAGGATGCCGGACCTGTTTACTAACCTGAATTTATGGATTATATCTTTCGACCATTCATAATCTTCGCTGCCGGTGATAACGAATTTCACCTCATCTTTATTTTTTATATTATCAAGATTTGATAAATCCATCTCCTTATGCATACCGCTGCCCGGCGTCTTTATATCGAGGATAACAATAGCCCTTCTGTCAATGTCCCTGATGCTCTGAGATCCATTTGTTTCCACCAATACTGTATAGCCTTCTTCGATCATTCTTTCGATAAGCGGATAAACCTCCTTTTGCAGTAACGGCTCACCGCCGGTGATCTCAACGAGATTAAAACCGGCATTGCTTACCCTGCTTATAATATCTTCTTCTGAAAGCTCGCTGCCTTCAGAATAGGCATACTGAGTATCACAGTAAGTACACCTGAGATTACAACCTGTCAGCCTCACAAAAGTACAGGGAAGACCCGCATAACTTGACTCCCCCTGTATACTCGAAAAAATTTCACATACCTTCAATTAATAAGATCCTTCCTCTACCTGTATCTGTCACCTAAATTGAGCGATTCTTTTAATGAGGACATCGTTAAGCAAAGCTTTAAAAAGAAAAATATAACCACCCAATAAGTGTCATTCCCGCTTGTCGGGAATCCTTCTTAAAACAAGGAAAGATTCTGGACAAGCCAGAATGACAGACTAAAGAAGCGCTTATTTTAGGTATCAGATAATGTAAAATCACCATGTTCTATTATATAATGAAAAAAGGATTATAAATGTCTTCAAATATCCGGACAGAATCTCCATCAAAATATGAAATCCTGAGAGAGGTCGTTAAAGACTATCCTGGTCTTCTCAGCGCTGTTGAACCGCTCCTGCATGAGTTGAATAACTCTACACAAAACTGGGGCTTTATAGTTAAGGAAATGCGTGCCTATGCCCTGAAAAACTTTTATGTCCACGATCACAACGAAAAAGGGATAGAGGCGATCAGGACTGTTGTTGATGTTTTCCTTGAGGCTATGAATAATCCGGACAATTCGATACAGCAGGCTGCAGTTGAGAGTCTTGTCTTCTATCTCGAAAAAATTATGATAGACGGTAATAATGACTTTCACATATATGCCCCTGTTTTTCATGACGCTTTTGTCAGGTTGAATCAGCTGCAGGAAAATCAGTTCTTCTTGCTTGTCATAAATCCACATCAATTAAAAAAACTCGGGCAGATCATTCTTGGTAAAATGCCTTCAGGTTTTGATATCACGGTATTCAATAACCTGATCTTCAAATACTTCTCAACAATATTTGATTACTGGCTTAAGAAAGAAGACCCTTCACATTGGTTAACCGGGAAGACAGATTCTTCTTTAAGCGAAGAGAATCATAGTGAAATAGAGAGACTGTTTTTCCCCATATCACATTCACATTTGAGGGAATTGCTTGGTCGTTTAAACGGTCTAAAGGAACCTGAAGACCAATACATGCTTCTGAAAGAGCTCCTGCAATTGCCCGGTTATATGCAATGGGTCAAATTCTATGAGGATCTCGCAGGAATGCTGACTGTAACAGGCGATGCACATAAAGATCTCCACATAAAATTGATGTATCTTCTAAAGATCATGGAAACCGATGGTCTCGCCGGTATCCATGAAAATATTCTAAGAGAGATCAACCGTACAATCTCCGGCATTGTCAAAATTGAGAATCCTGAGCAGATAAAGAGCAGCCTATCCGGCATATTCACTATTTTTAAAAATAGTTTCAAGGCATATCCTGATACAGTACTCTATTGCATTCAACTCATTGGCAACGAAATATTCAGCAAAGGGATCAGCAATCTTGTTGAGTGGTATCTGCAAAAAATAATTTCTTTTGGTTTCCAATATCCCGATATAAAAGGCGTTACTGATGAGTGGCAGGTCAGATCCAACCTCGCACACTTGAAAAACATACGTGTCTGGCTTGAATTAATAGAGAACGATCCGAAATGGTGTAAATCTCTCATCTCTGCCACGATCATTAATCTGAGATTGTGCGGAGTGCATATCAGCGATACAGATATTTTCCAGAAAGACGTAACAAAGCTCCTGAACAGTGACATCAAACCTGTCTATCACTTAGTAAAACAGATGGCCAAGATATTCCCCGTCTATTTCAGCGAGATCGGATCTGAAGGCCCATTGCGTGAGGTCTCTACAGAAATAGACGAATCTACGCACAGGGCTGATATTCTCGTGCACTTTTTACGCAAACAGAGTCATGTCGAAAGCAGCGCCCGTGTAGTCGATTTTATCGAGGGAGTCATAACTTTCTGGCGAACAAAGGATAAGACTCCCCTGCAGGAATTTTTGCATGAACATATCTATCAGCAGGTAAAATCCTCGGGCTCTTACATTGATGAATTGCATACAATCTTCAATAACATTTTTCTACAAAAAGAGTTTTCTGATGTGACTGATCTACTTCATCTCAAAGATGATGAAATCCTTGAACTCACTCATAACGTACCTGATGTCTCAGTAAGGGAAAAGAGACGGGTATATCTTGCTGTTAAGTTTTATCAGCTGCTTTACAGGAAATATAAACTGGACCCTCAGGATATAAAGGATCAATTGATTCATGCCCAGAGCCTGGGGCTGCCGAATATCGACTCACTAACCACTGTGCTGGAACAAGGGAAGATCTCTCAGCGTCTTGAAGGGGTTTTGAACTATCTCGGTATTTTAAAGGATATCATTTTTTCTCCTGAAAGATATGAGCCTATCGAGAATATATTCCGCAAGAGACACATCGCTGCAGGCATCCCTTCGATATACGGCAAATATCATGAGAGAAAATTTGATGCCTTAACATTAACCTTTCGCCTTGAGAGCCTGGCGAATATACTTTTTGAAGAGCTCATACATTCGTTTAATCTCAAATTCATTACAAGGGCCACCCTTTTCAAGATCGAGAAGTATGTGAATTTATTCTTTAAGGCGCTTCAGCTTGATGGAATATCTTCGAACAAGCTGGAAAATGCGCTGGAACTATTATCCGTTGCACTCGAAGTGAGAAGGTTCTCCTTTTCTCAATACATAGATATATTCAGGGGATTCTCTGAAGCTGTACAGGATATTCTCAACACCTATTACAGCGGCATTTTCAAGAACAATCTCAAACAGATTATTCCCCTGCCGGGCACCGGACATATACTACCTAAATATCTTCAAACTGATACCGGTCAGAACGAGCCTGAATTTATCAATAAGATATCAGAACAGTTTCTCAGAGAGATCGTTGCAGGCTCATTTGGACTCCAGCAACTTGATATCTTTATAAGCAGGATCCTGAAAACACTCTTTGAACAGGCAGAGGGACTGGATGTGCAGAATCTGGACCTTCTCATGAGCTATGATCCTCAAAAAGCGCTTTCCGGCGTACATAATCCTAATGTAGCCACAAACGACAGGATCCATCTGGGAAATAAAGGACATAATCTCATAAAGCTGGCTTCACTCGGCATACCGGTTCCTCCGGGGTTTATCATCACCACCGAAGTCTTCCGCTGCGAAAAAGCTATCAACAGTTTCAGATACGTCAGGGAGCACCTTAATGAAGGCATCAAAGAACAGCTTGCCATTCTCGAAAAACAGACCGGCAGGGTATTTGGCGACCCTGAAAATCCCTTGCTTGTATCTGTAAGAAGCGGCGGCGCGATCTCGATGCCCGGCATGATGATCTCTTTTCTCAATGTCGGAATCAACGAATCCATCTGTAACGGATTGTTGAAACAGACATTCAGGCCCTGGTTCGTATGGGATTGTTATCGTCGTTTTCTGCAATGCTGGGGAATGTCTTTTGGTATAGAGAGGGACAGCTTCGATGAGATCATGAACTCACATAAAGGCAAATACAAGGTGCTAAGAAAAATCCAGTTTACAGCGGAGCAGATGAGGGAACTGGCATTAGCTTATCGTGAAACAGTTAAATTGAAAGGCGTAGAAATAACTGATGATCCCAAAACCCAGTTACAGATAGCAATCGAACAGGTATTTAAATCATGGGTCTCAAAAAAGGCACAGGCTTACCGTGAGATAATGGGGATTTCTGAAAACTGGGGCACGGCCGTTATAGTACAGGCAATGGCTTACGGTAATCTGGACACCAATTCCGGTACCGGCGTCCTTTTCACCCGTAATCCCCAGGTATCCGGGGACAAGGTCATGCTGTGGGGTGATTTTGCCATCGGCGCACAGGGCGAGGATATCGTTTCCGGACTGGTAAGGACTTTGCCTATATCAAATGAACAAAAACCTTTTGAAGACAGGACATCAGAAATTTCATTCGAAGACAGCTTTCCGGAAATCTATAATGCATTGCTCAAGATAAGCAAAGATTTGATCTATACACAAAGATGGGGAGCCCAGGAAATTGAATTCACCTTTGAAGGAAAAAGCAGCGATAAGCTCTATTTCCTCCAAACACGGGATATGGCTATTACGAGAAAAGAGAGTTTTATGGCCTTTGTCCCTTCAAGGGACCTTTCCTCGCACTACCTCTCCAGAGGTATCGGTGTTGGAGGCGGCGCAATGAGCGGCAGGGTTGTCTTTGATTTAGATGAAATACGGGAACTCAGGGAAAAAGACCCTTCTACCCTATTGATCTTGATTCGTTCAGACACTGTTCCTGATGATATCAGACATATCTCTGAAACAGATGGTTTGCTGACAGCCCGCGGAGGGTCTACCTCCCACGCTTCCATTATCGCTAACCGGTTGGGAAAGACCTGTGTTGTTAGCTGCAATAATTTAATTGTCTGGGAGCAGGAAAAACAATGTAAGCTGAATGATACTTTGATTAAAGTCGGGGATTTCCTGAGTATAGATGGACGAAATGGCTCGGTTTACCTGGGTCAGCATCAGGTTAAAGAGATAAAGGCAGAAACAGCAACCAAGTTGTAAGATCTGCATAATTGGGATAATATGTAAAAAGAAACATTAACATCAATAATTCAATAACACGGCTGAAAGGAGAAAAAAGAAATGATCTCTGGGAAAAAGCCTGTGCTTGGCATCAATGGGTTGGGAAGAATTGGAAAGCTAACACTCTGGAATCACATCGGAAGAAAATATTTTTCAGAAATTATTGTAAACATCGGACGAAAAGCAGGAACCAAGCTTGATGATGTTGCTCTTTATATTGAAAAGGATTCTACATACGGGTCATTGCATCAGTATCTTCACGGATATAAGGCAAAGAGAATCATCGAAAATATTGATGAAGAAAAGGGAAAGATGCTTATAGATGGTATTCCGGTAACTATTCTCAGGGAATCGAGGAATCCGAGAAACATTCCATGGAAGGAGCACGGGGCCAAGGTCGTTGTTGAGGCAACAGGAAAGTTTAAAGACCCTGCAACTCCGCATGATGCCAAAGAAGGTGCTGCACGCGGTCATTTAGAATCTGGAGCCGAAAAGGTCATTGTCTCTGCTCCTTTCAAGCTCAGGGAAAAAGGCATTCAAATGCCTGTTGATGCAACGACTGTCGTAATTGGCATAAACGATGATCAGTATGACAATTCAAAACATCACATTATTTCAGCTGCCTCATGTACCACCACCTGTCTTGCATACATGATTAAACCGCTTCTGGATTATTTTGGTCCTAAAAAGATACTGAATGCCTCAATGGCAACAGTTCATGCTGCAACCGGAACACAGGAAGTTCTTGACAGGCTTCCAGGTGCAGGCGCATCTGATCTGCGAAAAAACAGGAGCATCATGAATAATATCATTCTGACCACTACAGGAGCTGCCAAAACATTAGAACTCGTTATTCCTGAAATGAGACAGATAGGGTTCAGTGCTGAGTCGGTCCGTATCCCGACCTCCTCTGGTTCTCTTATAATCCTCGTAGTTACCTTTAGCGATGAAGTAGGAGGCCCGGCTATCAGCAGAAACCTCATCAACGGCATTTATCGTGATGCAGAGCAGAAGGAAAAGAGAGGGTATATCAAATACACTGAAGAGCAGAATGTATCTTCAGATATCATCGGACATTTTGGTCCGGCCACAATTATTGAAGGGCATGAGACACACACAAGGACAGCTTTCGCAACACTTGAACTTTCCAAATTCTCCAAACTTCCTGCTGACGTGCTGAAACAACTCCCTGCTACAATTGAAATCCCTATCACCCAGGCTGTAATTTATGGCTGGTATGACAATGAGATGGGCAGTTATACAAACATGCTCGGAGACCTCACTACCAAAATTGCGTCTATGGTCTATCAGTAAGCTGATCTTATAAACACAAAGGGGTTACTCAGCAGCAGAGCTGCTGGTAATCCTTTGATGAAACTGATTTCCATCTTTATTTAAAAACATCCTATCCCTGGCTGATCGCTGAAAGTTTCCATGGATTGTTTCCAACAGTCCTTGTAAAAGTCCAGTATTCTTCAAATTTTACCGGATCCGTATTACTTCCTGCGATAACTTTGCCTGTGGAATCATCAGTTGTATAATCGAGGAGATTTGCAGTAAGAAGAACCGTTATGAAATCCTGCCCTGTCTCCTGCCATACTTCAACTATCTGAACATTTCTAACAGCAATGTTCTCGAGTCTGTTAACCTTTTTCTCTTTCAGCAGGGTATTAATTTCTTCATTGAAAATGTTTCTCATTTCATCTGTTAACAGGCTATTCGCCGGCGATAAATTCCTGTTCATCCATGCCCCTTGTATCTTAAAGAAGATATCCATTGCTGAGTCTTTAAAACGGGCTTCATCAAATTGTGGATCCATCTGCTGAATATGTGATATACCGGCAGATGTATCTTCTCTATCCTGTACGCTGCTTCCGTACGCAGCAACGCTCTCTCTTTGTTGCCCCCCCTGCTGATATGCAGACTGATAGGAAAGATTCTCTTCTTTCCGTCTTCCTTTGACCATTCTGAATATAAGATAGCCGATACCACAAATCAGTAAGATTTCAAAAATACCTATGCCACTTCCACCAAAACCGCTTCCTAATCCACCGAACCCGAGACTGCTGAATAGCATACCGCCTATAAGACCGCCAAGCAGACCTCCCCCTAAACCCCTTAAAAAGCCTCCCCCTCCGGGCTGTTGTGGCGATGCAGGCTGTACAGGCGTGGAAGGGCTGGGATTGGAATACGGGCGGCTTGGGGAGGAAAAACTCCTTGAACCTCTGCTGCCAAAAGATCTACCTCCTCCAGCCCTTGCATATGCATCGAGTTCAAAGACAAAAATACTTAAAAATAAGAGGGCTGTTATGAGGGAAACTGCTTTAACTGTTTTTTTGTTCATCTTTCTATTCTCCTTTTTACAATAATGTGATCTATCATTTTTATTTTTTCTTTGCTGTTTTTCCCATCTTCCTTTTTATCTTCGGGAATACAACAAAGAGAATAATTACTAACGCAACTAAGATAATTACTTCCAACGCTTTTTATTCCTTTATTATCTTTAATTGGTATATATTAATGCTAATCCTATAATTATTGATATGATGATACGGTGCCTCAGATGCATTTTTAATCTCAGATGATCAAAGCAAACACCTGAATACTCATAATTTGCAATATGAATCCAGCACCCTTCCTTCTTTATCATATATCACCTTTGCCACGAAATGGTCTCCTGCCCTGAATGAGTATGCAAGTTCGCGCCAGATGACGATCGTCTTCTCCTTTTCCCTCAAAACCTCTGCATAGGGATATTTGGCAAAATACAGGAAATTATGAACAACTCTGGTATCCTTTGATCTTTCGATAAGCGGATCATTATTGTTAGTCCAGTAAGTCTCCTGAATGCATATTCTCTGGGTGAACAAATCTGCAAACCCGACTTTGATTTCATTGCCTGATTTAGCAATAAACCACCATCTGAGAAAATCATTCGGCAGGGGACATACCTTGTATATATTTGCATCAAGCCGGTCCCTTAAAAAATCTCTTGTAACGCCGTGAAGATAATATCGCACGCCTCCATAGGTAATGACCACAAATACTGTAATGAGTGCAATAACAGCAGTCCTTTTTTTGTTAACATAAGACAAAATTACAGAGAGGAGGAGCGCGGCTGTAATATATGGGTCAATAATAAACATAAGGTCAAGGGAGTAAGGATGCCAGTCGAGCGGAGCAAGGATCCTTATGCCGTATTGGTTTGTGAGATCCATAAAGAGATGAGCAGTATACGCAAGAAATGCAAGAAAAGAATAGTAAATAAAATCTTTTTTTCTGCCGAATACAAATCCGATGATCAGTGATATAATGATCGAAGCAAATATGCTATGGGTTATACCTCTATGATATCTCAGGAATACATCCACACCCCAGAATCGTGTTATGTAATCAAAATTAGGCGCAAGAGATGAAAGGAGCAATACCCAAAAGGCTGCCTTTCGCCTGAAGCCAAGGTTGAAGATTACTGTGCCTGCAAGTCCGTGAGTAAGAGGGTCCATAGTTAACCTCGTTTAAATCCTTATCGCTAATACGAATGGTTTACTCTATATATTAACAGTCTCATAATAGTACATACATAGATGGTCCCCCTCACCCTTGCCCTCTCCCTCCGGGGGAGAGGGGATTATAGTTGGTTCCTCCCCCTTGAGGGGGGAGGGTTGGGAGAGGGTGAAATATAAAAACTATTTTGAGACCGTTAGTAAGTGTCCTCAATATAATAAATGAGATTTACATTTTTGAAAAATATAAATTTTTTGTAAAGGAAAGGCTGTGAGGAGTTGGTGTAAATTTTTTTGGATTCCAAAAAAAGCAGGGCAGGATCTTCCTGCCCTACCCTAAGAGAGACCTCTGAGATGCACCTGTTATTGCCCAGAGGATATGCGGAGGTTGACCAGACCTTAAATATAAATTAGCATATGCTTTTTTAAATTGTCAAGTAATGCACATCACCCCATATTCAGCACTCTTTAAATTATCTTTTGCTATATTTTATTGATAGTAAACTATATATTATCAAATGGTGCAAAGGGGTAATATTGAGATTTGATTTTCGAGAGAATTAGCTATTCTTATCTCTCAGTGTCAGATAACCTGAAAAGATGATCAGGATTCCACCGATGATAGTATGGATACCGGGTATTTCGCTGAGGAACAGCATACTGAAAAATATCGCACAGACAGGTTCAAGGTAGCCGAGGACTGCAGCCCTGTTTGCAGTGACATACTGGAGACCTTTGAAATATAAAACAGGTGCAATGGTCGAATGAATTATTCCAATGAAAAGAAAGCTCCATAAAGCATGGAGGGGCAGTTCCCTTATAAAAGGCATGAGTAATACAGCGATGGTAATATTCGAAATAAAAGCGAGTATAAGCGGATTGAATTTATGCGAGTGCATCCGGAGAAATATAATAATAAATGCATATGCAACCCCCGAGATAAGGCCTGCTGTAACACCCATCATATGACCTTCAGCAAGTGAGAATCCATCAAGCATTATCCAGAGTCCTGTTGAAGCTGATATTAATACAACAATGAGTTTCCACGTGATTTTCTCTTTTAAGAAAAAAGGCGCAATGAACGCAACTATTACCGGCGCTGTATAGTGCGTAAGGACAGCGTTTGCAATGGTCGTATTTTTAAATGCATAGAAAAAAGTGAACGTATTTGAGAGTGAAACAAATCCGAGTATCACAGGATATTTAAACTTCCTGATATCCCGAAGCTCTTTCCTGTATTTCTTTCGAGATACAATTACCCCCTGAACAATAATTGATACTACGAGTGAATAAAATATCAGGGCATGTATTTCAACACCTGATAGCCGGACAACTACACCAAGAGAGCTCCAGAGGAATATGGATATGAGGATATAGAAAGAAGCCATTGATCAGCAAACAGTTGATAGCAGACAATAAACAGGAAACAATAATAAAATCCTATTCATCTCTCTTCTGTAATCTTGCCATAAATAATATCTTCAGGGTCTGCGGTCTGAAACATAATATCCTCCTGTAATTCTGAGGCCTTAAATGTCGAAAATAGTATATCATTTCCAATACCCTTTAAAAAGACTTCATACTAATCAGTTCATAAGTAAAACCACATACATCACCCTCCCCTTCATCCCCTCCCCTCAAGGGAGGGGTAGTATTACAACCCTCTCCCCTGGAGGGAGAGTGAGGGGGCTTTACTTATGAACTCCTTAGTATATCTTGATAATTTACTCGGATATCAGCGAACATAAAAAATGGATTTATTCAAAGAAGAAGCGGTTAGCCAGCCTTTGGCCTACCGGATGTGTCCCAGAAACCTCGATGAATATGTCGGACAAACACATATCCTCGGGCAGGGGAAATTGCTCAGACGGGCCATTGAAGCGGACAGGATTACATCAATAATATTCTATGGTCCGCCAGGAACAGGCAAAACCGCCCTTGCACGGATCATTACTGAGAAGACAAAGGCTCATTTTGAATGGCTGAATGCTGCAACCATCGGTCTTGATGAAATAAGAAAGGTTATCCAGCAGGCTAAATTGAGAAAAGCAAAAGGTATAAAATCTATTGTATTCCTCGATGAGATACACAGGTTCAATAAACTGCAACAGGATGCTCTCCTTCCTGATGTTGAGGAAGGGAATATAACCCTCATCTCTGCTACAGTCGAAAACCCTTTCTTCTATGTAAACTCCGCCTTACTTTCAAGGAGTCAGATATTTGAATTAAAGCCACTTTCTGAAGACGATATCCTTAATATTCTTCATAATGCCCTAAAAGACAAAGAACGTGGACTTGGAAATTTGAATCTAATCATTGATGCAAGCGTATTGAGACATCTTGCCAGAATGTCTGACGGAGATGCAAGAAAAGCATTGTCAGCACTGGAAATTGCTGCCCTCACAACAAATCCGGACAGCAATGGCCAGATAAGAATTACGATAGAAATTGCAGAGGAGTCAATTCAGAAAAAGGTTGTCTTTTATGATAAAAAAGGTGACCAGCACTATGATACCATCTCCGCGTTTATTAAAAGTATGCGTGGCTCAGACCCTGATGCTGCCATCTATTACCTTGCAAAGATGATCTATGCCGGAGAAGATCCGAGGTTTATCGCAAGGCGGATTGTCATCTGCGCTTCGGAAGATGTCGGCAATGCAGACCCAATGGCATTAGTCGTTGCAGTATCTGCTTTAAGGGCTGTAGAATTTATTGGTATGCCTGAGGGTAAGATACCACTTGCGCAGGCTACGATTTATGTTGCTAAGGCGCCAAAAAGCAATGCCGGTTATATGGCTATCGAAGCAGCGCTAAAAGACATTTCGAATGAAGAGACCATGGAAGTCCCTGACCATTTAAAGGACAGCCATTATCCTGGGGCCAAGAAATTGGGACATGGAACCGGTTATAAATATCCGCATGATTTTGGCGGAAATGTTGAACAGGACTACCTGAAAAAGAAAAAGAAATACTATAATCCTCTGAACGAATGATACCGAAGACTTCTCTCGAGTTGCTTGAATTCAATAAACTCCTCAGGCTGATCTCTAATTTTGCCAACAGCGACGCCTCTAAACTTTCTATACTGGATATTCATCCCCTGAATAGCAAGGCGGATATAGAAAAAAGACTCAACCAGACTTCTGATATCCGCAAAATATCCCATGAGGGCAATCCTCTCAGTTTATATCCTTTTTCAGATATATCGTCCCTTGTTGTAAAAGTAAGACCTGAAGGCGCTGTCCTTGATGCAATAGAGCTTGCAGATTTCATGCCTGTTTTCAGCATTGCATCATCAATATCATCTCAGATGAAAGAGAGACCCAACCTGCCCTTTTTACAGGATCTCACGAATCATCTTACAGGTTTTCCTGATATCCTGAATACTCTGAAGAAATCGATTGACAGCGAAGGGAATATCCTTGACACCGCCTCTTCTCTGCTCTCTGATCTCAGGGCGCGAATAAGGAATTTCGAAGTAAAGATCAGAAAGAAACTCGAGGATATCGTAAGGGATGAAAAGCTGTCTGTTTTCCTTCAGGACGATTTTGTTACAACAAGATCAGGCAGGTGGGTCATACCTGTGAGGATGGACTCAAAGGGACTGGTGCCCGGCGTTGTCCATGACATATCAAAGTCTGGCGAGACAGCATTTATCGAACCACTGAGCATTATAAACCTTTCGAATGAGCTGGAAAATCTAAAAGCTGATCAAAAAGCTGAAGAGCTCCGTATTCTCAGGAATATCTGTTCGATGATACGGACTGTAGTCGATAATATCGGCACAGAATTCAGAACGATTGTTTATCTCGATCTCCTGAATTGCATTGCAACGTTTGCAGATATGCTTCATATGGAGATCCCACAGATCAATAACTCCAATACCATCAGTCTTATAGGTTCAAGACATCCTCTTCTTCAGCTTTCACTTCAAAAAATTGACAGGGACAAGCAGGTTGTCCCGCTTGATGTGCAATTAGGCGGAGACAACACTGTAATGGTCATAACCGGCGCAAATGCAGGTGGAAAGACGATCGCTATAAAAACAATAGGCCTGCTTCTGCTCATGGCCTTATCAGGCATGCCTGTGCCTGCTGACTCCTCATCGAGCCTTCCCTTTATTCGGAGTCTTCTTATAGATATTGGTGACGAGCAATCAATAGAGAATAACCTTTCTACATTTTCTGCTCATATCTCGAACATTTCAGAAATATTAAAAAGCAAGGAGGCTGAAACCGTTATCCTGATCGACGAACTCGGCACCGGCACTGACCCGGACGAAGGGTCTGCCCTTGCATGCGCTATTTTAAAAGAATTTCGGAAGAGCAGTGCGCTTGTATTTGCTACAACACATTTATCAGATATTAAGGGGTTTGTACACAGGACAGGAGGCATGGTCAACGCCTCCATGGAATTTGACCAGAAGACACTCACTCCCCTCTACCGTTTAAGGACTGGAGAACCCGGCCAGTCGCATGCGCTGGATATCGCGAAAAGATACGGGCTGCCTGAAAATATAATAGCTGATGCAAAAGGGATGCTTGGCAGTATGAAGATCGAGTTTGATCACCTGATATCCGATCTGAATACAAAAAGACTGGATCATGAAAATGCACTGAACAGTTTAGAGAAGCAGCAATTGGAATTGGGAGAGAGAAACAGATTACTTGAAAAGATGCTGTCCGATTCAAAAGAAACGCAGAAAGAAATTCTTGCCAATGCATATAGAGAGGCTTCTGACGTTATCGCGAATACAAAAAGACAGATGAATGCCTTTCTTGATGAGATAAGAAAAAAAGAAAAAGCTGAGAGGCACAGGATTATAAAAGAGGTTGAGACGCATCAGGAACAAGTCATTGAAAAGCTCAGGGAGATTGATATTGAAGACAGCAAAGCCCCTGCTTTGTACGAGATAAAAAGAGGTGACGTTGTTTTTGTTATATCTCTCGGTTATGATGCATCAGTCATAGAAGTGAATCGTAACAATAACCGTTTGAAGGTGGCGTCAAAAAGCATTGAATTTGAAGTTCCTGTAACGGACATACGTTTCAGCAGAGGAAAATCCTTGCCTGCAATAAAAGATACTGCTTATCCTGATAGATATGCCGCACCTGTTTCATCCAGGCTGAACCTTATAGGACTGAGGGTTGATGAGGCGCTTTCGAAGCTTGAAAAATTCCTTAATCACGCTTTATTAGGTGATCTCCGTGAAGTTACTGTAATTCACGGCATGGGAAAGGGATTATTGAAAAAGGCAATACATGATCATCTGAACGAACACCCCTTAATAAAACATTACAGGAGCGGAACCATAGAGGAAGGAGGTTTTGGGGTAACTGTTATTACCATGAAATAAAGACAGAAAGCGATAGATTAGAGGTTACTGTATAATCACCTCAATGTCAGGCAACTGCTCCTTGATCGCCCCTTCAATGCATCTGTTATCACATTTCACACAAGGCCCACCGCAGTAGATCACTGCCCTGTTATCCTTAAACTCTGTCAATTCCGCACAGCTATCGTGTGCCGTTAAAATACATTCCAGACCCTGCAGAATCTCTCTGATCTTTTCTTCAATACTAACAGTTGTTTTATCCGCCATAACCTGTCTCTCTTTCATTCATTGACTTAGGGCATATCTTTAAGGTATTTTTCACTATGGATTTTCATAATAAATTCTATGCTGTTCTTATACTATCCGCTTTTACCCTGATGATAAACCTGCCATTCGGCTATTTCAGGGCAAAGTCAAAAAGATATTCCCTGCGCTGGTTCCTTTACATCCATCTGCCTATTCCTATTATATTCATTGCAAGGACTATTTCCCATATCGAATTAAAATATATCTTCTTCTTTGCACTTGCTGCCATTGCCGGACAGATACTGGGCGGCAAACTGGAGATTTAATATTGCTCGTCAACATCCTTGTTAAACCAGGCAGGATAGAGCTTCGTGAAATACCAAACCCTAAGCCATCTTACGGAGAAATACTGGTCAGGGTTAAGGCTGCACTGACATGCGGGACAGACCTGAAGGCATTCAAACGGGGGCATCCTGTAATCCCAATGCCGGGTGTTTTCGGGCATGAGTTTTCAGGCATAGCTGCAGAAGTCGGTAAAGGAGTTAAGAAATTTAAGACGGGCGACGAGATAATGGCAGTCCATAGCGCCCCTTGTCTTGAATGCAGATATTGCAGAAAAAAGCTTTTTAACCTGTGCGAAAATATTATGCATACAAAAATCCTCGGTGCATTTGCAGAATATATTTTACTGCCTCCTCACATTGTGCAGCAGAATACATTTCATAAACCAAAAAATCTCTCATTTGAAGAAGCAGCCTTTCTCGAGCCCCTCTCCTGTGTAGTTCATGGCATGGAATCTCTCGATATCCGGAAAGGTGATAATGCACTTGTTATAGGCTCCGGCCCGATAGGTCTTTTGCATCTTCTGCTGCTCAAAGAAAAAGGGGCAGTGGTAACAGTCATAGACAAGCATAAAAATAAATTGTTAACTGCAAAAGACCTTGGCTCTGATTTCGTATTAATAAAAAATAATAACGTTGCCGATTTCATCGGATTCGATTATGTCTTTGAATGCACAGGGATACCCGAGGTCTGGGAGGCATCGGTGAATTATGTGCGAAGAGGCGGAACCATTGTGCTTTTCGGTGGCTGCAAATCAGGCACAACAGTAACCTACGACACTGGAAGACTGCATTATGATGAAATAAATCTAAAAGGGACTTTTCATTACAGACCTTCTGACGTTAAGAAAGCATATAAGCTTCTTTGTGAGAAGAAAATCAATGTATCGGGCCTTATATCAGGGTGTTATCCACTCAGGCAGACACATAAAGCCTTTGAGAGGTTGTCAAAAGGCGCTGGAATAAAATATGCCATCATCCCCTGAATTTATTCCGCAGGTATGGGATGCGGCAAAGGGCAATTGACTTAGATGCGGATTACCAAATCTGAGAGCTTGGCCGTACACATTACATGAACCTCCACGGAAGCACAGTAATCTTGTCCGTTAGCTTTTCCGGTATTCTGCCATTTGTTATCACATAGGCATGGCTGACTTTCTCTTTATAAGTTTCTATGAAGCTCGAAAGTCCGCGCAGTGCGGACAGCATCACTTTTGTTCCGGACTTGATTTCAACAGGGATGATTGATAATCCTGTGTCTATAACACAGTCCACTTCCGCACCTCCCCCTGTCCTCCAGTAGTGGACTTTATAATCCAGGTTCATGGCTGTTATCCTTCTGATGATCTCAAGGATAACAGCATGCTCAAAGAGCCTTCCCTTGTCTACGTTAACCAACGCCCCGGTTAATGGCAGCCGAGCAACGGCATTGCGAACCCCAAGGTCGAAGAAATAGTATCGAGGAGAGGTGAGAATCCTTTTGCGGGCATTCTTCAAATAGGGTTCTACTTTTTCGACAATAAGCGTGTCCTCCAGAATACTGTAATATTCTTTGATAGTGGGAACGCTGACGCCTGATTCAAGGGAGAGCTTTGTAAGATTTGGGTTGCTGCCGGACTCCTGGGCAGCCAGTTCAAGAAACCGGCCGAACTGCCCTATCTTCCTGCTCAGGGCTTCTGCCCGTATCTCTTCTTCCAGATATGTCTGGGTGTAAGCCTTAAGCATGTCGGCGCGCGCCTGGTCATCCGGCAGGCTGACAATGCCGGGCAGCGACCCAAAAATCATGGACTGCTCGAACGAGTAACCTTTTATAGCATTAATATTCGGCATTCTGAACAGGCCGTTTTTATAGTCCTCTACCCAGCCGAATTCGTTCCACTGCAAAGGGTCGAGTCTAAATGTTCTGATCCTGCCAGGTAACAGATTGACTCCCTTCCTCCTCAATTTGCGGGCTGAAGAGCCGGTGATGATAAATGAAGCCTTCTTCTCATCGATCAGGTACTGAATGCTGTCAAAGACTTCCGGAACTTTTTGCGCCTCATCCATGAATATCAGTGGCTTTTTGGATCGTGCCTCTACCTGCCTGATAATCGCAGATGGGTCCCGCTCCATTTCAATGCGGATCGCAGGATTCTGCAAGGGATACTCCATGAGGTTCTTCATGCCGGACAGGCACTTCTTGACCAGGGTAGTCTTGCCCGTCTGCCGTGGTCCGAGAAAGAGCGCAGACTGACCCTTTCTGATAACCTGTCGTATCGGCTGCTCCAAAATCCTGATATATACCTTATTTTTACCTTGCATATTTAAAGTTTATATTAGGTTTAAGTGAAAAGCAAGATATTTTCACTGCCGCTTGTGGCGTCTTTTCTGTTTAAAGCACTTAAAACGACAATCCGATATGCTCAGCTGGCACCAAGACATAAGGTCAAAGCAGTGGAAATCTATGATAAAAGCATGTGGCGCTACAAATCCGCTACAGTAATGGGTGAAGAAAAAGTTGCAAACTTATACGTCCTGGAAAAATATGGTGGAGCTGATCGGGATCGAACCGACGACCTCTTGAATGCCATTCAAGCGCTCTCCCAACTGAGCTACAGCCCCGAGCGAACCTTAAGATAACATAATTATTGGAATGATGACAATATGCCTGTCTTATCTGAATCTGCATTCGAGGCTGGATATCTCTGCGACGCTCTCGAAACATAATGAGCACGAAAATTCTCCATATGTCATCCGGTTTCCTTTTGACAAATAAGATTATTTTCACCGGTAATTTCAGGTAATAGCAATTGCTTCATTTTATCAGTATAATTAATATAATTGTTTTAGGAGAACCAAAATGGATTTGGATAGAATCAGTTCAATCATGTCCAAGGATGTTATTTCTTTGGAACCGGAAGAATTCCTCAAATCTGCAATACAGAAAATGAACTCCAATAATGTCAGTTGTGTTGTTGTTATGAAAGAGAAAAAACCATTAGGAATATTAACCGAAAGAGATATTATTTATTTGATGGGTATCAATATCGATTTCAATACCGTTAATCTGCAGACTGTAATGCGCAGTCCGGTCATTGCTGTTTCCGAAGAAACAGAAATCCCTGAAGCTGCAAATCTTATGGTCATAAACAGTCTCAGAAGGCTTGTCGTTGTGGATGGAGAACATCAGGTAATCGGTATTGTTACGCAGACTGATATTATAAAGAACCTGAGTATCGATTCTTTCATCAGTTTCAAAAAAGTAGAGCAGATCATGAACCGTAATATTATTTCTGTTGATGAAAAGGACAGGTTATCAAACGCAGTATCACTCATGGTAAAAAATCGCATAAGCTGTATTCTCGTCATGAAAGGGAAAAAACCAATAGGAATAATCACGGAACGCGACATTACAAAGGCGATAGCAGAGGATACTATTTCAGACGGTGTGCTTGAAATCATGAAATCACCTATGCTTACCACGCATAAAGATCTCAACCTGTTTGATGCGACAAGACTCATGGATGAAAATAAAGCAAGAAGTCTTACAGTTATCGATCATCAGGGAATAGCGATCGGCATAATCACAAAGAGCGACATTATTAAAAATCTAAGGGCTGACTATATAACCATACTGAAAAATATGCTCAGAGAGAGGTCCAAAGCCCTGATAGAATCTGAATTGAAATACAGGACACTGGTAGAACAGTCATTAGAGGGAATTTTAATAGTACAGAATGGCCTGATTAAATTTGCCAATCCCACACTAATGAAAAACCTGAATTACGTTGAGAGTGAAATGGTCGGTAAAGATATTCTCAGATTTTTGTACCCTGATGACAGAGATATGCTTGCAAATAATCTCAGGAAATTAAGTGAACATCAGTTTATGGATAGTTCATTAGAGCTCAGGATGGCACATAAGAATGAAGAGGGAATCTATATGGAAGTCTTATTGACCCAGATCCAGTATGAAGACAATCCTGCAATACTTGTTACTCTCAGAAATATAACTGAGAGGAAAAAAGCCGAAGCAGAGTTAAAAAGACTCGTTATAACCGACGATCTTACAGGGCTTTTTAATCAAAGGTATTTTTATACTCAGATCACCAAAGAGATCGAAAGGTCGAAAAGACATAACAGACATTTATCCATGATTCTCATTGACATAGACTTATTCAAGGATTTCAATGATACATATGGCCATTGGGAAGGGGATTTCGTACTGAAAAAAATCGGCGAGATCCTTTTGAAACATGTCAGGGATATAGATATGCCATTCAGGTATGGAGGAGAAGAATTTACAGTTATCCTTCCGGAAACAAATCATGAAGACGCAATAATTGTCGCAGAAAGAATTCGGAAAGCAGTCGCCCAAAATGTATTTTATCCGTTTACTCTGGATGGGCAGCCTGATGTTGTCAGCAAGACTGTCAGCATCGGGATTACAGAATTTCGCGAGCAGGACGACATGAAGAGTTTTGTCAAAAGGGCAGATAATGCACTCTACCAGGCAAAAAAGCAGGGAAGGAATATGCTTGTCCATCTGGTATAATGGAAAGAGTTCTTAAATATTTTTAGAATATTCTGAAAAGGAGGGAGTTATGGCTTATTATGTTATTTTAAGCACACTGACAGACGAAGGAAGGAAGACTATCAAGGAAAATCCAAAAAGGATCCTTGAGGTCAATAAGGAACTCGAAAAAATGGGCATTAAGGTAAAAGAGCAGTTTGCTGTACTGGGCCCATATGATTTCGTAAATATTGTTGAAGCTGCGGACAATTCTGCTATCATGAAGATGTCGGTTGATCTCGGCGCAAGGGGATCAGTTCAGCTTCTCACACTTGTAGCAATGCCCATTGCAGATTTCATAAAGAACATTAAATAGAGTCTGTTTGCAAACTACGATTCCGATAAAAAGTCGTCATTCTCGCGAAGGCGGGAATCCAGTGTTTTCAATGCCTTCTGGATCCCCCGGTCAAGCCGGAGGATGACAAACACTGAGCAACCTTCGTCATGAATACTATGGGTTAGAGAGGCATATATGAAGATATGTTCATTGTGTGGAAAAGAAGTCGACATAGATAAGCATTTCTCAAGAAAATCATCCTGTCCGAAATGCAGAGGAGACCTCTATATATGCCTTAACTGCAGGTTTTATTCAGAGAAGAGCCACAACAAGTGCCTTGAACCAAAGGCTGAATTTCAAAGATCACGTAATAAGTCTAATTTCTGCGATTTCTTCACCTTCAAAGAATCTGCATCTTCATCGACCAGTAGAGAAAAAGAGGATGTGATGAAAAATCTGAACGACCTGTTTAAAAAATAGCTGTCACCTGAAAAGAGTTTGAATCGGAAAAGCTCAGCAAAATGAATGGTTGACCGCATGCGCGCTCATCCTTTAAAATCAATCATGCCGAAGTGGCGGAATTGGTAGACGCAAGGGACTTAAAATTCGATTTTGGCATATTTTAGCTGGTTGGCTTCTGGCTTGGGTTTCAGCTTAACTTACTGATTATAAAGACTATTAAAGCATTATGTTCCTTCCGGTATTGTCGGTATATTATGTAAAATTAGGATGCCTTCTGCTACAAATCTGCTACATTTTACTATAGTGGAAAAACAACAACTAGATCAATTTTTGCAAATGACAAGTTTTCAACAAGAAACGATGCTGTGAATAGTCTGATAACTACTTCAAATTTTATGCAGACAGGTGTTGATAATAGGAAAAATCAACCCTCTAATCGCCGGATTAGTGTCTCAGTCCATTTATCTACAGAAGAAACAAACACGGGCCCTCGGTTAACTGCTATTTATTTCGATTTGAAAGACTCCCTTTGTGCAAAGCTCGGCAGTATTAAGTACAGAATGAACTCCTAAAATGGCGGGGGATGGCTGGCATACACCGTGCCCTGTCCTTCCATAGTGCTGTTAAGAAGTGGAAGCTTTCTATTGACTGGCGTGATGATTGCGGCAAATATGCAAGCAGCATGAACAGGCAATTGTAAGCTGGAACGGATATGGACAAATGCCGTGTGCCGTGCATGATGCCTGCTGCGTCAATCTAAAGCTGGAGTAAAAGCTGGTATGATGCACGGCATTTCCCTATCTATTAGTTGTGGTATCGTGTCTCTTCCCTGCCACAGCCCTATAGAGCGGCAAGTTTGCGAATATGCCGTCTGAATTATCCATTTCAACCTACCAAGTACAAGAGGCAAGAGATCCTCGTCTTTCATATCCGTAGATAGATGTATGCGATAATCAAAAGTGCCTCAGCAAGGATAATTTGAGGCACTCTATTTTTTGGGGTATTGTATCCATATTCAAGGTCATGCCTGTCAAAATGGAAGCAAGTGTTGTAACAGCTTTATACCGAAATACTCAGCGTTTGCTACTTCCTCCTACTTACACTGTACAGAATACTCATAATTGCACGGATTATACCCGGCAATCGATAAAAATTAGTCCACCGTACTTAGGTAGGATTGATAAGTTTGAAGCGTACAAACTGAAGCGTACAAACTTGACTTTTAAAGTTGCTATAAGTAACATTTAACAAATAATGAAACTCCCCGCCGCAGAGACAGCGGGGTATCATAAGGTAAAAATTATTATTTAAAAAATCCCATAGAGATGAAAATATTTGCGTGGTTATCGCTGCTCGCATTCCAGCTCATAATTATATCCAATCATATTATGATTTTAATATTTCAAACGCATTTGAAGATTCTAAAAAGATTATTCTCTTGCCACTACCAGCCCGGAGTATTTTAGAAGCTAGAATTAGAACATTTCTAAAGGAAGGAAGAACTTTAAGAAACTTAATAAAATCCGGACTCATTTCAAAAATAACAGATTTAGTTCAAAAAATCATTAATTTCTTAAAGAATGTTGACGAAAAAGTAGATATTCTATTTCCTGATTATCCTTTTAACTCTATTCAGCACGATTTCATAAGAGAAATGAGTAATGGAAATATTCGATACATGCTTAAATATGCACAAGAACTTTTAATTTACATGTCAAGTGAACAATATAAAGAAAAAGTTGATTTAAGAGAATGTCTTACAAAATTGATCACAAATTTTGCAAGCCTTAATACTGATGAAAAGATCAGAGTTTACAATTTAAATGAAAAGAAAACGTTCCAATATATATCAAAAAAAGTTCTTAGAGAAAAAAAAATTCCTTCTAATATGATTAATAATTCCAAATATATATTATTACTTGAAACCTACAAAAGATTTTCACCTCCATATCATATTGATAATTCATATTTAAATAACCTTGAGCAAAGTTATGGATTACAACAATCAGAAATTCCTCATTTGAACAATGATATGGTATCAATGGAACTGATGAGAGAGCGCGCTTTATTTGGTAGGATAGCCCTTGGGCGAAAACTTCCCCCGAGTCCAGACTATGACCTTACTAGTAGAGGTTATTACTATCTTGCTTGTTTAATTCATGAGAAAAGATATATAAATATATTTGGGCGAAGTCAACACCATATTGATGGAAGAACTTACAAATTAATGGAATGTATAGAAACAGCCCTTTTAGAATTTCTTGTCAATATATATCTTGTACGAAAAGAAATCAATGGCATACAAAGTAAAAGAGATTTTAAAATCAATAAAACACAATTTACAGAATATTTTCAAGAGACCTACACACTTCTGTTATTTCATTGGGAAGAATATGATAGCATAGTAACAAAAAAACTATCCTGTAATGACATTTCCATATATTTAGCACATCGACTTAAAATAATTGAAACTGATGAATTAGAATATCAAAGAAATTATCTTTTTTTACAATCTAAAATCATTGAAAGATGTAAGGAAAGATCTATGCCTATAGAAATAAAGCATTTATGTGATGTCGAAAATTTTAAACGGTTTGTAAAAAAACATGTTTTGATTCCTGAGTATGAAAAAAAATAATATCATTAAATCATTCTTTGTCTTTAAAAAAATTTGCTACTTTTATTCTATTGAAGAAAACAAAGTTGACTGTACTGCGAATCAATGGCACTGTTTATTTTGTAATTTATTTATAAAAAAAATGGCGCATCTGGGTTTTTCATGGATCTATACAATATATAGTGGTTTGAGTATTCTAAATTCATGGACGAAAAAGTTTTTTATACAAAGATATTGGGAATCAAGCCGCCCTGGTTTGTGAA